>CAYOOT010000014.1:17344-48770 GCA_964405665.1 uncultured Bdellovibrionales bacterium | reverse complement strand
TATTTCTTATATTTCCAGCATCCCCTAACATGGTCATCAACCATTCCTGTTGCTTGCATATGAGCATAGCAAATAGTTGTTCCGACAAATTTAAATCCTCGTTTACGCAAATCTTTGGACATGGCATCGGATTCGGCAGATCTTGAAGGAATTTTGCCTTTGACTGTTCCTTGGGGATTTCTTAGCGTTTGATGATTGGTGAATTGCCAGAGATATTTACTGAAACTACCAAATTCTTTTACTACGGTCAGATAGGCTCTGGCATTTTCTCTGGCTGCGGAAATTTTTAATCGATTTCTAATTATCCCGGCATCATTGAGCAGGCGCTTAAAATCTTTTTCTGTCATTTTCGCCATTTTTTTTGGATTGAAATTATAAAATGCTTTGCGAAAATTATTCCGTTTTTTAAGGACCGTAATCCAACTTAAGCCTGCCTGAAAACCTTCCAGCACCAGCATTTCGAATAATTTTTGATCATTTTTTAGTGGAACACCCCATTCGGTATCGTGATATTTTATATAAATGGGATCGTTTCCACACCACCAGCAACGAGATTTGTCATTTTTCTTATTTGACTTAGATGTGGATATTTTTTGAGTCATAAATATTAGCTCCGAAGCAAACATTTTGTAATTATGATATAAGAAACTTATTAGCACAAATATTTAAATCATTATTACACTTATGAGCAAGCCAATAATCGGTATTTCGTTTTATGAAGAAACTGAAAATAACCTTTCTTATTTTCAACAAAGGACCTCTTATTACCAAGCCGTGGTAAGTAGCGGAGGATTACCTCTGGCTATTCCTCCACTTGATAATCAGGATCACATCTATGAATTATTTCAACTTTGTTCAGGAATAATTATTCCCGGTGGACACGATATTGATCCCAAGTTGTATAATGAAGAAAAAATTCCCCAATGCGGCAAAATTGATCCTAACTTAGATCAATTAGAATTAAAACTTACAAAATGGTGCTTAGAAAAAAAGAAACCCTTTCTCGGAATTTGCCGTGGCCTTCAAATTCTAAATGTTGCTCTAGGGGGAACGCTTTATCAAGATTTACCAACTCAATTACCTACCGCCACTTATCATCAGAAATATTTGCGAGAAAGGTCTAAAAGAGTTCATGATCTAATAATTAAAGAAGATTCCTATTTGTATAAGATCTTAAACTCAGGAAATTTAGTTCCAGTTAACTCTACACATCACCAGGCAATCAAAGATTTAGCTAAGGAACTAATTGCTGTTGGTCATTCTACCGATGGGGTCATCGAAGCAGTAGAAATGAAACAACATGATTTTTTTGTCATGGGAATTCAAGCTCATCCGGAATTATTAACTGATGAAAGCTATCCCTGGAAAAAGTTGTTTTTTGAATTTATTAAAAAATGTAAAAATTAGCTCTAACATTTCAAATAACAGATGGCCAAAACAATAAATAATATAATTTTTGATCTCGATGGAACTCTTGTTGATTCCCAGGCGGGGATTTTTAATTCTACTGCTCATGTAATTAAAACCTTAGGCTTGGAAAAAGAAATTCACTTCAGCAAATTTAAATTATATATCGGGCTTGCTCTGAGTGATGCATTTCGCAATCTGTTAAATACTTCTGATGAGAAGTTGGTAGAAGAGGCTTGTAAAATTTATCGGGAATACTACCAAACTAAAGGCATTAAAGAAGCAATTATCTTTGCCGATATTGAAAATGTGCTTCAGCAATTAAAGAATTTTAAATTCAATCTCTATATTGCCACCTTTAAACAAGAAACTGCAGCTAGAAGAATGGTTTCAGAATTGGGGTTAGAAAAATATTTTATTAATACCTATGGCCCAGATAATTCCGGTAATTATCGAACTAAGTCCCAGATACTTGAAAAATTAATCCTGGAAGAAGTAATCATTCCTGATCATAGTGTGATGATTGGAGATCATTCTCAAGATATTCTTGCTGCTAAAAATAATAATTTTGCATTGGCAATAGGCGTTGCTTATGGTTACGGAGAAGAAAAAGAACTCTTAGCTGCCGGAGCGGACTTTATTTGCAATCAACCACTAGATATTCTTAAAATTAAAGGTATCACTGCAGACTAAATTTCAATAAGAAGAATAACTCTACTCTTCTTCCCCTAATTCTGAAATTTGAAATTGTTTCCTTGTTCCCCATTTTTCTCTCATTCTGGCAAATACAGCAGGATCTACGGGGCTTGCTTTGTTGCTCCAGGAACTGCGGATAAAAGTAGCAATCGCTGATAGTTGTTGATCGCTAAGATATCCGAAGTGCAACATCATGGAATTAAACTCCTGGCCTCTGACCTTAATCGGACCCTTGATGCCATAAAGCATAATTGAAGCTAATCTCTCTACGTTGTCGCTAACTACATAAGGGCTGGCATCAAGTGCCGGGAAAACATTGGGAACACCTTGTCCATCAGGCTGATGACAGCTGGCACATCTTTCATATAATACTTTTCCATCAACGATTTCCGGAGTTGCTGCCGGCTGATCACAGGAGGTAAAAACGATAAGACTTATTATGAATATTTCTAAATAACTCTTAAATAATTTCATATTTTTAAATAAATATTGTTACAGCACACTTTATGCCACAAAACATTTTTATATTCATTTTTCATGAAAATACTTCTTTTTTTGAATATCCAGGCACTATGAGGGTAAGTATCCAGCGATAATAGGAACTAAACAAGTGGTAGTGAACTCAAGCACTTACAAACTTGATATTCCAAATTGGAATATCAAGTTTGTAAGTCATTATAATAATAGAGTATTTTAAACTAAATAGGTAACAAATGAAATTTGAAATAATTCCCATTGAAACAATACAACAGAAAATTTTATTTATTCGTAAACATAAGATTCTTCTCGATGCGGACATTGCAAAGTTTTATCAGGTTACAACTTACAACTTCAACAAAGCTGTTCTTAGAAATCAGAAAAGATTTCCAGATGACTTCATGTTTCAATTGACTATAGAAGAAGTTAGAGAATTGGAAAAACAACTTGGGATCAAAAAAGAATATGGAGGTCGACGATCTCTGCCATATGCTTTTACTGAACAAGGAGTAGCAATGCTAGCCGCAGTTCTTGGAAGCGATAGGGCAATTGCTGTAAGTATACAAATTATACGATCCTTCGTTCAATTAAGAGAACTTTTGCTTTCAAATGAAGTTTTAGCACAAAAGTTAAAAATCCTGGAAGCTAGAACAGATGAACATTCAAAGGTTATTATACAAATTATCCAAGAGCTTCAAAAGCCTCTGGCACCAAAAACAAGAAGAATTGGATTTTAATTTTTGCCAAACCAACAAAATAGTTTCCTAACTAAATATCTTTGACTACATAGTAATTGATTAGATCCTTTTCAAAAAATGAAAGAATCGGAATATCCTCATTTAAAAAAAGATGTCTGTCCCCATTCTTTATATAATACCTTTCCATCAACAATTTCTGGAGTTGCTGCCGGCTAATCACAAGAGGTAAAGACAATAAGACTTATTATGAATATTTCTAAATAATTCTTAAATAAATACTGTTACAACACACTTTATGGTCCAAATATTTTCCAGGCAAACTATATCTTATGCCATCTCCACACACACTTAAAAATGCGTAAATTACTAAAAGAAAGCTTTAAAACCCCTTATAAAAAAAGTAGTTTTTCTTTGCCATCTATTTTTCAAACTACTTAGAGCACCAGAGCTGATGCCTATCATATAATTTTTTTATTTTGTCAGATAATAATCAGAAAATTACACGTTTATTTATTTTTAAAAACATGTTTGTAATAGATCTTAAATCAATAAACGATGTGGCATTTATACCTAGTGTATATGAAGTAAGTCGTACCTTGTTGATTGTGAGTGTATTTCTGATTCCCCTGGAAACACTGTTTCCTTCACATTCACAAGACAAGCCGCAAAGAAATGACAGTCGGTATCTTAACTTTTTATACTGGTTTTTTACGCCTTTGTGCACAAGGCTTTTTACCAATGTTATATTAGTAGGTACGCTTTCCCTTTTATTTTTTCTGCAAGGTCGCACTTTAGACAACTCTTTTTATCAAGGATTTGGCCCAATTTCTAGACAGCCGCTTTGGTTACAAACCATTGAAATTCTTTTACTCGCGGATTTTATTGAATACTGGACACATCGAACGTTTCACCTACCAAAATTTTGGAAATTTCATGCAATTCATCATAGTCCTACTATTATGAATTGGTTGGCATCAGCACGAATGCACCCGATAAATGATTTGGTTACACGTGTCTGCCAAGTAGTCCCTTTGGTTGCATTAGGTTTTTCTATTAAGGGCATAATACTTATTGTACCATATCTTTTTTTCTACGTTATCTTCATTCATTCCAATCTGAATTGGGATTTCGGTATATTTAGATATGTCTTAGTCAGTCCACTATATCACCAATGGCACCACACTTCAGATAAAGAAGGATTGGATAAAAATTTTTCGGGAATTTTTCCAATTTGGGACATTCTCTTCGGCACCTGCCATTTCCCCAAACGATCTCCGAAACGCTTTGGTGTAATATATGACGCCCCTCCGGAGACGTTGCTCGGGCAATTACTGTATCCGTTTAAAAGAAAAATTGTATAAGAATTGGGGACAACCCTTGACAGCAATCCCCTTTCCCTTTATTATTTAACCAACTAGTTAATTAACCTAAAGGTTTAAAACAATGTTAGACCAGTTAAGCCAAACATTTTCCGCACTTGCCGATCCGACACGAAGAGCGCTGTTGGCTAAGCTTTCTCAAGGCGAAACACATGTCTCTAATCTGGCAAAACCGTTTATGAAGGAGATGAGTTTGCCGGCAATTACAAAGCATTTAAAAGTTTTGGAGAAAGCGGGCTTGATTTCAAAATCAAAGGATGCACAATTTCGACCCTGTAAATTAAATGCCAAGGCATTTAAAGAGGTTGATAATTGGATGGAACACTATAGGGCGTTTTGGGAAGAAAGTTTTGATAGATTAGATGAATATTTAAAAACAGTTACTGCAAATAAAAATAACTTAAAAAGGAGCAAAAAACATGACCGAAAAAAATAAAAGTAATGAAATTAAAATCACCAGAATTTATGATGCTCCGGTCAAAACTGTCTGGGAAGCGTGGACCGATCCGGAACAAGCTGCAAAATGGTGGGGACCACGGGGTTTTACGATCACTACACACAGCAAAGATTTAAAAGTAGGCGGACATTGGGCATACACCATGCATGGCCCCGATGGCACTGATTATCCCAATAAAGCAATTTATCATGTTGTGGAAGAGCATTCCAAATTGGTCTACGATCATGGAGGCAATGATGACAGACCACCGCTATTTAGAGTGACAGTTCTTTTTTCGGAAATGAAAGGAAAAACTAAAATGGAAATGTCCATGGCATTACCAACTCCTGAAGCTGCTGAAGAAACCAAAAAATTTATTAAAAAAGCCGGTGGAAATGCTACTTGGGATCGCTTGGCAGAGTATTTGGAAAAAGAATCTTCCGGCAAAGAAAAATTTGTTATCAACAGATCATTTAATACTTCACAGGAAACAATGTTTAAAATGTGGACCGATCCTAAACATTTTTCCAAATGGCTTGCTCCGACCGGATTTGAAATGAAATTTTTGCGCTCTGATATTGAGCCCGGCGGAAGTACTTTTTATCTAATGACAAACAACAAAGATACAACAATGTACGGAAGGGCCAGTTATCTCAAGATCCAAAAACCGGATACCTTAATTTACACTCAACAATTCTGTGACGAAAAAGAAAACATTTCCCGCCATCCCCATGCCCCTACTTGGCCGGAAACTATGCTGACAACTGTAAAACTTACGGAAGAAGGCCCCGATCAAACACGAGTTACTGTGACTTGGGAAGTATACGGTAATTTTACTCCGGAGGAATTACAATGCTTCATCAATGCACGGGCAGGAATGACCATGGGCTGGACTGGTTCTTTTGATAAGCTGGAAGCTTTATTGGAAGAAAACTTGTGATTGAAAAAATGGGGACGGACACAATTTATAAAAGGGTGTCCGTCCCCATTTTTTAATCAACCTTAAAAACCGGCACCACAAAAAGAGCTGAATAATCAACTCCCTTAACTGGAGCAGAGATTGTAAGTTGCCAGCTGATGTTACCGCGAGCAACCTGATAGCCTGTTTCTGGTGGATATTTAGGCAATGCAAAGGAAAAAGGAATTCCACTTTTAGTGCTTTTTCCAGAATAAGGAACTTGCTGCTTAGACTGCCAATGGACTCTGGTTTCTGTTCGACGATTTTTTTCAGTACCAGTTTCGTAAAATTCAAGACATTGAAGTTCGATATTATAATCGCCAGTGACTTCAATCTTGTTATTATTGCGAATAACTCCGCTCATCGTCTCTCCCAGCACTCCGGCCTTACCTTCGATACGACAACGAGATTCACCAAAACGCAAATATCGCATTGTGACGCGCACTGCATAAGCAGCAAACCCAATACCGAATAAAGAAAAAATACCTAGCATGATTATTGGGCCTGTTTTCATCTCCGGGTTCGACAAGGATTTTATAAAAGAAACTCCGAATGTAAGATTTAGCACAACGGTAACTAACCAAATCATTAACATCAGATTCCTTCCCTTCGAAACAATCTCACCACTGGCCCAGACAGGATTACCGGCCAAACGTTCTTTTACTGTAGGAACCCGACCCTCTTTTGCTAACAGTTGTCCTTGACGAACAAGACTCCTCTGTCGCAGTTTCTTTCTTAATAGCTGGGAAAGTATCATTAGAATGACAAATCCAATAATAATTGCCGGCAGGGGAATATCTTGTTCAAAATTTTGATCCATATTCAAGAAAAGTAGATCGTTTAAATCAAAAAATCAATTTTAAATTATGCCCGGAAGTTTATCTTTAAGATACCTGGCAGATCGCACCAATATTTATACTTTATTTTATATTTTAAAAATTCTTTTGTTCATCACTGTCAATTTAGGCTATTGTTAATTCTTAAAAATGTAGCTTCGTTTTTAAGAATTAAATTAGAACTTTTTAACCATGAATAAAATGAAACCACAGATAGATGCAGGTATGGCTAAATCCTGGTCACATTGTCCACGACATCTTTGGTATGATGTTTATCCACCGGAAGGATTTGAAACAGAAGAAGACCCTTTTGAACAATTAATTGCTGACGCCGGCATTATTCATGAGAAAGCTATTCTCGCTAAATTCCCCCAATACGTAGAAGCAAAATCCGCAGAACATACAAAAGAACTAATCAGTAATGGTGTTCCCGTGATATATCAGCCAATACTTCTTGATCCTAAAGCTAATCTGGTGGGCAGACCAGATTTCCTGATTAGAACCGATGATGGAACTTACCAAGTAGCTGATGCAAAGCTAGCTCTCTCGCTTAACGGACACACAGAAATTAAATTACAACTTGGAACTTATTTAAAACTTTTAAACTCAGAATTACCGGCACTGGTCTACTTAGGAAATCAAAACACTGAAGAAGTAGATAAAAGTATTCTACTGCAAACAGAAAAATTTCTAGCTAATGCAAAGGAAATCTTGTCTTCCAATAATCCCCCTGATACCCACTTTAGTGATTCTAAATGCAAACAATGTCCATACGATAAAATATGTCGTCCTCAATTCGAAAAAAAGCAGGAAATAACAATTTGTTATGGTATTGATTCAAGAAGTAAGCAAGGATTGTTGGAACAAGGAATTACAAATCTTTTAGAACTTTCTCAAACTGATCCTAATATTATTAAAGATGTTCCATACCTTAAAGGCTTTGATAAAAAATCAAGAGCCGTAATTCAAGCAAAGAGCTATCTCACTGGAGAAGTGTTTCAAGTTCAGCCTCTTAATCTACCAAAAGGCACATGGGTCCATTTCGATCTAGAAGCTAACCCACTGGGTGATATAAATTCTGTTTATCTCTGGGGCTGGATTGAACCTCCTTATGATAACCAAGCCTTTAAATATACCTGGAGCGATGGTTCTCCTGGCGCAGATAATCAAGCATGGATTTCTTTTCTTAATGAGATAGAAAACTTAAAAGCCAGAATCCCCAATCTCGTGCTGGTTCATTTTACGAACTACGAAGTCACTCAAATTAAGTCTTATGCAAAGAAATATGAAATGGAAAATCATCCAACTGTCACTTGGCTACTTGGAGAAAATTCTCCCTTATTTGATATTCAAGTGCCGATTAAAGAATCCCTAATTTTACCATTGGTCGGATACGGACTAAAAGTTATCTGCAAAGACAAGCGCCTTGTAAACTTTCAATGGGAATTGTCTGAGTCCGGATCCCAATGGTCTGTTGTAAGATATATTGATTATTTAAAATGCAATGATGAAAAGAAAAAAGAGTCAATTAAAAATGAGATTCTTAGCTATAATCGAGATGATGTAATGGCAACTAGAGCGGTGGAAATTTGGTTAATGAATAATTTCAAGAAACAAAATATATAAATATTATTTCTAAGTGATTCTTATGCAGAAAAAATGGGGCCGGTCATTATTGAGAAAAAAAGGTACCCTCCCCATTTTTACTATTTCAACGGCGGAGGCAAAGTCGGAGCATTAAAAAATGGTTCAAGCATTCTTTCGGAAAAAGTATTTCCATAACTGTGTCTTAGAATATCAAATAAACTTGATCCGGACTTTATTTTACTTACACCTTCGCTAATTTTCTTAATTCTTTCTTCTTTAGATCTATTTAAAACATTATCAAAATTCTCTTCTCCAATATCTTTGGCATAATGACTGGAATAATAATTTTCATAAATTTCTTTTATAAAATTATAATCTACCTTTATTTTCTGATACCCTTTCTCTGTAGAAATTTCAGGTTTATCCAATAATTTATACATCTCTTCCCAGTTGGAATATTTTGTAAGGTAGTAAAACTTTTTCATAAATTCCAATTGAGGCAATTGATCATTATAAATCAGCTTCAAAAACTCTGTTACATGCGAATCCTGAAAATAAGCATAATCGACATCAAAAACTTCATTGGCAAAATATTTCTGGGCAGTTAAACCTGTTTTCTCTTTAGGATCAACTTTTAAATATTTCACTTCATATTCTTTCATCAGATCTTTAATATCACCTTTATGATTGATGAAGATTCTCATTATTTCCAAAGCCGAATCGCCATGCATTGCTTCACTAGCTTTTTTTTCTGCACAAGCGTTTAAAAATCTCATTGCAGTTTCCGGCTCAAGTTTTGTATCAGATTTTATATCAGCAAGATCAAATAAAAGAGAAAGTCGATTATGATTAATTTCTTCACTTAATCTGGTTTTGATCGCAGAAAAAGACTGCTTTTTATTTGCAACTTCGTCTTTTAACTTAGGAGAATAAAATCGATTGAAAATAATATCCACTGCAATTAAAGCTGCCGGATTTTTTATTTGATTGGTTTTTTCATCCAGCTCAGCAATTTTTAGTAAAGATTTTTTTACATCTTGCAAATTTTGATTGGCTTCTTTAAACTTTTCTTTACTAAAATTATCGACGTATAATCTTATGGAATTATATATTTCTTCGGAAGAATTAATTGATGTTTTTGCATCAGAATAAAATATCTCTGCAAGTTTTTTAACTTGCTTATTATCCATTTTTTTCACGACAACCGAAATTAAATCTTCTTGATTTTGCTTATTGAGAATTTTGAAGTTTTCTTCTACTTTATTAAATTCAAAATGCTTGGCTGCTTGTTCTACAATTTTTAAAACTTCCTCGATTTTGTTGGAATTTAAAGCACTGCTTAAATTCATCGCTTTTCTTATCGGCGATTCAGAATAATTTATGTTTCTGTGTACTTCTTTATCAATAACTTTTGGGATCGAACTTTCGTTAACTATTTGCATAAAAACTTCAATAAAAAAATTAAAATCAAAGCCGCGGGCAATAAGCTGCCTACAGCATAAAAATTTAGACTAAAAACAATTTTATTAAGTTAACTACGCTGACGAATGGATTTTGGTGCTCACAAAATTATCCTAAAATATAATTGCATTTACATGCAGAATTAATTTCCAGGAGTAATCTCATTGTAGAGGAGGAAAAGTACAACTTTTGATCTTGCAATGGGTTATTACCCTATTTCAGACCTTTTTATACGCTTAAGTTTTTGGTTTGTCCAGAACTTGAAATAAAAAATTAATCGAAACTTCTAATTTAATAAAATTTATTTGTAATTATAGATAATTACTTGGATTTCTAAACTAAAAAATCTTATTTTTTTATAAGTAGATGTTTGCCCTCAAGGCAGCCGGATATAATCAAATAATTATAAAAATCTTTATGAAATCTGTTCTCTATATATTAATATTTAGCGATTAATCATTTTTTGTGCGCCTGCAGAATATCGTGCACCTCGTACCTCGATCTGTGATGTTACGCTTTCGAACTCACTGAGATTTGCTTTATATTTCCTGGGGATAAATTTCTGAGTTAGAGTAATCAGCAAATAGAGTAATTATGTTCGGTAGAACGAAGTAAGCAACTTCGTTTTACCGAATTACTGAATTCAGTTAATGTGTGCTGTGTGTTTCGGTCTTCTCAATAACACGCGTATTTCCCAGCGAGTCAGTTTCTGTAGTCTTGGATGTATGAGTTGATTGTTCCCAATTATTGACTCGAAATACCTTAGTGCCGCCTAGTTCATCAACGGTGCCATTGAATCGAATGACGGCATCAGGGTTTGTTTTAACAAAAGTCTGAATACGTTGAATTTCGACGGGCGCAGCTTCTATGCGGTAATGTACGTTACCGGGACCGGTTACTACATAAGTTGTGCTATCTGTAGAGCCAGATACGGAATTTGAAATCACCTTACTTTCAAAGGTGACAACTTCAGAAAGCGCAAATGCAGTAACATTTAGCAAACAGACGGCCACTATCGCGGCCACAATGATTCTTATTTTGTATATATTATTCATAATAACTCCTCTCATTTAATAAAAATAAAACTGACACAATGTCTGACACTCGCAACAATAAAATAAAGAAAAAGAAGGAAATATGATGAGCATCAATACTCAAGTCCAGGGAAATCATCCTCCCCAGAGCTTTTTTGGAATATTTGTGCAGCCTTATTTTTTCAAACAATAATTAAGGATATCTAGTAAATGGATATGAAAATATTATAAGCTATAAAAGGAGGGCTGCACCAGGCTTTCACCAAAACACCAATTTTATATTCTAAAAGTTTGTCAGTAAAGCTAATTATAATATTATAGAATTTTAATTATCGTTTAATTTTAAGAAAGGTTGGATAGTCAAGTCAAGTTTCAAGTGGTGCAGCCCTACTTTTATAGCCTTAAAGAATAAGCCCTGTAAACAAATGCGAAATATTATTGGACTATAAAAGTAGGGCTGCACCAATATTAAAATATTAAAACAAGATTTTTTAAGCAAATTATGGTCTGGGGAAATTTTTACAAGTAAAAGGAATATATGAGACTATGGTCTTTACACCCAGCTTATCTCGATACAAAGGGACTTGTCGCTGTATGGCGCGAAGGACTTCTTGCGCAACAAGTATTACAGGGAAAGACTTATGGCTATAGATATCATCCTCAACTGCGACGCTTTCAAAATTTAAAAAAGCCTACTGTAATGATTGCCAATTATTTGAGAGGAATTTTTGATGAAGCATTTCAACGAGGATATAATTTTAATTCACAAAAAATTGCTTCAAGCAGCACTAAAAATAAAATTGCAGTTACTTCAGGTCAATTAGAATATGAGGTTGATCATCTTTTGCGAAAGCTTTGGAACCGAGATCGTGCGCTTTATAAAAATCTGAAAAATGTAAAACAACTAAGAAGTCACCCAATTTTTGTTATTAAACCTGGTCCTGTTGAAGATTGGGAAATAATATAAGTAGTAAATAATGACTCCGGAATTATCAAAACAATTTCCAGAAATTCAATAGACACTAAAATACGTTAACAAATCTATTTTCTATATTAGCGATTAATCATTTTTTGTGCGCCTGCAGAATACCGTGCATCTATTACCTTGATCTGTGATGCTACATTTTCGATCTCGCTAAGATCCTCCACAGAAAGTTCTACTGATATTGCTGCACCAATATTAAAAGCATTTCAATATTATGCCCTCATCTCAACCAAATAATTACAAATAAAAACAAAATGACAAGAACTGCCGCCTAAAACAAAAAGATGCCATAAGTCATGAGCATCAAAGTAACCGGGCCAGAGAGTTGGTTTGTTGGTTAAAAAGAAAATTGATCCGATTGAATAAATCATTCCACCTGCAAGAAGAAAGAGGAGTGAAGTAGTAGAAACGGCTGAGACAATTTGATGTATTGCAAAAAGACATAGCCAACCCATAATAACATAAATCAAGACCCTTACTGATTTGGATATATTTGGTTTCATAAAAATTGTATATATTCCCAAAATTGCAAAAATCCATTCACAGACAAATAAGGATAAACCAAAAGAGCCAGGAATTATTAAAAGACATACGGGAGTGTATGTTCCCGCTATCAGTAAAAAAATAGCAGCATGATCTAAGCGCTCAAAGAAAGAAATCAATCGAGGAGAGCAATGAACTCCATGAGTTAATGTGCTGGCAATATAAAGTAGAATTAAACTTGCGCCATAAATTGCGCAAGCAATTGTGGCTCTTTCAGTATTGGATTTTTGGAGGAGAAATACTAGCGCAGCGATGGAAAGCCCTGCTCCGAAGAGATGAGAAAGCGCAGGGAATGGTTCTCGGACATATTTTTTCAT
Organism: uncultured Bdellovibrionales bacterium; assembly: GCA_964405665.1. Classification (GTDB taxonomy): domain Bacteria; phylum Bdellovibrionota_C; class UBA2361; order SZUA-149; family CAZDWZ01; genus CAYOOT01. Next base: position 35,956 of record CAYOOT010000014.1, on the reverse strand, counting down.
AGTAGCTGAAACTTTTAGACTGAGGATTAATCCTAATAATTCATTTTCCTCATCTTTTGCTATCAGCTAATTATAACAAAATTGCTTGTTTTAAGCTCAAAAGCTTTTAAAAATTTAATTAGGAGTAGTTTTAAACTAACTACTCCTAATTAATCGCAATTGAAGTTCTTTCTTTCTGCAACCTTACAATCCAAGAAATTTGGAGATGCCACCTGGTTTCTTTTTATTTTGTGATGGTAAAAGAGTTAACTTTTTGGAGTTATTTTTTTTCTTTGTATTCTCTTGATCGATATTTAAGGAGGTATTAGCCGCTGAAAGAACTTCACCTTCAGAGATCGAGGAAAGTTTAGTATCGGCACTTTTCTCTTCATTTAATGTATCCTTCAAAAGTTTAGTTACTTGGCTTTCTCCTAGTTCTTCTGACATCGCACAAGCTGTACCATAGGCAGCAATCTCATAATGTTCAACTCGTTGCGCAGCTCCTATCAAAAGAGCGTCAATCAGTGCGTTATTTTCACTGTCTTCTTCTATTATTTCTTTTCCTTCTTCAATTAGTCCTTGCATCGCCTTACAAGTTTTTCCTGAAAGCTTTTCCTCTAAGATAGTTGCAATTTTCTTGAGGCGCTCTACCTGTCCTTCTGTTTCCTTAAGATGCGAAGTAAAAGCATCTTTTAGCTTTTTGTTAGTCGCTTTTTTAGCCAGCTTAGGAAGAGCTTTTAAGAGCTGATTTTCTGCACTAAAAAGATCCTTTAGTTCATCCAAAAATCCGTCTTTAAGAGTAAGTAGCTTAGCCATATAATTGATCCTTATTTTAATGATGTATAATAAATGTTGTTCTAAAGAATAAAAAATTCCTTAAGTTTTTAAACTGTAAGTCAATTCTTTACTCTTTTATTTTTATAGAAGTTGCATCTATCGATAGCAGTGTTTTGAATACAGAGGTATGTCTGCGATCATTGTGCTAAGTAGGATCGCTTCTTTCTTTTAAGAGTGCTGAAATAAAAACCATCTCTTAAAATAAAGTATGAGGATTTTCCCAGCCAAATTGATTTTTATTGAAAGATAAAACTATTTATTTTAAAGGCTTAACCTTTTTAAAGAAATCCCAGATCACGTCATTGGCTTTGAAGTTTTTATTTAATTTACCGGAAACTGCTTCAGGGAGAAAGCGTTCGCTTGCACCTGGCCATTCGTGTCCTTGATTGTAAACCAAATAAACTAAGAAAGTATCTTTAAATAATGATTGACAATATTGATATCTACCGAAGTTTGCTTCAGAAGCAATATTTTTGATTCTTTTTAGGCAGTGAATTGTCTGTCCCCAACGTTGGATCGAGTCAGTAGCTGGAGGAATATCTCCGGAAAGCCAAGGCAGTCCTGCAACATCCCTGCTGCCGCCAGCAAGTGGATCAATCGGATCTTCTGCACCAAGAATTAAAAGTGTGGGAACAAATCTTCTGGCAATATAATTATAGACCGGATTATTAGTTTCAACCGGAGCAATTGCCGTAATTCTATGAGAAAGTTCAGCACTTAAACGAAACGTCATTCCCGCTCCATTGGAATGCCCGATAACAAAAACTTTTTTCTTATCGGTGTTATAATCTTTTTGAACTTGATTTATTAAATCATTAAAAAACGCAATATCATTTATTGCCGCACGATTAACTGCATCGGCAATCGCACCATCATTCCAGATATTAGGATTAGTTATAAAGTTAGCTGCTTTATTCGGATTTGCCGGTTGGCCAGTTGGTGCAACAAGAATAAAACCACTATCAATTGCTTTTTTATCTAAGCCGGTTTTTGTTGCATATATTTCTCCGTTTCCACCTGCCCCATGGATTAGAAAAACTAAAGGTAGTGCTTTTGTTTTTTTCGTTATTTTCGGTGTTACTACTACATAATCCCAGTTATATCCCTGAGAAGATATTGTCTTGGAAGAGAAACTTGCTGGCTGATCTTGGTTTTTTTCTTTTTCTTTATTTTTTGCTGCAAAGGCTTTATTTGAAGGGACGATAATTAAAGTACAAATTAAAATTAATAGCAATAAGCTATTTCTTACTAAAACTTTCATACTCTACAACCTTTACAACCTATTTAAAACACAACTTTTACACAATCATTACAAAATAACACAAGATATTAATCTAGTCAAATAATATTTGATTACTAATTGAAATTAAAGGGAAATTTGTTTGAAAAAATCCCAAATTATGTCTGTAGCTTTAAAATCTTTGATCATCTCTCCAGTTTTAAAGACGGGAAGCATTCTTTCTCCACCCGGCCACTCATGCCCCTGACCTTCTAGAGAATAGACAAAAAAAGGTTTTTTATTGGAAACACAGTATTGATAAATTTTAACCGGAGGAGAATTACTGATTAATTTATTTTCTTTGGAACACCCCAATATTTTAGCCCAAGTTTCTATACTTTCTTGATGTGAAGGGACAAGTGATCGGCCCCAAGGAGTTTTCCTCTCCCCTCCTTGCACCGGAACAAGAGGATCGGCTTCACCTAAGATATAAAGAGTAGGAATATTAATTTCTTTCGCCGCTTCTTTAGTCCAGAGCGCTGAGGCAACTGGTGCAATTGCTTTAAACTCATTTGATAATTGTGTTGCTAAATAAAATGTCATTCCACCGCCATTAGAATGTCCTGTTAAAAATACTTTTGAACGATCAATTTGATATTGGGAATACAATTTTTCTAAAAGTTTTTTAAAAAATACTACGTCGTCTATTTTACTTCGAGGACTATTCGGTGGCAAAACCCCTGAGTTCCAGAGAGCAGGATTAAATAAAAAATTAGCTCTCCTTGCCGGTCTTGCCGCTAAACCATTCGGAGCAACTGCAATAAAGCCTTCTTTCTCTGCTTTTTCTGACCAGCCGGTTTTTCTAAGATAACCCTCAGCATTACCCCCTGCTCCATGAAGAAGAATCAGCAAAGGAAATTTTTTTAAATTATCATAAGAACTGGGTACTACTGTAGAATAATCCCACTGATATCCTTCGGCCTCGATTGAATCTAAATATTTTTTTGGTTCTGCTTGAACTTTTGCAGCTGTGAGGAATAAAAAAAATGCGGTTAAGTAAAGAGTATATATTTTCATTAAATCCTTTTCGGGTAATGAGCATGTCAAAAAAGGATAAGAAATTCAAGCAAATAATGGGTACTGATTTTAATCAGCAGGAAAAGATCCTTTCAATAAATATTCTTGCAATTAGTTAAAAACCTCTTCCTCTCTTCTTCAGGATATAAAAATGGATAAGAAAAGTTATTTTACAATCGCTAAACGATCAATTAATGATTTTATCAATCACGATGCACTAACAGACGCCGCTGCTTTGGCTTTTTATTCAGCGCTTTCACTCGCCCCTTTGGTTCTCTTATCTGTAACTATTGCCGGCTTACTTGGCTCTACCGATCAAAATGCCATTATTAAAGAATTCAGTTCCCTTGTTGGTCCCAAAGGAGGGGAAGCAATCAGTATGATTATAAAAAGTGCCAAAAGTGAGGAAGAAACCGGGTTTATCTCCAGCATAATAAGCTTAGTCGTTTTAGCCTTCTCCGCCAGTGCTGTTTTTGCTCAACTGCAAACTGTTTTAAATAAAATATTTGGTGTTAAAGCAAAACCAAATTTAGGAATATGGGGTTGGCTTAGAAAAAGATTTTTTTCTATGGGAATTATTTTTGCGCTTGCTTTTGTAATGTTAGTATCTTTAATAATCAGCACTTGGCTCACATTAATTTTTCCAAACAGCGAGGGAATTTTCTGGATCTTACTTAATTTTGCAATTTCATTGGGTGTCTTTTCTCTCTTTTTTGCGGCAATTTTTAAATATTTGCCGGATGTAGAAATGGTCTGGAGGGATACGTTTATTGGATCCGTTTTAACGGCAATTCTATTTTCTCTGGGGAAATCAGGAATCGGAATATATCTGGGAAATAGCGCGGTAGGATCTGCTTATGGGGCAGCAGGATCGTTGATTGTACTTTTAGTTTGGGTCTACTATTCCTCATTGATTATTTTTTTTGGTGCTGAATTAACACAAGTTTTTACCGATATCTATGGCCAGGGTATTAAGGCAAATAATTATTCAATCAGAGTGGAAAATAAAGAATTCTAATTTAATTACCTGGGCTTATTGAGATAAGTAACATCAGCTTCCTTTTAAAGCATAACCTTAATATAGCGAAAACGAATAAATTATCTCAATAAAACCATGTGCGCAAAAATTATAGATGATTCAGAAATTCAAGGGCCCAGGCCGCCCTTCCTGCCCCAACCGGAGTTAGGATCTACTCTTGAATTTCCTCCTTTTATGGATCAGACTTCACGAAAAATTCTCGATGAATCTTTCAAACAAGATCTCTTGCCCCAAGAAGGTTATAATTTATTAATAAAGCTTGGTCTATCCGAGGATCCAATATCAAGAAAAAACTTTTTCCAACATCTTTCAAGAATCAAATCAGAATCAGAAACTTTTGTAAAATCTAAAGAATGGTTGGGGAAAAATGTAGAAGATCCCATCTTGCGAAAAGAATTAGAAGATTGCGTGCGCTTAGGAGTTTTTCCGCACTTGCCAATATTACAAAAAACAGTGCAAACTGCCGAAAATGGTCCTGGAGGTTTAGGAGCATACGTTTTTGGCCAAGCATTACAAGAGCTGGTACTTCAAACAAAATTAGATAAAAAGATCGTATTAAATTATTTTAAAACAAATGAAAACTCTCTTCTTTCTCAAGAAATGATTCTCGATCTCTGGTCAATTAATGGAACATTACTTTTGCATAATATTTCAGAAAAAATTCAAAATAATACTTTAAAATTTGAAGATGATCTTTATTTCAAATTTTACGGCGTCTATGTTCCCGCACCAAGATAGCTTTGAGAATATCCTAAACACTAATACAACTAAATTCCGGCATGATCCCGCTCATTTCCCAGAAATTGCTGAAGAACTAAGATATCTTCAACATCCTTTCTAACGCACTTCTTTTTGTTTTTATTAGTTGCACCAGTAAGTAAAACATCTTAGAGTTGAAAATTTTTTATGGAGATAAATTCTTTGAGTTTGATAAAATATTTACAAACAACACTTGTTTCCCTTGTAATATTCGGATCTCAGAGCGCAGCTTCTCCGCTTAGTGAATTCTATATCAATCAAGCATTGGAACGTTATTTTGTTTTACCGCAAGACGCGGAAACTTTATCTCTTGCCGGGAGTACAGAATTAACTTGTAAAAATAGCACTTGCTTATATCTTAATCCAGCAGGATTAGGACAATTGGCTCATTCTGAATTTTCAGCAACTTTGGGCTTTTCCATAATTGACGGTGAATACTTTCCTACTGAAGAAGGACTGGAACAAAGCGAATATCACGGCAATGGTATTTTGGCATTTCCTTTGGGTTCTACAAAAAATGGACGGCCCAGATATGGCAGTCTTGCTTTGGGGTTTTCACGTTATGATGGACATACCGATGATGTAATTCACACTACTCCGGACGGCCATCGTCGTTCTTTAGCTTATGGTTATTCCCCTTTTGAAAATCTTTCTTTGGGTTATTCTTTTACTTTTTATGACGATCAACTTCGTAGCGAATTTGCCGATCTCCATAGCCATTCCCGTCTTCTGCATAATTGGGGCATTCAACTTCGACCTTCTGATGATCTGGAAATTGGCACTTCTTTTAAATTAGGAATTGGTCAATCCGATACGGAGGATTTTCGTTTTGATTCCAATGGACTCTCCCATATCCGTGAATATTCCGGCGCACTAGGAATTAAAAAAACAATGGATCCTCTGATAATTGCCCTTTCCTTTGATTATACTCGAGTGCAGTCTAAAGGCAATTTGAATGAGGTTGCCATTCCGGTAGTTATTGGCGGGACAGAACAAGGAAATATTTATAATATTCGTTTCGGAAGTTCTTATAATATAAATGATAATTTTTTGATTCGAGCGGGAATTCGCTGGCAAAATATCGAAAGTTATAACTTTGAACGTCCAGATTTAGAAGGTCTTAATGGAGACGTCAGAGGATTAGGCTGGAGCACAGGCCTTGGTTATATTTTTAACGGTAAAAAAAATCCTCAAATGCGAATTGCCCTGGATTATGGATTTGAATATTTAGATATCGGCAAGGGATCCTGGCAGCACTTAATTACCTTAAGAGTTCCTTTTACAATATAAAAAATTTAGTTTTCATTAACATCATAAGAATCTCCTACTTTCAACTCATTTTTTATTGAATTGTCTATTTCCTGTTCTTGTCGTCTTTTTGATTCATTTTTTGGCATAAAAATTTGCCTGGATATTTCTTCAATTTCCATATTTATTCCTTTGATAGTTATTAATTAATTGGGCAAATTAGGTCCTTTTAGTAAGGGCTATGCTTCAACTGAAACTTTAGAATCACTTTTTGTTTCAGAACCGTTTTTCTCTTTAGGCAATTCTTTTGAAATCTCAATGTGTTCAGGCGCTTTCTTAAATTCTGGTTTAAATTCTTTTTTGGCTACTACAGATCCTTGTCCAGATGCTCCATCAACTTTCATAATTTACTCCTTATATGATTAACTATTGGTAAGTGTAGAAATCGGGTGCTTTTAGAAAAAGTTGATAATTTGAGCCGGAAGAGAAATTATATTTTGAAAGAAGAATTATATAGTAGTTTTAAAAACTTAGGGCCAGAACAATGGCTTTTTCTTAAGAAAAACAGGATGCTTGCAATATTTGGGAAAGTATTGAATAAGGAGGTCTCGATTAAAGATTTTTCCACTAAAATTGGCTAAAACAAGAAGAAAGGTGAGTTATGGCTAAAAAAAAATTAGCATTTATTCTAGGAATTCGGCCCGATATTATCCGTGCTGTTTTAATTATGAACTACTTAAAAGAAGCAAATGATGTAGAAATTGTATTCATTTGGTCGGGACAACATTATTCCGACAATTTAAAGGGAATTTTTTTTCGCGAATTCAAACTTCCGCAACCAGATATCGATTTGGAATGTGGTGGAAGCACAGATGCTGAAATATCTTCACAACTAATCGCCAAACTTTATCCTGTACTGGAAAAATTAAAACCGGAAGCAGTTGTCTTTTTAGGAGATACAAATACAACTACAGGATGCATTGCCGCAGCACAACTCAATATCCCGATAGTGCATGTCGAGGGATGTTGGCATTCCTATGATTGGCGCTTGCCTGAAGAAAAGTTTCGCACAATGATCGATCACCTCTCAGATGTGATTTATACCTATGAAGAGGAATATAAACTGCGCGGCATTGCCGAGGGTTTAAATCCTAGAAATATCGTTGTTGTGCGCAATCCGATTGTTGAAATATTAAATGAATTTTATTACGCTCAAAAAGATAAGCTCGAAGCCATGGCAACAAAAGAATTTTTTCAGGAACGAGGAATCGAGGATGGAAAATACTATCTGATGACTTGTCACAGACGAGAGAATGTTCATATCGAGCAATCACTATTGGCAATTATGAAGTTAGTAGAGGCTTCCGATTTGCCTGTTTTCTTTCCCGCAAGCTATCGCACTCAAAGAGTAATGAAAGAAATGGGTTTAACCAAAGTAAAAAATCTGATCGTAGTTGATCCTATCGGCTATAATGAAATTCTGATCTTAATCACACATTCCAAAGCTGTGCTTACTGATTCCGGAACTATTCCTGAAGAATGTTCCGTATTAAATGTGCCTTGTGTGCAAATGAGAAAAGCAACGGAGCGTCCTCAAGTTTACGATGTGGGCGGTTGTGTAAAGTTCGATCCTAACCAACCGGAAAAATATCCTCCCGAACTAGTGTTTAAGAAGTTAAAAACATTATTCGGTAAAAAATGGCAGCATACTTTAGGAGACGGTTTATCTTCCAAACGAATCGCCGAGGACTTATTGAAACGTTTGAGAACTTCAAATTTTCACGGTCATTTGCCGGAATACAATCATTTGCCGATTCAGAGATCTTTTATGGAAGATGGGATTGAGGTTTAAATTTGTTTTAAGAAGTCCGGTATTAAGCGGACTAAAGTCCGCGCTCCGAACGTATCTCGCTTAAGTAGACAAAATAAATGTAAGCAAAAAGCGTACGGAGCGCGGACTTTAGTCCGCTTAATACCTAATTTGTTATCAACTTCGCCAAAGACTTACCGATAAACCCATGCTTAATGGCATTAGGATGAGGATCATTAGGCAGTTGCAAATCTGCCGGATCAATCCCACTGGCAGTGATTTGTTCTTTAACATCATCCCGAATATTTAAAACCCTGATATATTTTTCTTTCTTCGTAATCCAAAGCTTAGCCAATTGTTTTTGATATTTCTTATTGGGGTTTACGACGAGATGAACTAAAATATTTTTTTCTTCACAGGTTCGAACTAGTCTACGCAACGCTTTATTGGCATCTAAACTTTTCAAAAGTTTTTGATTATCTTTTTCAAACTCAGAATCCTCAGCCTCATCTTTTAGTTGGGCAAAATCTTTATTATTAACCAATTGTTTATCGGCACTGGAAAAATTCTTAATAAAAAATGGCAAGCCGAAATCATTTTCTACAAAATAAATAATAACTGCATCAGGATTAAATTCTAAACCTTTTTCTTTAAGCAACTCCACTTCTTGAAAAGTCGAATACCCGGGGACTCCAAAATTAAGCACCTCAACCTTTTTAGCAAATTTATTAGAAGCATTTAGTTCTCTTTCCATAACTCGCACAAAGGTTTTTTCCTCTTCCACACCCCAACCAAAAACAAAAGAATCTCCAAGAAAAATAATTCGATATGTATTTTCAGGTTTTGTTTTACTAACTTCCGATCCCCTTAAGCCAAAGGAATTTGTTTTAACATTTACTCCTTTAAATTTTACATCCAAATTTGGTTTCAAAGTATAAATAATTAAATCAGAATCGTGGGCCTGGATAATAGTACGCAAACTAACTGAATCATCTTGCTTAGTATCTCGGGAATCATGCTCCGAAAGGGCCTGACGAAAATCAGATAAATTCTCAAATTCCGCACCAGCTGGCAACGGCTTAGATAGAAGGTTTTTTAAGAAAAAGCCAAAAGCAATTCCCAATAAAATTCCAACTAGTGAACCACAGGAAATTAGCGCGATTTTTTGTTTTTTTGAAATTTCCACAATTTTAAATAAGCACACTAAGACGGGGATTTCTATTTTTGAGCAGTCAGTTTTTCAATTCTTGTTTTAATCATTTCAAAACGTCTTTTGCCTTCTTCACATTCAGTGGCAATCCATTCTGCATTACTAAAGCTAAGCGGATTATAATTTTTTCTAATTTCAGCAATGAATTTATAGAATTTAGCAAAAACAAATAGTCCTTCGCCGTTATTCTCAATAAGAAAATCAGGATCAATAATCCCTCTTCTGGCAAAATTATAAGTCATTTCCCAGTAACTTGATACTTGACGATATGCCGCATTAAAAGGATGCTCCGGTTTTAAAATCTCTTCTATTTCCGCATATGACTTAGGCCAGAATTTACCAACAATCATGTCTCGTGATGCTCGCATTACAGGTTCACGTCTAATTTCGTATAATTTTAAAACTAAATCTGCATCTTGATGGCTGAGCTGTTTCATGAATTGCCTTATAAATATGATAGATAATTGTCTCTGCTTTATTAGCAGTTTAAAAAGATTTTTTAAACCCCTGCAATCAAATATTTTGCCTATAGACGAATTAATTTTAGAATTTATCAACAGATCATTTTTTGATTCGAATCCTATAAACATTGCTGAAATTTATTAATTGGCTTTAGGTAACCCATTAGATTTGATCTAATGGATTACCTAAAAAATTAACAAATTTTTTCCTGATCTTTTTTGCTTCTTCAGGATGATGGCGAAGAGTTAGAGAAATTTTTCCTCTTTGGTTCATTACTTCTAAAATTTGTGTTGCCAGTAAGTTTACTGTATTTTTAGAATTGGAATATAAATCATTAAGCGAACGAGTTATTTTTGCATCGAGTATTACATTAATAATAAAATCTCCAATTAATGAACAATAAGCGAATTTAGATTGATTGACAAAGGGGCTTCTGCCGAAAATAATTTCACCTTTGATCCCTTTGAGTAGCGATTGATAACTGCGGTCTAAAGAAGTATCGGACTGCACGGTCAAATAATAAGGGATTTTCATGATCCGAAGAGAATCAAGAAAATTCTTTTCTGCTGTATCTTCTGCAAATTGAAACCAAACATGATCGACATTTTCAAAGAAAGCTTGAGGCTGCCCTTGTTTAAGAAGATAAAGAAGAATCTGTGTCCAAAAATATAGAACATTGGAGAGACAAGGAAAATTCCATTTAAAACTTGATCCTGCCTGAGGAATAAGTGCCGCCAAACTATCTCCGCGCATATTCCGATCAATACTTTCACTTAAGAAGCTTTGTAAACGAATCAACCAACTCATATGCAAGGCATAAAGACCTTTGATACGAATAACTACTCCGGCACTTTGAAGTTTTCTCAGTTCCTGATAAACACTCGAAAGAGCAAAATTTTCTTTCTTTTTTAAAAGTGCATGGTGAATTTGAGTAACTGTAAGATTAGGATTCTTTGCTAGTATCAAGACCAGCTGTTCATCTAATTGTTGGCTATATCCGGCAAGCATTTTGGCAATTCCTTAATTATGCAAATAACATAATTCCCTATTATTTCCCATAGGTTTGTTGATTTTACAAGGCTAAAATAATATTAGCCGGTTCATGAACAATAATTGTCGGTTGAACTTTCTTTTATCTTTTGTCTTATTCTTATTTGCTGTTATCGGTGTAAATGCCGAAGTTAGAATCGGCGTTAGTCTCCCCCTAAGCGGAGATTTGGCAGAATATGGGCTTGCCGTTCATCAGGGAATTGAGCTTGCTATTGCTGAACAACCTTCGGAATTCAATAAAATTAATTTTGTTTTTGAAGATAATATGTATGAGGCAACAAAGGCCGTTTCTGCTTTTAGAAAATTGCAAACTTTAGATCGTGTCAATTTGATATATAATTGGGGCGAACCAACGCTTTATGCCATCGCTGCTGTGGCCGAACAAATAAAACTGCCAATTATTGCTATGTCTTTAGATCCGCAGCCAGCTATTGCAAAAAAATATATTATTCGCTCTGTTAACTATGCTGAACAATATGAAATTAAATTATTACAATATTTAAGGCTTAATAATTTTAAAAAAATTGCTTTGGTGAAAACAGAAGATCCTTTTCTCAATTCAATGGCGGAAGGTTTAAGAAAAAATTTAAATAAGGATGAAACCTTAGATGTTTTTGCCACTTTTAATCCGGGAGAACTTGATTTTAAAACAACTCTCACCTTATTAAAAACAAAAAAATTTGATGTTTTAGGTGTTTATTTGCTCAGCGGTCAAGTAAGTGCATTTTATCGTCAACTTGCTGCTCTTGGTTTAAAAGTGCAATCATTTGGAACTGATGTATTTGAAAGCAAAACAGAAATCAAAGACGCTCAAGGTCCAATGGAAGGAGCTTTCTATCCCAACGGTTTAGTTCCGGAAACTTTTTCCAGACTTTATTTGCAAAAATATAAAACGGACAATCAAATTGCATATGCTTACAATGCTTTTGTTTTTGCAAAGCTTAGCGGCATTTTATTTAAAAATATCGATCAACAATTAAGCGCCGAAGAAATAATTAAACTCTATAGTAATCCTCCTGGTAATTTGGGGTTTAGATTTCGGGAAAACAATAGTGGTGGAAAATTTTATGAGTTTCCCCTGGTCATCAAGAAAATTGTTGGAAATTCTTTTGTTGAAGTGCCATGATCGACTTAGTCATAATTGCGGCACACCTTAGATCATTAGAGGCAGAATTAAATATAATAGAGGAAGGATCACTTGTCCTTGCGAGCGTATTTTCGGCTATCAGCTATCTGATGTCAGAGTCCGACTCAGATAGCTGACTTCTGATATCGGATGCTGATAGCCGATAGCCGAAAACACGCTCGCAACGACAGGTGGTTTTCTTTTTTAACAATTTCTCAGCCTTTCAAAACTTCACTAGGCGTATGCACCCCGCTAAAACTATCAAAACCACCATCCACTTTTATTTCAGCCATGTTCATAAAATCTCCGCATTTTAAAAGCAGAAATTCCAGCGCCGGTGTTAAGTCTTCGGCACCGCCCAGCTTTGCCAGCGGAGTACGGGAAATTATTGCCTTTCCTCGCTCAGAAAAACTTCCATCTTCTTTAATTAACATTTTACGATTTTGCTCAGCGGGGAAAAATCCCGGCACAATACGATTAAATAAAATAGGTTTCATCTTCTTTTTTTGCCTTTCCTGAGCAACATGCACGGCAAAAGTCTTCATCATTGAGGTCATGGCGCATTTTCCTGCAGCATAAGGAGCGACCATGGAAAGAACATTATCTTCGCTGATTGAACCAAAGAGAACAACTCTCATTAATTTATTTAAATCCCACATCCAGTCACTCACAGCAAACATCCACTTCATTGTATACCAAAAGTTAACTTCAAAACCGTATCTAAAAGCATCAAGATTGATTTCATTTGGTCTGACATTGGGTTCAAATTTTGCTCCAGGAATTCCGGCAGAACCAATTGCCAAAAGCAAAGAATCAATATCACCCCACCAAGTTTCTTTAATTTTATTTATTGTTTCTGCTATTTGCTGATCAACTGCAGTATCTGCAATATAATATTTAATATGCTCATTGTTCACCCCGTCTAATTCAATAACTTTGCTATATAAATTTTTTAACTTCTCGGCATCTCTGCTTACTAAGGCCAGCTCCTGTCCTTTAACTGCCAAATCATAAATTAAAGGCTCTACCAATTGGGCGGTAGCTCCCACAATTAGAATTTTTTTTGCTTTCATTTCATTTACCGCGTTAAATCTTGAAATGTTTCCAAGTGCAATAAATCTACGGAAGAATCAATCGGTTTCATCCGATGATCAAATCCACTTTGGAGCATGGCATTGAGCAGCTCTTTACCGAATTCACGTTTGAAACCGAAAATTCCCCAAGCTTGCAGCGTCTCAACACTTAAACATTCTCGGTTGCTGGGCTTTTCACAAATATGCCAAGAGCTTTTGTTTCTGGCAACAACACCCCAAGTACTGAAATCATTGACAGCGAATGTGGCAAAAACAATTTTTTTACCTGATTCTAAGTTGGAAAAAATTTGTTCAACGGTATTTAATGGAGAAAACCTGGTATCAGGCAAAAGAACAACATTGTTTTCCCCCCAATACGGTTCAGATTGCAATAAAGTATCCGGCCATTCTTTCGAACTATCAATCAGACATATTTCCACATTTGCATAGTGGCGAAGAGCATCAATTAAAATCAGTTTATTTTTTCTCGTAATTACTACCGCTTGAGCATCTACAGTTTCTGCGATATCTAAAGAAAACTTTATTAATGGTTTTCCATTTTCCGGATCAGGAAGTAGTTCTTTTGCCGGGGGAGAACCAACACGCGTACCAAAACCACTTGCCGGAATTAAAATTCTTCTTATGGAATTTTGTGTTGTCATATTAAGCTATAACCACCCTCAGCTTACAGCAAGAGCTGTAAATTCTGCAATTTCTCTTTCTTGCTCAAATGTTTTTTTAATTCACAATGGCAGTGAAACACAACATATCAAAAGTTTGCAAGAACAATTTCCTAAGATAAAGCATATTATACTCCATCCTAATCGCGGATATTCAGGCGGCCTGAATTGCGGACTAAACGAAGCTTTTAAGGATTTTGATTGGATCATCGTTTTAACTAATGATTCTCAATTATTAAATCTCCCGAAAATTCCCGACCTTCCGGCGATTATTGCCCCCAAAGTATATCGCCGAAATACAAAACATGTGGATTCCCTTGGTGGTATATTTTTCCCCGCTAAGGCTAAACTTTGGCATTGCAAAACTGTCGATGAATTCCGTCGAACGGGGACAAAAGCAAATTATCGGCAGTATATTCCAGGAACTGCGTTTTTAGTTCACAATGAAGTTTTTTTGAAAGCCGGTCCCCTTCAAGAAGAATTGTGTATTTATTGGGATGATGTGGAATGGAGTCAGAGAATAAAGGAAAATGGTTTTCTTCTTGATATCGATCAAAACTGGGAAGTCGCACATGGCTTAAGTAAAACTGGTCAAAGTAAGGCTTTATATTCTTTGTATTATTTTCAGCGAAATAGAAAAATTATTTCTTGGCATTACTGCCCCAAGAGAAAAAGAATAGCACTGTGTTTTACTCTGTTAAAGACCTGGATTAAATTGGGATCAAGATATTTAAAGCAAAAAAATTATGAAAATCTAAAATATCTCTGGCAAGTGATTTTTGATCAGGCGAAAGACTTGCCGAAGAGATGAAAATTGTATAACTTTTAGAAAATGTTATCTCCTTCGACTTGCCATCCGAAGCTTCAGCGTAGGATGGAGCTTTAGTGAAGGAGGAATGTATTTTCGATCAAACTTTATAGAAAACATCTTAAAAAGCAGTAGACAAATGGACTATTCTTTATATTGCAAGAATTATTTAGCGGATCTTAAAACCGAAGGTCGCTATAGAGTATTTAACAATATTGAAAGAATTGTCGGGGAAGCTCCTTATGCTTTATGGCGACCTGCCGATGGCAGTGCAGCAAAAAAAATTATTGTTTGCTGCAGTAACGATTACTTAGGATTAAGCCATCACCCGGAAATTATAGAAGCCGCTACTGAAGCAATAAATAAGTGGGGAGTCGGAAGCGGCGGCACCCGCAATATTTCCGGCACAGCTGATATCCATGTGCAATTGGAAAATTCTTTGGCCGAATTTCATCAGAAAGAAAGCGCTTTGATTTTCACAAGTGGTTTTGTGGCGAATGAAGCAAGTCTTGCTGCCTTAGGAGAGGGATTACCTAATTGTGTAATTCTTTCCGATGAAAAAAATCATGCTTCGATAATTCATGGTATTCGTTTTGGCAGATCTGAAAAACGAATTTTCAAACACAGCAATCTGAAAGATTTAGAAGAGCAACTTTCTGGTATTCCGTTGGAAACACCAAAAGTTATTGTTTTTGTTTCTGTTTATTCGATGGATGGAGATATTGCTCCAATCAAAGAAATTTCCAGATTGGCAAAAAAATATAATGCGCTTACCTACCTGGACGAAGTTCATGCTGTCGGACTTTATGGGAAAAATGGTTCCGGTTTAGCAGAAAAGCAAGGCGTAGCTAAGGATATTGATATTATTCAGGGAAACTTTGCCAAAGGCTTTGGTGTTGTCGGTGGATATATTACGGGGAAAAAAGAAATAATCGATTTCATTCGTTCCCGCGCGGGAGGATTTATTTTCACAACTTCTCTTCCTCCTGCCGTAGCAATGTCGGCACTTAAATCAATTGAAGTCTCCAAAAAATCCGATGCGCTGAGAAAAACTTTGCATAGTAACTGCAACTATTTTAAGGAGCAAATTAGCAAAACAAATATTCCCACGCTGGACTCCGAAAGTCATATCTCACTGGTAATGGTGCGCAATGCAAATTTATGTAAAAAAGCCTCGGATATGCTTTTAGAAAAATATGGATTTTATTTACAGCCAATTAATTACCCCACTGTTCCTAAAGGGGAAGAACGCTTAAGAGTGACGATTACTCCGCAACATACAACTGCAATGATAGATTCTCTGGTGAAGGCATTGGATGAAATCTGGGAAGAATTAAAACTTCCCAGAGAAGAACTTCGCTTGCTTCGGGCAAATCAGTTTTAGTATTTGGTAATAAGCGGACTAAAGTCCGCGCTCCGTACGTATATTGCTTAAGTGTAAAACTTAAATGTAAGCTAGAGGCATTCGGAGCGCGGACTTTAGTCCGCTTATTACCGAAAAAATCAAGACAAATCAAAGAGCATAACTTCCGTATCAGGAGAAGTTGCTGTTAGGCTTATTTCTTTTTCTTCACTTATTGCCGCAGCATCACTGACATTTAATTCCAAATCATTTAATTTGATTGATCCTTTAACTACTTGCACCCAAAGATAACGATTGGGATTAAGTTTATAGTTTAAATTCTCTCCTGAATTCAAATTAGAAAGATAAAGTTTCAGATCTTGTCTGATGCGGAGAGAGTTATCATCTCCATTTTTGCTGGCAATTAAACTAAGATTATTTTTGATGGGAAAATCTTTCTTCGATTTTTGCTCATACCTCGGGGTCAGGCCTTTTTGCTCAGGCATAATCCAAATTTGATATAAATGAACTTCTTCGGAAGAAGAAGGATTGACTTCACTATGGGTTATTCCTGTTCCCGCGGACATTAATTGAAAATCGTTAGCCTTGATGATTGAACCGTTGCCCATACTGTCTTGATGTTTCAATGATCCTTTTAAAACATAGGTCAATATTTCCATGTTGTCATGAGGGTGAGTGCCAAACCCCTGCCCGGCAGCAACCTTATCTTCATTAATTACTCTCAATACCCGAAAATTCATGAAATGCCGGTCAAAATAATCAGCAAAAGAAAAGGTATGATAAGTATCCAACCAGCCGTGATTGGCATGCCCTCTTTCGCTAGCTTTTCTTAAATTAATCATTTTAAAAAAACTCTTTCAAATAATTTTCCACTTCTCTTAGGTTATTCAGCACTACTTTCACTTGGGAACTAATTTTAGCGGAAGGGGTTAATAAATCTGGAACTATTATAACATTCATTCCGGCAGCTATTCCAGAATTAGCGCCATGTTCAGAATCTTCAATAACTAGACAATGATTTGGCTCAATATTCAATAAGGAAGCTGCTTTTAAATAAGGCTCTGGCAGAGGTTTTCTATTTATAACTTCATCTCCACAAACAATTGCAGAAAATTGTCCTTGATCAATCCCCGCTGATTTCAAACGTTTCTCTACCTGCAGCCGTTCTGTGGAAGAAACTATTCCATAAGTTATTTTATTTTTTTTAAGAAAAGTGGCAAGTTCAAAAAATCCTTCCTTGACCGGAATTTGATTTTCTTTTAAATATTTATTCCAGTGTTTTTCTCGATGGATCAGTGCTTCTTCGAATACGAATTGATCTCCGAAATGTTTTTTGAGAAGGTCGCCAGTGCCTTTTAAACCTAAGCCGACTAAGGTGAGATAAAATTCGTCTGTTAGTTGAAGACCAAATTCAGCACAAATATTGCTCCAGACAACACGAGCGGCAACTTCGGAATCTAGAATTACTCCATCCATATCGAAAAGAACTGCGGAGATTGGAGATAGATGTTTCATTGATTTTGAGTTTATAGGTAATAAGCGGACTTTATTCTCCCCTTTTCCAGGGAATTTCAAATATATATAAAGCTACCTGGAAAAGGGGAGAATCATCTGCCTAAAAGAATCTACATAAACCTTTTCTGAATAAATATCAAAAACGGTTTTTCGAGCATGTAATGATAATTCTTCTCTAATTGAAGAATCTTGTAAAACCAAGCTTAATTTATTTGCTAAATCCCGATAATCTCCTGCTTGAAAAAACACTCCATTTTCCCCTTCAACAATATAATCAACTATCCCATCAGTTGCTGAAGCAACTATTGGTTTTCCGCAAGCCATCGCTTCCAGTAACACTCTGCCCATTGCTTCGGTGCGGGAAGGAAGGGCAAAAACACTGCATTTAGCAATTAGATCTTGTGCTTTGTCGTAAGTAACTCCGGGCAAAAACTCAATTCCCGGACAACCAATGGTCAGATCTTCAAAATAACTCATATCCTCGCAATGTCCGACTACTTTCAGGCGATATTGCGGATGCTTTTGATAAATTTCTCTAAAGGCAAGTATTAAAATATCAACACCTTTTAAGTACCAGGGATGTCCTAAAAACAAAATATATTTTTCATCCTGCTTCGATTGATCAATTGTGCTGATTGGAACAAATTCATGAAAACAAAATTGTTTTATCCTTGCCGGCAAAGCATAACCAACAAGTTGTTTTGTACTCATTAACTTAAACACATCAGCAAACTTTAAACAAAATTTAAAGGAAGTATCAGCAATAAGCTTTTTAATTTTATCACTAAATGAAACTTTGGGGCGATCAAATAAAAACGCTTTTGCTGGCACCCCGGGCAAATCAATGATCAATTTGGCTCGAGTGAGAATCTTCAAAAAACAAGCGGCAATACCCGTTAAATTTGTTCCGTAAGAAACAATATAATCAAAGGGCCTTTTGCGATAAATTCTTAATCCTTGAAAAAAATAAAAGAGAAAAATAAAAATAGCTTTTAATCCGCTCGGATAATTTTTTGCATAAAATAAATGATAAGAAAAATTATTTACTGGATATTGATTATTTTTTATCCCTAATTTTTCTTTGGCTTCTTCTTGAGAAGACCACCAGACAGGAAGTAAAATATCACCAGAGGCAATTTCCGATAAATAAAAATGCTTGTCCCATTGTTTTTTTAGGGGAGGGGGTACAAAACCGGGATATAGAAAAAGTATTCGGGGTTTTGTTGGGGACTGATCCATAATATTATCGACTTAAATCTGTTTTTTTCGAATTATTTCGGCAATCAGCTATCAGCATCCGATATCAGAAGTCAGATATCTGAGATCGGACTCTGACATCAGATAGCCGATTGCTGAT
>CAYOOT010000014.1:0-17244 GCA_964405665.1 uncultured Bdellovibrionales bacterium | reverse complement strand
CTGATATCCGTAATTGTTATACGTCCACCTCTATTTGATCGGCCTTTTCACAAATAAGTTTATATCTCGTAGAAGGATCGGTTCCCATTAACTCTAAAAAAGCCTGCTCGACTAACTCTTCATCGCCCAAAGTTACCTGTAAAATTGTCCGATGTTCCGGTTCTAATGTCGTTTCCCAAAGAGTTTCAGGGTTCATCTCTCCTAAACCTTTATAGCGTACAATCCGAGGCGTATTCAGTTTATTTTTAGTGATCACTTGTTGCAACTCTTCATCAGAATATGCCCAGTGTGCAGAACCATTGGCTGGACCCGTTTTTTTCTTCCCTTTCTTTACAATTTCTTTTTCAACCGACTTAGCTTTATGCGGAAAAATTCCATAAAGAGGAGGTTTGCCTAAATAAATTGCGCCCTTTTCTATCAAAGGTCGCATGTGCTGAAAGAAAAATGCCAACAATAAAGTTGCAATATGCATTCCATCGGCATCGGCATCAGTTAAAATAATAATCTTGCCGTATCTTAATTTAAGAGGATTACAAGTCTCACCCACTCCGCAGCCTAAAGCAGAAACAATATTTGTTAATTCCTGATTTTCAGCAAACTTTTTTCCAGAAGAAGCGATAGTATTTAAAACTTTTCCTCTGAGAGGCAAAATTGCTTGCGTGTTTCTGTCTCTTCCTTGTTTGGCACTGCCACCGGCACTATCTCCCTCAACAATAAATAATTCCGTCTCACCCAAACGATTACTTCCACAATCGGCAAGCTTACCGGGTAAAGTCAGGCGATGACTAACGCCAATCTTTCTTCGCACTTCTTGCCCGGCAGCTCTAGAAGCTGCCCGAGCTTTAGAAGCAAGAATAATGCGGCCGATTAAAGCTTGAGCGATACTTGGTTTTTCATTTAGCTGTTGCTCGAAGGAGCGTACAATATTTTCTACAATCGGAGCAACTTCAGGATTATTTAATTTACTTTTTGTCTGACCCTGGAACTGGGCCTGATATTTGTCACTGGGAAGTTTTACCGCAACAATACAAACCAAACCTTCTCTGATGTCTTCTGCTCCCAGTTTAATTCCCTTAAGCGAAACACCATGGACATCAATATAATTTTTTACTGCCTTAACAATTCCCGCCTTGGCGCCAATCTCATGTGAACCGCCGTCTGGAGTGTAAATGCCATTGGCATAAGTGTAAAATTCTTCTTTGGTAGAATCGGTCCAAACAAAAGCTACCTTGACATCTATTTCTTCGTTCTTTTCCAAATAAAAAGGCTCGTCATTTATTACCCCGCATTTTTTTTCTTCTAAAATCTGTTTAAGAAAAGCCCTAATGCCATCAGGATAATAAAATTCAAATTTTTCCTTTGTTACCTCATTGGAGAATAAAATTTTCAAGCCCGGATTAAGATAAGCCCGGCTTTTCATTGTCTGCATTAAAAGTTCGGCAGAAAACTTAATGGTTTTAAAAATCTCCGGATCAGGTTTGAAATAAATTGAAGTCCCAGTACCTTTGATGGATTTATTAATTATTTTTAATGAAGTTGTGGCTTTGCCTCGAGAAAAACTTTGTTCGTATTCCTTGCCATCCCGCTTGATTTTGGCAATTAGTTTTTCACTCAGAGCATTTACTACGGAACTTCCTACGCCGTGTAATCCCCCTGAAGTTTGGTAATTCTTCGCAGAAAATTTACCCCCGGCATGTAAGGTTGTAAGAATAAGTTCCAGAGCGGATTTATTGTAAGTAGGATGCTTATCTACTGGAATTCCCCGACCATTGTCAGTGACTGTGACACTGCTGGAATCGGCATGCAAGATAACTTCAATTTGATCGGCATGACCATTCATTGCCTCGTCAACACTGTTATCCAGTATTTCAAAAACAAGCTGGTGCAAACCTGCAGGAGTATCGGTTCCGGCAATATACATGCCCGGTCTTTTGCGAACCGGCTCCAGTCCTTCTAATACCTCAATATCTTCTGCATCATAACGCTTTGCCATATTTTACAAACTCAGATAATTTATTTTTTAAACAATTCGCCTTGAGACGCGCCCCCTGGAGCAGCAATTATTTCATCAATTTTAGCCCGACCGATCACCGTTAGACGTTTTAAAATTCTTTCTCCTCTCTTAGCTCTTCCACCGATTGTTAGAGAAGAAATTTTAATTTCCTTAGGAGAAGATTGGCCAACATCGACATTAACATTTGATTTTTTATCTACTGCCGCTGCCAATACCAGGGCATCATCTTTGGGAACTTTTTGTATGATCACTCCTTTTGCTGAAGCATTTAGTTGAGGAACATCAGTTGCCATCATACAAACTGCATAACCTTGCTCGGTTAAAAAGAATAACATTGAATTATTTACTATCTCAATTCCGCTTAAAGCATCATCCGCTGCAACTTTCATTATTCGTTTTCCGCCTTTTTTAGTTCCGACAATTTGTTCTAAACCTAAGCGAAAACCCATGCCTTGTTTGGTATAAAGTAAAATTTCTTTTTGTTGTTTTTCAATATTTTCCAATTCTTGTTTGCTAAGAACCAGGCAACTGACAATTTGTTCGCCATCTCCAAATTTAAGAATTTTCTGCACCGGCTCGCCAAAACCGGAAGTTGCCGATAAATCAAATACCGGCAAACTATAGACACTGCCTTGATTGGAGAAAACAAACAATGTATCCCGAGTATCCGCTTTTGCAGAATAAGCCAGCTTGTCCCCTTCTCTTAATCTCGTATTCTCCGGATCGTTATTGGAACGGATTCTTTTTAACCAGCCGTCTTTACTGACAATCACATAAACTTCTTCATGCTGAACATACTCTTCCTTATCCAGCTCAATTTCTTCGAATTCCGCCACAATTTCTGAACGGCGAGCATCACCATATTGTTCCACAATTCTGGTCAAATCAATTGAAATTTCTCCTTTGAGAGCTTTTTCACTTTTAACAATTTTCTCAATTTGCGAAACCCTTTTGCTTTTTTCATTTAACTCAGCTTCAATTTCATCAATCGAGGTTTTTGATAATTGATAGATCCTTAAATCAACAATATATAGAGATTGTTTTTCCGATAATTTAAATCTTTCTTGTAGTTTTTTCGCAGAATCAGCTCGACCATCACTTTTTCTGACGATCTTTATTACTTCATCCAACATCGGAAATATTTTTACTATTCCCTGGAGCAAATGAATTCTTTCATCAAGTTTGGATTTTTCAAATAACAACTTGGATTTCGTAACTTCCAATCTAAACCCGATAAAATGTTGTAACATTTCTCTTAAGGAAAGTTGGGCCGGGCGGCAAATATGGGGATTAGCGGTCGGAACAAGAGCCGTAAGATTAACATTAAAATTTTGTTGCAAGCTTGTATTTTTAAATAAAAAAGCCATCGCTTTTTCCGGATCGGCGCCGGGAGCGGGCTCTAGAACAATATTTACTTCATCCGTGGATTCATCCCGCACATCGACCAATTGAGGTAATTTCTTAGCAATAATAAAATCCGCTATTTTTTTAATCAAGGCGGATTTATCGATCCCGTAAGGAACAGAAGTAATAATAATCTGCTCTTTTCCTTTTTTTGTTTTTTCCAACTTATAGGCACCGCGCATTCTCACCGCACCTCGTCCACTGCGATAAATTTCTTTAATTTCGGCAGGGCTATTTAAGATTAAGCAGCCGGTTGGAAAATCCGGTCCTTTAATCGCTGAAAATATTTTGCTATCATGAGCTTGATCATCTTCCAACAAAATAAGCAATGCTTTAATTACTTCTCTTAAATTATGCGGTGGAATAGCGCAGGCCATTCCTACGGCAATTCCCGCAGCACCGTTAATTAATAAATTGGGAATTCTCGAGGGAAGAACAACTGGTTCTTTAATTGTTTGGTCGAAATTGTCCCGTTCCGAAACGGTGTTTTGTCCAATTTCCCCCACCACCTCCATTGCCAGTTGCGTTACCCGGGCTTCCGTATAACGATACGCTGCGGCTGCATCACCATCTAGCGAACCAAAATTTCCTTGTCCATCAACCAAAGGATAGCGCAAACTAAAATCCTGCGCCATTCGCACCATTGCATCATAACAGGCTGAATCCCCATGAGGATGAAATCGGGCAAGCACCTCTCCCACCACCGCCGCAGATTTTCTGTGATATTTATCGGGGGTGAGATTTAACTGGCTAACCATCGCATAAAGAATACGCCTTTGCACCGGCTTTAAGCCATCACGCACATCGGGTAAGGCCCTGCTGCTAACTACACTTAAAGCATAAGTAAGATATCTGCTTTGCGATTCTTCAATTATATCAACTTCTACAATAGGCACTGTTATTCTCCTTTAATCTTGCTCTTAGGTAATAAGTTAAAGGGTTTTTGTAAAGGAGAATTTCGGATAATTATTTGGAGTGCTTAATTTGTATTTATTTCCCGGGCACCCATAAAGGGTGCCCCTACAAGCGAAATTACAATGTAGGGGCACCCTTTATGGGTGCCCGTTAACCATGTCAATTGTGATCTGGGCAGGTCGCCCCTCAAGACATTAATTACTCAGAACTTCCAGCTCACTTACTATTTTGCAATTACTTGCTGTTTGTGCAGCCGCAGCTTCAATCCAACTTTTTTCCTGTAGGGAATTAACAGGTCCCCGCAGCGTAACAACATCATGATCAACAATTATTTTAATATTTTTTCCATTCACCGAAAGATTTTCATTGGCAACAATTTTCCGACGAATACCGGCTAAAATATCCACTTCTTTACCGACAAGCTTTTGATCGTCAGCAGTCTTATTTAGCTGATTACGATCTCGGATATTTCGTCCGGTATTATCGGCACTATGTTGGGCTGATGCATTTTCATTATTTATCGCCTCTTGCTGAGTTTCAGCAGAAACAATTGAATACTGAAAAAACAATGTTGTAAGCAAGCTTACAAACATTGATACTTTATTGCTTAAAGTCAATTTTAATTTTGACATAATCTAATCCTATAATTCTCTTGAGCGAAAATTTGTTCTTTGTGTAGGTTGATCATCAGAATCTGCTTCTTCTTCTTCACTGATATCTTCAGCACCCGTGCGTTCCAAAATTTTACGTGCTTTTTCCGCCCAATAACTATTATCTGCAGTTACTGATAAAAGAATACCTCCATCTTTAACCCGTCCTTCATATCTTTTTGCTTCGTATTCAGGCATTCCCAGTCCAATCAATGCTCCAGTCAAACCACCAATTGTCCCTCCAACCCCTACACCGGCAAGTGCCGACATGATTGGTCCAGCTGCAATAAAAGGTCCGGCTCCGGGAATAGCTAAACTGCCAATTCCAGCAAGCCAACCTAATACTCCACCAACCGTAGCACCAGAAAGTGCTCCTGTTGTTGCACCTTCAGGAGACTTGGTTGAATTTTCATGAGCAAAATCTTTGGTACTTGTGGAATTAGAAAAAAGAACTGAAACATCAGAATTCCTAAACCCGTCCAGTTTTAATTGACTAACTGCATTTTCTGCGGAAACACGATTAGGATAAATTCCATAAACTACAATATCATTTTTCATATATGCTCCTTTTTTTATTTTTCATAGCCACGTAGGTAAATTTTCCAAAATAAATAACAGTACCCACAGAGCTTAAATGTTTACTGTGTAATTTGCCTGAGTTTAATTATAATAAGGTATGATAACGATCTGGTCGCACAAGTCTTAGCGGATAAATGTCATTTATTTAGTTAACTATAGAACTTTTCTTGAACCTTTTTTGCCACCGCTTGCGGTGTAAAACCAAATTTTTCAGCCAATATTTTAGCCGGAGCCGAGGCTCCAAAATGATCAATTGTCGCAAAAACCGTATCGGCGGCACTTGCTTCTAAAATATTGAGCCAACCAAAAGAAGTTCCTGCTTCCACTACAACTTTTTTTGCTTTTGTAGGAATTAATTTTTCTTTCCAAGCATTATCCTGTCTACGATATAACTCACAACAAGGCATTGAAACTACACGAATATTTTTTCCGGCAGGTAATAATTTGGCTGCAGCAAGGGCCAAAGAAGTTTCTGAACCAGTGCCAATAAAAACAATCTCGGGATTTGCTCCGGCATTGGTTTCATAGAGAACATAAGCACCTTTTCCGATATCAGCGGTTGTAAAATTAGCGGGTCGATCTAATACCGGCAAATTTTGTCTTGTAAAAGCATATACCGCAGGTCCATGTCTTAACTCAGCACCAAGGCGATAACAAACTGCCGTTTCCAAACCATCTGCTGGTCTGAAAAAATGAACATTCGGGATCATTCTTAAAGAATTTACATGTTCAACGGGTTGATGCGTCGGTCCATCTTCACCTAGAAAAATACTATCATGAGTAAAAATAAAAAGTCCGGACAGATGAGATAATGCCGCCAAACGAATTGTCGGTCTCATGTAATCGGCAAAACATAAAAATGTTGAGCCATAGGAAAGATAGCCGCCATAATAAGTTAAGCCGTTCATAATCGCGCCCATTCCATGTTCACGCACACCAAAACGTAAATTCAAACCTTTGAATTGACTTTTTTCCACATCAGAGGACTTACCAATCAAGGTTAAGGTCGAAGGCTCAAGATCTGCGGAACCGCCGATTAAAGAATTAACATTAGCCGATAAAACTTGAATCATCATTTGAGAAAGTTTCCTTGTTGAAATTTCTGTTTTATCTTTGGGAAGTGCGGCGATTAATTTTGCTTCCAAATCAGGCGGAGTTTGCAAAGTTACTTGTTGTTCCAAAGCTTTTGCATTTTCTTTATTGGCATTTTTCCAAGCAGAAAATTTATCCTGCCATTTTGCATAATCTCCTTTTAGAGATTCAATTCTTTGAGCAAAAATTTTCTTAGTTTCTTCAGGAATATAAAAAGTAGGTTCTGTCGGCCAATTGAGATTTGCTTTGGTCTTAGCCATCTCTTCTTTACCTAGTGGCGAACCATGGACATCATGACTATCCACCTTATTCGGACTACCCTTTCCAATATGTGTTCTAGCGGCAATTAAACAAGGTTTTCCTTGGAGAGCAACGGCTGAAGAAATCGCTTGATCAATTGCCTCATAGTTGTGACCATCTATTTTTTGCGTGTGCCAACCATACGCTTCGTAACGTTTACAAACATCTTCAGTAAAAGAAAGTTTAGTATCCCCGGCAATACTAATGTGATTATCGTCATAGATCACCACTAAATTATCCAAGCCCAAATGTCCTGCTACAGAAGAAGCTTCACTGCTCACTCCTTCCATTAAACAGCCATCTCCTGCGAATACAAATATTTTATGATCAAATAAATCTTGTGCACCTTCTCCATATCGGGCAGCCAGTAGTTTTTGGCCAATCGCCATTCCTACTGCATTGGAAATTCCTTGACCTAACGGTCCTGTTGTACACTCCACACCATCTGTCATATATGATTCAGGGTGTCCCGGAGTAATACTTTCCCATTGGCGAAATGATTTGAGATCATCTAGTGAAACTTTATATCCAGCTAAATGCAGCATTGAATACAGAAGCATTGAACCATGTCCGTTGGAAAGAACGAATCTATCACGAGCCAACCATTTTGAATCTTGAGGATTAAATTTAAGATATTTCAGCCAAAGAACCGTTGCTAAATCAGCCATCCCCATAGGCATTCCCGGATGCCCAGAATTTGCTTTCTCCACCCCATCTGCTGCCAGCATTCTAACTGTGTTTGCCACAAGGGTTAATTGTTCTTTTGAAAGTTGCATAAAAAATCCTAATAAATTCTTAAATTCTAAAGATTAAATAAAAAGCCGGTTCTTTAGATGTTAAGTGATTAAAATAAATTTTATCTTTTTTAGCAACATAATAGGCATTGATTAATGCTGTTATTTTAGCTAAAGTTTCTCCGGCCTCATTCCAAATCGATGTTCAACAATTAAGAAAACCTACGGATTAGGTCGTTATTGAAGTGCCTAGATGCAAAGACAAGCAGAAAATTTAACATTATCACTTGGAGAAAAGGCACCTTATTTTAGTTTAGCTGCCACTGACGGCAAAATTTATACAATTTCTGATTTTATTAACAGCAAAGCTACATTAATAGTATTTACTTGTAATCACTGTCCCTACGCCCGAGCCTATGAAAAAAGGCTTTGCAAAATTGCTCTTGATTATAAACCCAAAGGACTTTCTGTTATAGCTATTTGTTCAAATAACCCGGATGCTTATCCTGAAGATTCCTTTGAACAAATGAAACTTAAAAGTGAACTTTTGGGATTTCCATTTCCATATTTGCAAGATAAGAACCAAATCGTTGCTTCTGCTTATGATGCTTTATGTACTCCGGAAACATATCTTTTTGATAGTAAGATGAAACTTGCCTATCATGGTTGGATTGATGACAATGCCGAAAACCCAGAGCTAGTTAAATCTCCCGATTTGATCAATGCCATAGAATCAGTACTCGATAACAAAACTCCTCCTAAGCAATTAACCGCCGTAATTGGCTGTTCTATAAAATATGAAAATCGTTAAGAAAGCTTTTCCCTAGCTTATCATTATCTTTTAAGTAATAATGAACATATGTTGTACTTATTACCTAGATGGTAAAAATGGATTTATATCGTTATTTTCATCCACACTATAGCCCTCGTTTAAAAAATACTCCTCTGCGATTGCAGGAGCTTGCAGAGTTAGAACTTGCTGCCCAAGAATTAAAGCGCGCCTTAGAGAGAGCTGAAATGCGAGTGAAAAAAAACCCTGTAGTTGCCGGTATCACCGGGGATCATTTTTCGGAAATTCTAGTTGCAGCTAATTATTTGGCAGACTCCTTGGCTACCGTAGCCAATGCTCATCCTGGAGATTCTGAAGAAACAATGCTTGAAATGATTAAGGAAAGATCTGAATCTCCCGGTTGGGAAAGCTGGGTTCGCCTGTTGAAACAAAGGTTAAATGGTAGTAATAATAGGTCCGTTATCCAAACCGAATAAAGGACCTTTCCCTATGAAGAAGTTAGTTGTTTTAATTGCAATTTTATTGAATAGTACTTTTGCTTTTGCTGACGGGGTTTATTCTTGGGAAGATTCCGCGGGGAACAGTCATTTTGGAAATACTCCTCCGCCAAATGCTTTAAAATTAAAAAAATTAGCTGGCAATTATGTTTCCAAATATTCTTCGGCAAAACTTTTAAAACCACTGCAACAAAGTAGATTCGCCTCAGAAGAAATAATTAAACCTGAATTAAAAAGCTCTCCAACAAGAATTTCCAAGGAAGAGGCCCGTGCTTCTCTGAAAGAAGAAACTTTAAATTTCACAGAACTAGAACGGGGTAATTTAGATATAAAATATAACAAGAAGAATGAAATCACCGCTTGCGCCATTGTTCTTAGAAATACCTCAGCTGTTCCTGCCGCAAATGTTTTAGTAACCTTTGAATTTGAAGATGGAACTTTAATTCCAGCAAGTGGTCTAGATTCAATCTCTCCAGACACTACTGCAAAATACGAAATCCCCGAGGATATGCTACCGATTTCTATTCGGGGTTATGCGGAAGGCAACAAAAAGCCGATTCCGAAGGTTGAGATTAAGGTTGGGGGATAAAATAACGTAGGGCGGGTCTTGTGCCCGCCCGTTCTATCGGGATATTCCGGGCGGGCACAAGACCCGCCCCTACGGTTATTTCAATTTAAACAAAACCACCTTCTTCTCCTCATTATCCACCATTCTTCCACCAACTTTCACAACCTCAACCCTTTTATAAAAATCCTCAGGCTGCTCGTCCAGCCACAATTTTCTTGCCAAATACCAGCCTTCGTTTTGGGGTAAAGAATCAGCATCCTCTTTCCCATTTGGCTCAAACAAAAAAACATTCCTTTTGCAATAGAAAAAAAAACCATCAAAAGATTCATCTCTTTTTCTCTTGATAAAAGTTAATTTTTCATTGGCCGGAACTATGGCAGCGATATCTTGGGCGAAAGATTTATAGCCATGAGTTACCCCCTTAACTGCCATCCCCACATTTAATAAAAAACTAAAAATATAAATTAAAAGAATAAAGCCAGAACTTTGAAAAACAGAAAGATTTTTTCTTTTATATCCGATAATTAAACTTACCGGCCCTAAAATAAAAAAACTTAAATAATAAAGCAGTAAGATTTTATCCCAACCTTGAATTGCAATAGTTAGCGCCTTCAATACGGAGGTCAGTTTTTCTCCGGGCAAGATTGAGTAGATCCCTGATAAGGAAATAATAATCAATGCCCCAGGCAAGATTAAAACAAAACCCCAGACTAGTAACAGGCAACGATAAATTTTTCTTACTAAAGCTTCTTTACCTTCAGCGAAAATATTTAAAACTAACCGCAGACGATAAAGATAAATAGAAATAATAATATTAACCGGAACAGAAATTAACAACAAGTAAGCGCTGCGTTTGCCAGCGGCGATGCTTAAAAAAACAAAAACTGTTAGCGCCCAAATAGTAGAAACAGTAATTATAAAATCAGCAAATTTATTGGTCGAAGGAAATTGCATTATATTTTCTTTTTGCAAAATCTTTAATTTAAATAAGCGCCACGCTTTTTTAGAGATCAATAGCAATAACACAAACGACCAGGGAGCGGCTTGAATCCAATATTGCTGCAAATAAAACCACCAGGGTTTTATTGTAATCCCCTCGGCTCCAACAAATCTGAGAATATTTTCAAAAATTAATTGCCGTTGAATAAAGGCACCTCCACCCCTGCCGGAGAAAGTTGCCAGCAAATACCAAGGAAGAGCGATAATTAGAATATAAATCCAGCGATAATTGATTAAAGTTTTAAGGCCTTTTAAACCCTGAAAATAAAGCAAATTGGCCGCAATAACTACCAGCGGTAAAACTGCACCTAACGGTCCTTTGGTTAAAATTGAAAAACCAATAAAAATTGCAATAATACTATAAGTTTTTTTAGGAAATAAACTGAGATCCTTTTTTTCAAAGACATTTTGATAATAAGCCTTAACCCAGACCAAAATAGCTACAGTAGACAATAGATAAAACAACATATCTACTCGTCCATCTGCAGCCATTCTTACAAAACCATAAGTTGTAAGAAGTATTAAGCAGGAAAATAAAGCAAAACTTTTTTCAAAATATTTTAAGCAGAAAAAATAATAATAAATAACTAATGCCAGAGCTGAAAGAGCGGATGTCAGCCGCAGTTCAAATTCATCAAACTTAGAAGTTAATTCAACTATAAAACTTGTAGCCCAGTGAAAAAGCGGTGGTTTAGAAGGGATTACTTCAGCATGGCGCAGCGGTAAAATATAATTTCCAGTTTCCAAAATGGCATTGACTACTACTCCCTCTCTACCTTCTGAAACTTGAAAAACCTGTGGAAATCCCAAAAGAAAAATAAATTCAATTGAACAAAGCAGTAAAATTAAAATGATACTTAGAAATTTAGATTTTATAAAACTTTGAAGCAAACGGATAAAGATTATGCTGTCCAGTCAGTAAAGACCATTGATATTACCAAAACCGCTACACAAAGAAACGATGTTATGTCGATTAAGCTCACTTTCTCCTCCACTTTGTTTTCCGCCCGCCCCCCTAAAGGAGGCGAAGCAAGCCTCGACCCCTTTAGGGGGCGGGCAGGTAATAGACGAAGCATTGACAAAAATCAAGTGCTACATCCAATAGGGAATCTCACAAACCACAGCGCGAGAACTATAATATCTTAGAAACATTAAGCTTTAGCAAGATAGAAAATATAACAAACTTAAACTTTCAATTTCCTAGCTAGCCAATTGTTTTTATTAGTATTATAGCTGCAGCAGCAATTTTATCATAAATAGCAGACGAAAATTATCGCAAATATGTTGAACCAAATGGGATATCGAATCTCCAAGATACTAGTAGTGTTGATTATCCTCTGCACTCTTGTTGCTTCGGCATTTACTTGTTTTGCTTTTTGTTATTTCAATTTTCCTATTTTCTCTACTTTAATTATTCCTCTCGTTTTCCTTTTAACAATGTTTTTTCCTAGTGTCGGAATTTCTGCTTTGTTAATCTTATTACCGGTATTTGGAAATAAACCCGGAAGTACTCAAGCAACTTATTTAATTGTTGTTCAAAGTGCGATTATCCTTGCTTTGGGCCTGCGCTACCGTTTTCAGAATCTAGAAAGTTTTCTTTCCACTAAAATTTTATTTTTCTCTTTTTTATACAGCAGCGTCTCTATTTTAAGTTTATCTTCAATTTTAAATACACATATATTGTCTGACTTTTCTGCTTCTTGGAATATCCTGGGAATGGAGGCAATCTCGGCAAATATAATCCGACTAATCAATCTGCAAGAAGATAAAATCTACTATTCCTTAAGTACTGTTTTTTTCACCTTGCTTTGCTTTGTTCAATCCTATTACATTTACTTACTGATCGCAGAAAGAAAAAGCCTTGCTTATCGATTTAGCTGGAGTATTTTAAGCGGTCTTTTTGCAAGCTTTCTTTTTGGCTTACTAGACTATTACCGCCTGATTAATCTTCGCTGGTTGCGAGCATTAGATCCTACAGTCAATCCCGGAGATGCTCAATTTAGATTGCAATCTTTCTTTGGGCATTCCGGCTGGTATGCCGAATATTTAACTTTATGTATTCCTTTCGTCATCCTTTTTCTTCTAACAAAACTTCCCAACAAAATAAAAATCCTAATTTTATTATTAATCATGATCCTGGGCGAATTTGTCTTGGTCCTAACTTTTCAAAGAGGAGGATGGGTTTCCTATCCTTTAACACTTTGCGTGATCTGGGCTGCTGTTTATTCACTAAAAGGCCTGGAGCAGGGAATTGGTTTTAAAAATACGATTGTTAAATCATTTAAAAAAATTATTCTTAGTATTCCGCTGACCGTGCTTTTAACACTCCTCTTAATTAATTATTTAAACAGTAGCGGCAAACTCTCCCCGGAACGTTCGGAGTCAATAAATTCGTATGTTGATCGTTTTAAAGATATCAGCAAAACTTCCGATCGCAGTGATTTCATGTATGCCGGTTGGTTAATAGCTAAACTTAATCCGATATTCGGGGCCGGTAGTGAATCCTTTTGTGTTCAGTATGACAAAGAATTTATTAATCCAGAAGGTCGTTATTATCAGTTACTAAACTTACCTCTGCATGGCACAGCTCATAATGTGTATTTTCAGACCTTATCCGGAAAAGGCGTTTTTGGTTTGGGGCTGTTATTGCTCATCGTCTTTGCTTTAGCCGAACCGGGTCTTAGATTAATCACAGGGAAAATTCAATCTTCGCGCAATGATTTAATTTTAATTCTGGCAAGTTTTTGTTTTGCCATAAGCTTTTTAATTTACGGCATGGTGCAAGAAATGTTTTATATCAATTCTCTACAAGTTTTATTTTTTAGTGTTATTGCAATCAATGCCGGGATCTCTCAGAATATTTTAAAACAAAAATTTCAGTTCTTTTTTCAATCAATTTTTATTATTTTTATCGCTCTACTCCTGCATCTTGCTTGGGGAAAATACAATTTACCAAAAAAGAATCTTCAGGAAGCTGGCTGCTTCTCCTGGGAAGTTACTGCTGAAGGAAAAGAATTTAAATGGTGTGGGCCAAAAGCAAGAATTCTTATCCCTCTGATTGTTGAAAACGGCGAAAAATTTGCAAATGTTAAAATCGGCTTAGATTTTATTAAAGAAAATCTGAGCTCTGCCAAACTGCTAATCAAATCAGAAGATCAGGTATTATTGCAAGAGAATCTAGCGGCCCTGAGTTCTAAGGATTTAAAAGTAAAACTTCCAGACAGTTTTTCTGGTGATCAAGTATTACTTGATTTGCAATTAAATTCTGCTTTTATCCCGGCAAGGGTATTTAAGTCTGGTAATGATTTTCGAGTTTTGAGTTTTAAGGTTTATAATTAGGATAAACACAACGGTTAGATTGCTTCGCTTCGCTCGCAAAGACAGGTACTTTTTGCTAACTAGTACTTGTCTTTGCGAGGAGCGGAGAGACGAAGCAATCTAACCGTTGTGTTTATCTAAAAGATTTACGCCGCGATTTTATTTGCCGGAGTAAAATGATGTTCTCCTTCAATTTTCTTTCGTCTCATGCTACGGTGAAGTTGTTTTTCAATCGACATTAGTTTTCCATGAGTTCCTTCTTTTTTCTTGGTATTCTCAATTTCAATGCCTGCCAACAAACTTTTTAAACGATAAAGCGCTTCCTTTTTCACGCGAGAAACGTGACAGCGACTGTAGCCAAGATTTTTAGCGATATCGACAATTGATTCTTCATCTGCAAAACTACGATCAATAACTTGTTTTTCCAGGTTATCAAGTTTGGAGCAAGCATCCTGACAAGTATTAATTTTTTCTTGCCTTAAAACTAAGTTTTCCGGAGTTTCAATGTCTCGTTGACCGAAAATAAAATTATCAGGAACATAAGACCAGATTACATCATTACTAAATGCTGCTAATTCTCCGCTATCAACACCCATGCTTTTAGCAAAAGATAAAAAGATATTATCTCCTTGTGCCGCTTTGGTTACCGATCGCACTAAATGTCCTCGGAGATGATAAAAGAAAAATGTCAAAAAGCTTGCACCGAATTTAGGTGAATATCTGCGGGCTGATTCGCAAAGTGATAAGTCAACGATACTATCAATTTCTTCCGCAAACATCCGCACTCTCCAACGACGTAAAATGCTACGTGCCAATTTTCTTCCATTTTCACGGTGATCCAAAATTAACTGATTAATTTGTCTTTCCCGCATTTCTGGCGATTCTTTCTTGGCTTGTTTGAGTTTTTTAGGAGTTAAAGATTTTTTAATTGGTTTAGTTTTCTTAATTCGACTTATACGAACTGTTTTCTTTTTGGAATTTTTCTTAGATACGGATTTTGCACGTACTGATCGTACTGCCTTCTTTTTTGCTTTCATGCTCAACCTCAATTAATAACATCAAAATTAAGGGACTAGGAGCTCCCCATCAATAACAGCCCAAAGAATTAATAAGACCGTTACACACCTTTGAACACCCATCTGGGAAGGCCTGATAATTGCTTCAGCTTAGCCATAACTATCTAAATTTATTGAAAATTTCTTGAATAAGAAAAACATCTAGCTTATAATGTCTTTGGTCGACTATTAGAATATTAGAAATAACAATTAATGATGATGAAGCCATCTGAAGACTATAAAGGCTACGAAGCAAAAAGCGAAAAAATAATAGCAAAAATTATTGAAGATAATTTAGGCTGGGC
Source organism: uncultured Bdellovibrionales bacterium (assembly GCA_964405665.1). Taxonomy (GTDB): domain Bacteria; phylum Bdellovibrionota_C; class UBA2361; order SZUA-149; family CAZDWZ01; genus CAYOOT01. The sequence goes on along the minus strand of CAYOOT010000014.1, from coordinate 2,024 downwards.
TACTTCGATTGCCAAATCTGTTGCTAGGTCCTGGAATATGGATTGGCAATTAGACGGTCTTGATGGCGGGGCTTATGAAGGATTACTCTTTTGTGCGAGAAGATATGATCCGGAAAGAGGAGTTCCCTTTAGGGCTTATGCACGAAAAAGAATTCATGAAGCTGCTACCCAGGAAGCAAGAAAGTCCAAATCTTGGCAACAAGGCACTGGAGCAAATACTCAAGCAGAGCAAGAAGCAAGAGAAATATCCGCCAAGTTATTTGAAATTTTCCCTGAATTAAGAGAAGGCATGTTGCCGATTGAAGGAGAACCCACCGAAGAAACAATGCGTTCATCAGTCCGTCATTTATTAACCGGAGCAAGTTTAATTGCCGCTTTTAAAGAAGCAGGAATCCACAATCAGGAAGCTGCTGTGGAATATAAACAAGTGCTGACAGTGATGGCCAAATTAGATCCGGTGCATCAAGCAATAATCTGGGCTGTATATTGGCAGGGACAATCAATGCGTTCATTGGCTGAGGAATGGGGCTTAGACGATCTTTCGGTAATCAGGGAGCATAAAGAAATTCTGGAGCATCTTTGTGAAACTATCGAGGCTGGCAGTAAAAAAGCTCATCGACCGCTAAAAGTTCGCCGGGGCTTAAAAAATATGGCTCTTGAACTAAAGAAAAAGAAAGACTTGGGGGCATTTATTCAATTTTTGGAACAATCTAATGCTTCAGTTCTCATACTTTGTTACCTTTATTCCACACTCAGCTATTTATCGATCTTAGCTCTAATTATTTTATTGGGAGGAGAGCATGGTTAAAAAAATATCAGGCAATACTCCGACAACCGGCGCCACTGCCGCCTCCGGTATTAAAGAAAACCAAGAGGTAAAAGCCACTAAAGTAGATTCTGTTGGAAAAGTTGGTCAAATTGAACAACAAGGAAATACCGGACAAGTTCGGCAACAAACGCGTCCACTTACGGCTGAAGAAAGAAAACATTTAATGAGTATGGTAGATGAAGAAGCGGCTAAACTTTTTGGTTCTAAAAAAATTGCTGAAGCAAAAAAAGAAGTGGTCACCAAATCTCTAAAATATACTTTTGCTGCGGGCACGATAGAAGAGGATGAGGGCTAATTGCTAAGGGGAGTTTTTTTTCTTCGTTTAATAATTAAACTGTTAATTCTTATCTTATTATCGGCATTACTCATCGTCTTAACTCAAGATCTACAAATTTTTCCAGGAGCAAGAAATTCTTTTATTACAAAATATTTTAATCAATCATCTTTGGGAAATCCTAAAGACCGCTCTGCAAAAAAAATCTTTATTAACTCTACAGATAACGTCGAATTGGAGGCTTGGAAGTTCGATGCCCCTAGCCAAAAAACCTCTGCAGAAAAAAAGAAAGTCGCTGTAATTTTTCATGGAAATTCCGATCCTTTTTCGGCAATTGACCCCCTCTCCGAATGGGCAAAAAATTTAGGTTACACAACTTATGCATTTCACTATCGGGGCTACGGAAGAAGCAATGGTTGGCCTTCGGAAAAAGGACTTTATCTCGATGCTAAAAGTGTTGTCGATTATATTTTAAAAGAAGAAAAAATCTCCAGTAACGATCTGCTATTTATCGGCTATTCTTTAGGAACACCAGTTGCTGCAAAAGTAGCAAGTATTTATCAACCGGCGATTTTGGTTTTGTTGGCACCTTTTGCTAATTTGGCAGATGTAATTGCTGCAAAGAATTTTTATTATCGGAATTTAATTCCTTTTCTTTGGTATCAATTTTCCACAGAAAAATTTATTAAAAGTGTAAATAATAGTTGTTTTATTATCGGCAGTGGCGAACAAGATAAGCTTGTTCCAAAAGGAGAGGTTGAAAGGTTGATCTCGGCTTATCGAGAAAAAAATAAAATTAAATCCTTGGTTTCTCCAATAGCAGATCATGGAAATGTGTTTGAGCAATTAAAAGAGCAATTGACTAAGGCTGTTTTGGATTGTGGGAATTAAAGATTTACTCAAATCTGCAAGTGTGATATA
>CAYOOT010000013.1:0-50390 GCA_964405665.1 uncultured Bdellovibrionales bacterium | reverse complement strand
AGAAGCTGGCGATGGGACTTGAACCCGCAACCTACTGATTACAAATCAGTTGCTCTACCAATTGAGCTACGCCAGCGCAAAAAGGTATGATATAAGGAATCGAGAAACTAGCAAAATAGATACTTTTGGTCAAAGGGCTAAAAAATTCAGATGAAAGCGCTTTTTTTTAAAAATCACGGCTCTATTGAGAATTTAGAATACGGGGAAATTGCTGAAGAAAAACCTAAAAATAATGAAATTCTCTTAAAAGTTAAGGCCTGCGCCATTAATCACTTGGATCTTTGGGTTCTTCAGGGCTGGCCTGCTCTGAAACTAAAATTCCCCCATATCGGAGGCGCTGATATCGCAGGCGAAGTTGTTGCAATCGGTACGGAAGTTAGAAATTTAATCATTGGCGACAGAGTTGCATTAACTCCTGGTTTTATTCCGGCAAATTATCATGACGAATTCACAAAAAATGATGAAGATAGTCTAAGTCCCGAGTACAAAATATTTGGAGAACAACTACGCGGCGGCTTTGCCGAATATGTTCTGGCACCAGCTCACACAGGGATTAAAATTCCTGAAAATTTAAACTTCTCACAAGCAGCGGCGCCTTTACTTGTTGCAACAACTGCCTGGAGAATGTTAATTAAAAGAGCGCAAGCCAAAAAAAATGAAAGTGTTTTGATTGTTGGAGCAGGTGGCGGATTAAACAGCTTTGCCATTATTCTTGCAAAAAAGCTTGGTACGCAAGTTATTGCCCTTACAAGTTCTGAAGAAAAAGAAAATAAAGCAAAAAAATTGGGGGCTGATTTTACAATTAATTATCTAAAATTCCCCGATTGGCACAAAGAAGTAAAGAAAATTACTCAAGGAAAAGGAGTCGATATTGTTGTTGATAATGTGGGAGCTAAAACCTATCTGCAATCAATCTTAGCTCTTAAAAGAGGGGGTAGAATGATCACTGTGGGAAATACTTCCGGTCCGGAATTAACCTTGGATAACAGATTGATCTTTTCCAAACAAATCTCAATTCTGGGCTCCACAATGGGTAGTCAAAGCGATGCAGAAAATGCGATTAATTTCGCTTGGAATAATTTAAACCCTATTTTAATCAATTCTGAAATACCTTTAAAAGAAGGGAAAGAAGCTTATAAAGCCCTGCAAACAGGCAGGCAGTTTGGAAAAATTTTGCTCGTTCCCTAATGATACTTTTTTACTATAAGGTTCCATAACATTAGAATAAAAGGTGGATTTAATCCACCTTAGCGTACGCCTCGGCGTGACATAACTTTTAAAAAAACTATGGGTTTTATTTATGAGTTCAGCAAAACAAAATCAGCACATTGCAAGATTAATTGTCGGAGCAATGAGTATTGATGGTTCCTTAAGCAAAAAAGAAAGAGAAAAAGTTGCCATCACCCTGGATAAGATCGGCATGGAGGAATTGATTGCCGATGTCGGAGCTGCCTTAGAAGATGATTTCGGAAACTTTAATATGTTTCAAGAATGCAAGGATTTATTGACACTCCTGGGAGCGGAAGCTCAAGAAGTAACTCCTTTAGTTTTTCGCATTGTTTGTGACGTAGTAGCTTCTGATCGTTTTGTTTCGGCCCAAGAAGCAACTTATCTAAGTGCGATGGCAAAAAAGTTAGAATTAACTGATCAAAGAGCCACCTCTATTTTCAAACAAGTCCTGGCTGATAGAAATAGCCGATTGGAAATTGCAGGAAATGCCATTGATGAAAAAATTCATCCACATTTAAAAAAATTATTAAGTTTTTCCGGAGCAGAAACTTTAGTTGGAAAAATAACAGAAGGTTCAATTGATGAACTGATTACTACCGCCCAGGATCAACATATTTCCGTTGATGAAGTAACAAGGGCTTTAACTGTTCTTGGACTATCCAGTACCGCCGGGCTAGATGTTGCCACGGAGGTCTGGAAAGAAACCATTGATAATTTAAACCTGCCTAAAATGGCCAATCTCGGAGAAACCTTTGTTTCCGCTGCAATTAACAGAATAACAAGAATTAACGAAGCCTATAAAACAGTGCTAAATTTTCATGAAAAAATGAAAAAAGTAGCACTTAAATCAAAATAGCTAATAAAATTAACAATATATAAAAAGTTTTTATCTCTGCGCCAAAATATAAAGAAAAATAAAAAAACTGCCGTTCATTTGCTTACTGACAACTATACAACGCTCAACCCTCTTGTATGTTAGCGGCCCTAGGGGCATAACACACTTTACCATAGGGAAAACACCTTTGGTGCTGATCAGAACATTGGTTCAGATCGGCACTTTTTTTTGTTCAAATCCTTTACTATCGACAAAATTTTAAAAACTTACTTTTAGAAACAATAAAATTTTCTGACTACGCCTGATGTGGAAGAAGCAGTATTTCTTGGAGATCAAGTGATTGTTCTCTCCGGCGCTCCAACTTCTATCCAATCTAAAATCGCAATTAATTTAGCGCGACCCCGCAACAGACTTTCTCCGGAATTTATTGAACTTTGCAGCGAGATTTATAAATCACTGGGAATTATTTACTAAAAAACTAGACCCTATTAATGCTTAATGTTAATATACTGATATGAAACGCCAAGTTAAATTATTATATCATGGTCCGGTGAATGGCTTTTCTTCCAAGGACTCCATTGCTCAATGGCAATCTGTTTCTGGCGCGATGAGACTTAAAGAAACTTGGAAATTGGCAGAAGAAATTTGGTTGTTAAAAGGAAAAACAAAAGATGAACTCCGATTTCAAAGATCTGTTGCGCTTATTAAACGTCCATCACGTTAAATATTTAATCATTGGCGGCTATGCGGTATCTTATTACACGGAACCCCGGTATACAAAAGACTTGGATTTATGGGTTGAAGCTTCTAAAATAAATTCTAAAAAATTGATTTTAGCTCTAAAAAAATTTGGTGCTCCTACTGATAATTTGATTGAGGATGATTTTTCAAAGAAAGATACTCTTTATATATTTGGGATACCCCCAAATAGGATTGATATACTAACCGGCGTTAAAGGAGTTTCTTTTGCAAAAGCTTGGGGGGATAGAGAGATGGTAAAATTAGGCAATATAAAAATTCCATTTGTTTCCAAAGAACATTTGAAAAAACTTAAAAAGAAGGCTGGTAGACCACAAGACTTATTAGATTTGGAAAAATTATAATAACTGTTTTCTTAGGTAAGAAAGCACCCTCACCAGTTATGGGTAGGACGGGCAGCCATAAAGGCTGCCCCTACACTCACTTTCATTTCCCATTAAAAACCAAATCCAGCATTTTAGAAAAGTCGTTTTCCTCTTTAGGAGAAAAAGAATTATCTCTGATTGCTTTAATTATTTTTCTCAAATCAAAAATTATCCAATTTTTATTTTTTAATCCTGTTTCCAGTTCCACACGAACTACCGATTTTCCATTAGAAAAAACTTCTTGTCCATTTTCTTTGGCCCATTGCACGGCCAGATCGCAAGCTTCATTTTGTTCATGTCCCCGATGGCCATAAACATGCTCAAAACTTAATTTGAATTTTTCATTTAAATGCAAATATAATTGCCAAAGGTTTTTATTCTTTACAGGTTTTTTATCTGCCGTTTTCCAACCATTAGTTTGCCAATTTTTAATATAAATCTCGGCACTTTTTAAAACATACTCACTATCGGCAACTATTTTAAGGGGGATTTTTCCTTTGGTTTCAGACTCTATTTTTTGCAAAAAAAACAAGCCAAGGATAACAGCAAAAATCTCAGCTTCATTATTAGTAGCTTCCGCAAGATAACCCAATACTAAATATCTTTTTTTCTTGATATGATCTTCAATCACACAAGCAGAAGCGGCATTCCCATTAGCTCCAGCAGCACCACCATCTGTATATAAAATACAGCCGTGTGCACTACTTTCCTTTGTCATCTTTTCCCAGAGAAATATTAATTGCTTTTAGAAAATTGGAATCTTTCAAGAGAATTTGTCCGATATCTTTGGCTAAACGCTCCGGCTTACTTCCTTCGATATATTCCCTTAATACTTGATTGATCAAACTTTGATAAGGTCGACCATCTTCCAGAGCCGATCTCTTAAAATGATTGACCACATCTCCATCAAGATTCATTGTGACTTTAACTTTCAAATGTCTTTCCGGAGCAGAAGCCGCAGATGTTCCCGCTCCAGGAATAATATCTTCAAAGGGAACTTTTTTTTCTTCTTTAAAAAGTAATCTTCTCGTTGCTCTTTTAAAATTCAGTTCCTCATTCATTGGATAATTTCCCTTCTAAAATAGGCTGATCATTAGCACTGGAAAACAATTGGTGATAAAGTTTAAAATGATATTTTTTAAAATCCTCGATCGCTGGAGGATCAATAAAATATAATACTAATTTCACCGGCGCATTATATGGCGCAAAATTATTTTCATCTAAAGCTTCTCCAGATTCGGTATAAGGCATAACCCTTGCTGGCCTTAAATATTTATCATCTTCTTGGCCTAATTCAATAACGGAATTCCAAAAATTCTCATTAGTCTTGCTAGGTTCTTGTGATAATTGATCTTTTTGCGGGGCAGTTGCTTCTTTTTCTAGACTAATTCGTAATTTTTGGGGATCAAACCAACGAAAATTATTCTCTTTGTCTTCAAGATGGAGTTTGAGAATTAGCTGATTATTTTTAAATTCCACTCCCTCTGTAGCAATCGACACAGATTTTGGCATATTATTGCTAAGTACCATTTGGTTAAAATTAATTTTTGTAAAATAAACTCCTAATAAAATTAAAAATAGCCATTTAATAAAATTGCGATGAAATTTAATTTTTACAGGTAAAGCAATAAACTTATCGCTTGCAACTTCCGGATTAACACTAATTTCAGCTAAAGCTTCTTTGGATAAGGAAAAAAGCAAAACTACTGCTGAAATTGCGCTAATCAAAGAAAAAATCAGATAACTAATTAGAGTTTTTAAAATCAATAAAGGGAAACTATTAAGGCCTCCGCCTAAGACAAAAATCAAACCAGCAGGAACCACCAGTAAAAACCAAGATAATAATAACAGTTCAAAAGTAACTATATAATTTGCTGTAACAAACTGCACAGAACGAGATAATCCTAAATCAAAAATTGATTTTTGAGCAAACAATAAAGTATTATTCTTTTTTTTGGCAAAAATGACATCTTCATCGTCATCAAGATCATCTTCTAATTTGTATTTTTCATTAGTACTTGGTTTTACAGCGAGTTCAAAAGCACAAAACATTGGTGCCCAAAATAGAAAAGCTAAAAAAATAAATAAGAAAACTAAAACAACTGTAATAAAAGATAAGGTAATCGTGCAAATTATGACCTTAGGCATGGAAACAAAACTATTCTGCAACAGTTCGCTAAGCTTAATTTTTGAATTTTGAAAAGAGTAAATTGTATACAAAGCAACTGAAACTAAAAGCCAAACAGTAGCGCAAGTTTCCAATAACAAGAGAAGATATCTTTGCTGTGATTTGAGGGGATAATAAAAACTGAGATATACGGCAAGAAGGCTTAAGCTGGCGGGAACTATCGTCAAAAGAAATAAATCTTTGATCTGCTTTAAAGCAAAAGCTATTCCCAGATCAATATGGGCAACCGGCACTAGATTTGTTAAAAACCCTATTTCTTTTTTAGCTTTCATTTTTTGCGAATTTGTAATTCAAAACAAATATTGTATACTTTTTCTGTGATCGCCTATAAACTTACAACCGCTACCTTAAAGAAGTCTACTTCTGCCATGCTCGAGCTAAATGACAGTGTAGAATCATTTTCCTTAAGACCAAAAATTTTTACCACTTTCATAGCTCATTTAGACGAAAAACAAAAGCGTATATCCATCAGATTTCTAGAAAAGCATCGTCAGAGATTAATTAATCAAGCAAAAGAAATAAATCTCGACTTTACAAAATATTTAGAAGAAAACCCTTGGGCAATTGAAAATGCATTATTAAGAATTTTTGCGGAAAATTTTGCTAATTTTACTTCCCCTGAACTGATCATGAGGATTGTTCTGCAAACAAATGTTTTGGAAATATTTATTGATTCTTATCAAAGCCGCTTCCCCAATAAGAGAGCAATTTCATTGTTCCCTTATTGGGGAGAAAGGTATTTGCCTCATTTAAAAACTTCAGTAACTAAGGTCAGTAGGCTTGCTCTAAAAAATGCAAGAGAACAAGATTGTGATGAGGCGCTGTTACTAAACAACGATAATCAAATTACTGAATGTGCCTGGGCTAATATCTTTTGGGTAGATCGGGGAAATAACTTATGCACAACTAAAAGCAATATCTTAGAAGGCATTAATAGAAACGAAATAATAAATTCTTTTCCCTGCATTTTAAAAGACATTGATTTGCAAGGTCTTTTCCGGGATGCAAAAGAAGTTTTCATTACCCAAAGCACTACAGGAATTACTGCAGTTAAATCAATCGATAATAAAATCATCGGAGGAGATGAATCAGGAAATTTTACTAAAAAAATATCAAGCTGGTATGCCGAGCAAGGTGAAAAATGGAAGATCTCTTAACTTTTACAAAGAAACCGATAATTATGGGGATTTTAAATGTTACTCCTGATTCTTTCAGTGATGGGGGTAAGTATTTTAATAAAGAAGAGGCAATTATAGGAGCAGAAAAATTCGCTTTGGAAGGTGCTGCAATAATCGATATCGGGGGAGAATCCAGTCGGCCTGGCAGCAAGAGTTTAAGTGCCGAAGAAGAGCTTTTAAGAATTGAAGATATAGTTTTTACTTTAGCTCCAAGATTTACAATTTCAATTGATACCTATAAATCAAGAACCGCTCGCAGATGTCTAGAACTTGGTGCAAAAATAATTAATGACATTTCAGCTCTGCGAGCTGAGCCCGATCTGGCAAAAGTGGTAAAAGCAGCAGGTTCCTATATAGTTTTAATGCATTCCAAGGAAAGTGACTCTCGGCCTTTAGCCACTAAAGAAAATAAGGATTATCAAAATTTAATTCTGGAAGTTTCCGAGTTTTTACTGAGAAGAGCGGACTTTGCTTTAAAGACAGGAATTGCTGAGAACAAAATAATTCTCGATCCGGGGATGGGAGGGTTTTTAAGTCCTAATCCTAAATATTCCTGGGAATTACTGGAAAATCTGGAAATACTTATTGAAAAGATAAAACCCTTTCCGCTACTTCTGGGAACTTCACGCAAGGGATTTTTAGGCGGGAAATTGGAAGAACGTGATCCCTTGTCACAACTTACTGCTTTAAGTGCTTCTTTAAAGGGAGCAAGTATTATCCGCACACATCAGCCCAGAATGTTTAAGCAGTTTTTTGAAGCTTGGAATACTATTTATCCTTGATTTTTAATTTTGTAGGGGCACCCTTTATGGGTGCCCCTACAATTGTATTTATCGTAACCTCTGATACCAAACCCATTTCCCAATTTGCATTTTTACTTGATAATAATCAAAGGACTCTGCTGGGATTTTTGCAATTTCCTTCTGTCTGATAATTAAGTTTTCATATGTCGAATTTTTTAAATTCTCTAAATCAACATAATGTAAATCAATTTCTTTGCTAAGATAGCGTGGCCAGGCATGCACATAAAAATAAGGCGATTCCGCCTTAGAAAGCAAAAGACCAAGTTTTACTTTTTCTTCTTTGCTATTGTTGACAACAAATTCCAACATTCGAGCTGAAGAATTATCCTTGTTTACCGAATTCGCTAAAATTAAAATACTCGCTAGATAAAGAAAAACTGAACAAAAAGAAATATAGACTACTGCCCTTCTTTTTTCCAAAAGAAGGGCAATATAAATCGCTAATCCTGAAACTGCCGGCAATAAATATCCCAGATGAAGTTGTTTAACTAATGTAAAAAAAATTGCCGGAGTTAAGCCGGAAATTAAAAAGAAGCCAGTAAAACTAGAAAGTTTGGGTTTTAGATCATTGACCTTAAAGATATTTTTTAAATAGTAATATAATTTCCAACAAAGAATGAAACTCCAAGGTAAAAAAACAACAAAAAGCATCCACCACGACGAACCGCGGGAATATTCATGCCCGCTACCATACATATCACCATAATCTTTTACCAAAAAACGAAGAAAATTTTCATTGATAAAAAAGTAACGAATGAAACCGGGATTGGAAATTTCCTGCAAAAAGAACCAGGGAGCAGCAATAATAAAAAATAAAACTACACCAAAAAACCAAGGCAAAGTTAAAATAAGTCGCAATGAATTTCTTAATTTTAACCAAATAAATATCGGGAGCAAAGATAATACCAGGGCAATTGGTCCTTTAATTAAAAAGCCACCGGCTAGGGCAATGAAAAATAAAATTCCCCAGAGCAAGTTTTTTTCTTTTTGATCATTTTTTCTAATAAATAAAATAAAAGAAGAAGTTGTCATCGTGAGGCAAGCAGATAAAGAAACGTCGACCACACAAGATCCGGAAAATAAAAACACTAAACATGAGGAACAAAAAATTAGAAGAGAATTAAGTGCAATTTGTCGATTATAAACGACACTCGCTACTTTCCATAAAAAGAATAAAGATAATAATAAAGAAAAAAAGCTAGGAAATCTTGCTGCCCAGACTTCCATTCCAAAAATTTTATAAGCAGTGGCAATAAGCCAAAAATGTAAAGGTGGTTTACCTAAATAGGGAACTAGATTTCCTTGCTGATATACTTGGGGAGTAAGCCAATTGTGCTGCAGAAGCATTTCTTGTCCCACTACGGCATAACGACTTTCTGTGGGATCACTTAAATCTATTAAATTTAAAGTTGCTAGGCGAGCAAATAAAATAAAAATTAAGACACTCAGACCAAGGAGAAATTCCTTATTTGATAATTTTTGCACCAGGCTAACTTTATGCCTATCTATTTTCTACGATAACTTCAACTCTCCGGTTTCTGGCTCTTCCTTCATCGGTATTATTTGTTGCAATCGGAGAACCTTCGCCAAAACCTGTTACTCGCATTTGTCCGTTAGAAATTCCATTGATATTCAGTTCCTCAGCAACACTTCTTGCTCTTTTGATAGAAAGGTCTTTGTTATAAACCACTGTTCCTACAGAATCAGTATGTCCTTCTACTGCCAATGTTCTACCTTGAACTGTTCTTAAAACATCGCTAATTTCGGCAACGGTTCTTCTGGCTTCAGGGGTAAGACGGGCCTTATTAAATTCAAAAAGAATATCCGGTAAATTTACCACTACACCTCGATTGGAGCTTCTGACATCGGCCCCTCGTCCTTTTAATTCTTCAATCAATCTTCTATTTTCATCAATTTGTTGTTGGTTGCGATTGAGCTGACCATAGGCTTGTTGGTTTGCATTGTCTTGTTGATCAAGAGAGTTACCAATTAAACCTCCGGCGATAGCTCCGGCAGCAGTCCCGATTGCTAGTCCGGCACCGGCATGATGTCCCGCTTGATTTCCAATAATTGCCCCTAAGCCCGCACCCAAGGCGCCCCCGGCAAGAGATCCTTTGGTCGCTTGATTGGCAGAGCATCCTAAAATAGATGTTATTAAAAAAAATAAAATTGTTTTATTAAACATAAATTCCTTAAAATTATCTATTGATACTTCCAGCATTTTCGATAATGCTTAATTCATCGCGTGCAATTTGATTATCTGCATCTAAATCAATCGCTTGACGAAACTCATATTTTGCATCATCATTTTTTCCAATTGCAGAATAAATTTTCCCCAACTCCACATGATAATTTGCTTCCTGAGGACAGAGGCGAGACGCTCTTCTTAAATAAAATAAGCGATCAGCATCGGAAGAAGCATTCAAACCGCGCTCCGCTTCCTTAACAGACTGTTTACAATCTTCCGCACTTGCTAATTTTGAAGTAGATTTTGTTGCCAAGGTCTCGGTTTCCTTTTTAACTTCAGTCTTAGCTTCAGTCACAGCAGCAGGCAAATTATTTGCCAAAGAATTTAGTTTCTTTGACGAATCAGAAGTAATTTTTGTTTCAATGGATTTTTCTTCCATTTCTCCTATCTTCTTGGGTTCTTCTGGGATATTTCTTGCAATTTCTTTTTTTGTATTCAATTTACTATTCGTTGCTATTGAATTTTCTTCATTTTTGGGCTTAAGAGGAAGGCTTTTCGACGAGGAATTGCCAATCGCAGCACTAGTATAGGGAACAGCTCTTTTTGTGCCGGATGGTTTTGATAAATAGGTTATATTTCCAGAAGCCAGCCGGGCACGAGAATTTTCAGCTGATTTTGGAGCTGGAGCAATTATCGCAACTTCCTCTTCCCCGAAATTTTTTCCTTTAGCTTTTATTCTCGGAGGAACTAACTTTGCTCGATCTGCGGTATTTGTTTTTAATTTTCTAATTTCCAAATCTTGATTCTTTATTGTTTCGTCCTGCTCAATAATGTTATCTTTATGCTTACGAACTTCTCCTTTTTCACTATCTAACTGCGCACCGATACCTGCCCCTAATGCCCCGCCTGCTAAAGTGCCAACAATTAACCCCTCACCCACAGCACCAGAGGTTGAACCAACCAATAAACCCAGGCCGCCACCCACAGCAGCACCGGTTAATGCGCCAGTTGCAGCATTACTCATCTGAGGTGAAGAACTGTCTTTTCCAGAATCTCCTTTGCTCCAGATTGTTGAACAACTACAAAAGCTAAAAATTAAAATAGTAGTTAATGTTTTATGAACCACTTTAGGACCTCACAAATTAAATAAATAACAGCAGCAAAAGTTTACTTTAAACGTCTGGGTATAAATTTTAAATAGGTTCTTGAATTTGTGCAAGTTTATTCTCCCCTTTTTCGCGCGCTGTATATATTCTATTACTATCTATAGTTTGATGCGCGAAAAAGGGGAGAATGCGAAATTCTAGTATCTGCGATAAAGGTCGTCGTATTTTTGTTGTCTTCTAAGTTCTTCAATCTCTCTTTGTTGTCGTTGAATTTCTTGTTGCTGACGAATTTGCTCTTCTTCGAGTTGATTTCTATCCTGCTCCTGGGAATCCAAGGAGTTACCTATCAAAGCTCCACCGATTGCACCGGAAGCTGCTCCAATGGCAAGTCCGGCTCCGGCATTATGTCCGGCATTATTACCAACAATTGCACCAAGTCCTGCTCCTAAAGCCGATCCGGCTAAAGCTCCTTTTGTGGCATTGTTTGTTGAACAAGAAGAAAAAGCGATTAATCCAAGATACAAAAAACCAACTTTAAATAATTTCATATAATTTCCTTCAAAAAACGATCTATTTGACGCAGTAACTAATAGCATTATTTATTCTTGTTTTGCTACTATAATAAGAATTCTACTACATTATAGTGCTGGTTTCAAATTATATTTTTTACAAAGCTTTAGTTTTATTTTGGAATTAGTCTTGAAGAATATTATCCGACATTTCTCGTTTCATGTTTTTTATTTTGAGCAAAAAACATTCTAAGCACTAAAGTAAAAACTCCAATGGAAATCATTGAATCCGCGACGTTAAACGCCGGCCAGTGATAATTGCCCCAATAGAAATCAAGAAAATCAATTACTCGGTCCATTCGATAGCGATCTAAAATATTTCCAAAAGCCCCGGCCAGAATTCCACTCAAAGCATAACGAGAAACTAAATCATCTTTGGCTTCATTATACATATAACGAAGCACCACAAGTAAAGCGACAAAAGAAACTGACCAAAGGGTTAAACGACGCCAAAAATCCGGCAAAGCAGCAAACATTCCAAAAGCCGCTCCGGGATTATAAACAAGTGTTAAATTAAAAATATCAGGAATAATTACAAGCGGCTGACCTAATACTAAATAAGTTTTAGCCCAATACTTTGTTAGTAAATCTAGAATTAATATTATCAGAAAAAATAAAAAACGGCCGTTTAGCACTAATCTCACTCCGCCTACCTAACCTTGAATTCTTGTTAAACCAATAATCACAGTTTTTCCTTCTATTTCCTGAGAAGAAATATTATTCAAAGCGTTTGCTTGAGGAACCATTTCTTTTTCTGATTTGACCGCTTTTAATTCAATAGCTAAGGTTTCTTCCATTACATAGTGTTGATGCTTACTTAAAGATTCCGGCAACTTTGAACAGGCAGTCATATATTTAACTGCAATGCGATCGGATACTTCAAAACCAAAATCTTTTCTCAGCTTTTGCACCCGATTAACAAATTCCCGAGCAAAGCCTTCCAATTCAAGTTCCGGACTCAAAATTGTATCGATGACAATTGTAATTTGTCCAGAAGATGCTGTTGCCAAACCTCCAGTTCCACCCGCGGCAGCACGTTCCACTAAAATTTCTTCTTTCCCCAATTCCATATCATCAAGTTTAAGCTTTCCACCGGACTCGATAACTTTAATTTGTTCGGAACTTAAACCCATTACAAAATCCTGTACGCGTTTCATACCATCTCGTCCCAGTTTAGGACCGAGGGTTTTTCCTAAAAGTTTAGTATTAAGTTTTGCTTTTAAAGTGACAAACATCGATTCATCAGTTGTAAAATTAACTTCTTTGAAATTAAGTTCGTCTTTAATATACATTTCCAGTTGTTTTAAATTATTTAAATTCTTTTCTTGAGGATAAATTACAGTAAGCTTAGCCAGCGGCTGTCTTACTTTTAAACCTTGTTCATTGCGAAGCGATCGTCCCAATAAAATTACTTCTTCAAAAAGTTCCATTCCTTTTTCTAAAGCGGGATCGATCACTGACTTATTGTCCCTGTTATGAGTGACTTCCGATATTGTCGGAAAGGAAGACAAATGCACGCTATCAATATCCAATCCCTTCACTCCTTTACTTAAATTTTGAAAGATCTCCTCACTGATAAATGGCGCCAAGGGTGCCAACACTCGAACAAAGCACAGCAATACTTGATGCAAAGTGGAATAAGCTTGCATCTTGTCCTCAATTTCCTGTTGCGTATTTCCAGACCAGAATCTTCTTCTATTTAAGCGAATATACCAATTAGTTAATTGCTCAACGAATTCTAAGATCGGATGTGCCGCCCCATAGAGATGATAGGAACTAATTGTAGTATCCACCCCTTCAATTAATGAAGCTACTTTGGAAAGAATCCATTTATCCAATAAATTTGTTGATTCCTTTGTTGGAATTTTATCCGGAGTCCAATGGTCCACTAAGGCGTAAGTAACAAAGAAGTTATAAGCATTCCATAGCGGAAGTAATGTTTGGCGAACAACATTACGCACTCCTTCTTTGCTAAAACGTAAATCTTCGGCTCTTGTTGCCGGAGAGGAAAGTAAATAAAGTCGCATCGCATCAGCTCCCAATTCTTCCATGACTTCACTAGGGGGAGGATAATTTTTAAGAGATTTGGACATTTTCTTGCCATCTTCGGCAAGCACGATGCCATTAACGATCACATTTTTAAAAGCAGTTTCCCCAAACAAGGCTGTGGAAAGAACCAGTAAAGTATAAAACCAGCCGCGTGTTTGATCCAAACCTTCGGCAATAAAATCCGCCGGAAAACCTGATTCAAATTGTTCCTTTTTTTCAAAAGGGTAATGCTCTTGACCATAGGGCATCGAACCACTTTCAAACCAGCAATCCAGAACCTGCGGAATACGTTTCATTTCAGCAGAACAACGTTCGCACTTAAAAATCAAATGATCAATATAATGACTGTGTAAATCTGTTATTTTTTCACCACTAAGTTCTTCCAATTCTTGAACTGAACCTAAACAAAGCTGGTGATCACAGGATTGACACTTCCAAATTGGCAGCGGTGTTCCCCAATAACGATCTCGGGAAATTGACCAGTCACGAGTGTTTTCCAACCATTTACCAAAACGTCCGTCACGAATATGTGATGGAGTCCAATTAATAGTTTTGTTGTTGTGGATTAAAAGATCTTTAATTGATTCGACGCCCACAAACCAACTGGAAACGGAGCGATAAATTAAAGGAGTATCTGTCCTCCAACAAAAGGGATAAGAATGTTCTATCGTGCGTTGTTCATAAAGCAGGCCCTTTGCTTTGAGAGCGGCGATAATTTTAGAATCAGCATCTTTGAAATAAAGTCCGCTAAAATCAGAAACCATTTCTTTAAAATTACCGTCTTCATCAAGAGTATCAATGACGTTAATATCGTATTTTTTAAATAAAGCTAAATCTTCTTCCCCAAATGATGCGCAATGAACAATGCCCGTGCCTTCTTCTGCTTCTACAAAATCTCCGGTATAAATTTTAAATGCATTATCTTTCCTTTCTTTTTCAAAATAAGAAAAAAACGGCTGATAATCAATCCCCGACAAATCTTTTCCTAAAACTTTTTTGATAATTTCCACTTTTGCATCATTTTGATCGTTTGCCTTAACCGACTGATCTTCTGCACAAAGAGTGGGAAAGAAATTTTTTAAAAGTGAGCTGGCAAGAATTACGATCTCTTTCTTACTGTGATTGATAACAAAACTATATTCAATTTCCGGTCCTACCGCCAAAGCCATATTGGAAGGAAGTGTCCAAGGAGTAGTTGTCCAGGCCAAAGCACTTACTGAATAATCTTCGGGAATTTTCACTCCCAGCTTTCCCAGACCTCCAATAACTCGCGCACGGATTGTCACTGCGGGATCTTGAACATTTTTATAATTTAAATTGGCCTCGAAATTACTAAGCGGCGTGTTCATCCCACAAGAATAAGGAACACATTTCAAACCTTCATAAATCAAGCCCCTATTCCAAAGACTTTTAACCACCCACCAAATAGATTCCATAAAATCTATGTCCATGGTGCGATATTGACGATCGAAATCTACCCAGCGGCCGGAGCGTTCAATGAACTGCACCCATTCTTTGGTATATCTGAGGACAATTTTACGACACTCTTCATTAAATTTGGAAACTCCAAATTCTTTAATGGACTTGGCACCTTTTAAATTAAAGTTTTTTTGGATTTCAAATTCTATCGGCACGCCATGACAATCCCAGCCCAAACGGCGATCGACATGATAACCTTTCATTGTAAAAAATCTGCCGACTACATCCTTGATTGTTCCGGCAAGCAAGTGTCCATAGTGAGGTAGCCCGGTAGCAAAGGGCGGACCATCATAAAATACATAGGGCTTACGCGCTTCTCCTTTTTTTAAACTAGGATGATCATGATGAGGATCCATGCTGCGTTTAAAAACATTTTTTTCTTTCCAAAAGGAAAGCATCTTTTCTTCCATTTTTGGAAAAGAAATGTCTGTGGAAACTGATTTCATAACTAAATTAATTTTACTAATGAATAATCTTAGCTATTGCACTGAGCAATTTTTCTATTAAAATCAGGAAGTTTATATAAGTCCTGAAGATCAAAGGTCATAAGTCTACCGTTTTTTTGAGTAATCCACAATATACTGGTATTTTCTGCCAAATAAATTTTATTGATAGGATCCGAAAACACCGAGCTTTCATATAGATTTTCTGACGGTTTACTAGAAAAGGAAGTGGGGTTTTCCAAATTATTTTTTGCCGTATCAGGAAAACCACAATCAATTCTTACTTTTTGGCTCCGACCCGCAAGAATCAGCAAATTCGCATTTTGATCGGAAATTACTTTAACTGATTTAAAGGAAGAAGAGTTTTCCTTACCTACATTAAGTTCCGCTAACTTTTCCAGGCCACGAATCTTAAAACTGTTGATTAAGCCATCGGCTGTAAGAACCAAGAGTTTAGTAAAGTTTTCCACAGCAACAATTTCTTCCAAATTGGCAGCCAGTCTTGGTAGTTCAGCTTTTTTACTGCCGACATTATTAGAATCAATTTCTGCATCTTCGTCTCTTAACCCCAATTCCTTTTCGGTTCGAAGTAATCGCCAAAAAGTAACTCTATTATTTTTTGCAGCAGTAATTAAAACTCTTGATGTGGCATGAAAAAGTAATTTATCAATAGGACTTCCCGAAGCATCCCCATATTTTTCTAATGCCGGAAGGCTGTCTCTTCCCGCATCTTTGGTTCCTTGCATTTGCCAAATATAAGTTTCGCCACTGGAATTGCCAAATGCCAGAAGTTCTTCTTTCTGATCCCAAGCTAAAGAAACTATTCTTCCATGTACTCGCGTCATTTTATTTACTATTTCTTTTTTCTTTAGATCATAAATAATAATTATTGAAAATTGCGCCACTGCTAAATATTTTCCATCAGGGCTTAAAGCCAGGGCCAAAATGGGTCTTTCGGACTTTAAGAATTGCTCTAAAACTAACTCTTTAGCAGAGACTACTTGCATATTTTTGTTTTCCAGCTTATTTATAGTGGCCAGATAGATACTGCCTTTATCGCTTCCAATAAAAGCGTGCAGTCCATCTTTAGTTACAGTGAGAGCTGTGATCTCATCTGAAAATAGCTCGAATGAAGAAAAAAAAGAGTTTGGTATCAAACTATTGCTTACTGAAGGTAAGTTGGTAGATAAATAGTTTGCTTCCTGAGAAGAAATGGTATTTGCTTTACTTTGAACTTTTGAAAAAACAGAATATAAAGCACTTTCTTGTTGTTGAATGTTCGCAACTAATTTTAAAGAATCTTTAGCGCAGGCCAACAGCAAAAAGGAAAAACTAAAAGCAAATATTTTTAATAATTTATTCATAAATCTATTATAACAATGTCAGAAATAAATTCAAAAAACAATCAAAACACCAATAAAAGCTTTTATATCGAACTTCCAGCTGATATTTCAGCCAAACCGAATACTTTATGCAACTTGATCACCAATGATAATCCCAATATTACTTTAGTATTTTGTGAATACTCCGAACTGCAATTTGTAGAAAATGTTATCAGCAAACGTGGAATTATCGCAAAAAGATTAAATGGCTACCTTGATCCAGAACAAATTCCTGCCTTACAAGACTATATTAAACGAAATAAAATTCAAGCAATCGTCTTGACCCAAAATTCTTGTAGAAATTTGGAGGAATTAAAAGTTGATTTGATTATTAATTATTCTCTTGCGGATTTAACCACTGAAACTTACCAGCAAAGACTAAATCTTTTATCAGAAAAAGAGGCCAGTCGTTGTGTAACTTTAGTGGGACTTAGAGACTTAACGAGCTTTCTGCCTTTGAGCAAATCTCTTGCTGAAAATACGGAAAATCCTTTGCGAATGGAAAAAATTTCCGCTCCCGATGAAAGCACAGCAGGAGTTCCTGGAAAAATTCCTACTCTTTTAAAAAGTATAAACATTGAATCTTTGCAGCTTAGCCCTTCTGATTTAAATACTGCCGAAGAGCTGCTCAAGCATTATCAAGACAATGTTGCCGAAAGAGAAACGATTACAAAGTTAATTGCCCATTTCGTAATTAAACAGCTTCCCAACAACAACGTTATCGTAAGCAACAACAACAGAAGCATTAATGATGAATTAAGCTATGATAAAAAAGAAACTTACAACAACGAAGAAGAAAACAGAGAACAAAATAAAATTCCGGCCAAAGAAGTGCAAATAAAATCCGTTACCTTCAAAGTCTCTCAGGGTCTGGATAACGAAATGAATTTTCAAACATTCTGCTCTCTTGCCGAAGAATTTGCCGGAGCTGATGCCCAAGCAATTAGCGAATTATCTGTTAGCAGCGACAGTATGTCATTGGAAACAACAATAGATAATTTTAGAATTATTTCTGATAACTTAAATGGCATTGAACATAATGGGACGGAATTAGCAATTGAAGCACTCAGCGAACTACCTCGTAATTTTAAAAGAAATAACCTTCGTCCCAATACTGAAGGTGGAAATTCACATGTTTACCTAACAGGTAAAGATAGAGGTAACGGCGCACAAAGACATTCCAGAGGTGGTGGTGGCCACAGAAACAACCAAGATCGGGGAAGCAGAGGCGGTTATGGAAGAAATAACGGCGGTGGCGGATACAGAGGCAGAAGTGATGATCGCCGCGGTGGTGGAGACGACAGAAGTAATGGTGGTGGATATGATCGCCGTGGCGGAAGTGAGAGAGATGGCGGTGGTGGCGGATACAGAGGCAGAAATGAGGACCGTCGCGGCGCAGATGGACGTTCCTCTGGTGGATATGGACAAAGAAGAAGCGGCGGATATGGTGGTGGCGGAAGAAGTTCTCGTTCTAGATTTGATAACAGATAAAAATGTTTTGGCTTGTAAAAACCGAAGCAGAAACTTATTCAATTGACGATCTGGCAAAAGATAAAACAACTGTTTGGGATTGTGTAAGGAATTATCAGGCTAGAAATTTCTTGAAAGAAATGCAAGTGGGTGATTCCGTCCTTATTTATCATTCCAATAATGATCCTAGCGCCATAGTTGGATTAGCAAAAGTTTCCCGCTTGGCACTTGCCGATCAAACGCAATACGATCCGCAAAGTGATTATTTTGATCCCAAAGCTTCCAAAGAAAATCCTCGTTGGTTTTCACCAGAATTTAAATTCGTAAAAAAATTTAAAAAACCTCTTGCTCTTGCGGAACTGAAAAAAATCCCGGATTTAAAAAATATGGCCCTTTTAAAACAAGGTTCTCGTCTCAGCGTTCAACCTGTTCAGGAAAAAGAATTTAAAATTATTCTAGCTTTGCAGTAATTTTTTGATTATAAAGTAATCTCTCGCGACTTGATCGCCAAGCAATAATAAAGATCACTAACATTGTAATCAACCAACAAGCCAGAACAATATGTTTGATTACTTTGTATGAGAGTTTAATTTTAAAAAAATAGGAATAAGAACATACAGATAAAAAAGTAATAAAGGGAATAATAAAAGCAATTATAAAAAGTTTGTAAACTAATTTCCTGGACTTTCGCGGTTCCCAGTTATCCGCTACAATTTGCATTAATTCCCCCTTTAAAAGATATCTGCCTTCGCTCCACTAAAGCTGCGAATGAGAATAAAGCTATGAGGCGATATGAATTACATAGTTATGAATCAAAATGTACAATGCGCTATATTAGCCTGGCTTTTATTAGTTAATGGGTTGATATTACGAAAGAAAACTAGCTGGCATGTGCCTTTGATGCTCTCTGGAATGTTCCTTGATATCGCCATTGTTATTAACTTACAAATCACAAAAAAAGCTGTACAAACAGTGATTGCCATGGAAATGTCTCCCCTGAAACAAGTCCATGTGTTTTTCTCCACGTTAGCTTTTATATTATATCTGGTTATAATATATCTGGGCAACAAACTACTGAAAGGAGAAAAAAATTTAAAAAAACTTCATGTACAGATAGCAATTGCTGCTTTTACCTTTCGCACAATTGGTTTAATATGCATGCTCGCATTAGCATTTAATGAACTTTGAATTCCCCAAATACTTTTTGATTTAAACGGCACTAACCATATGGAAAAATCATACTTTGTTTTGAGCATAAACACTAAATTGAGAGAAGTATTTTAAAATCATTATGGATTCAAAACAACAAAATATTCCTTCGAAGAATGATTTAAATTATCTACTGATTTTAATTCTGGGAGCTCTGGGTGTTGTTTATGGGGATATTGGAACTTCAGTTCTCTATGCTCTGCGCGAATGCTTTCATGGTAGCCACGCTCTTTCTCTTACTAGAGAAAATTTACTGGGAGTATTGTCTTTAATTTTTTGGTCTTTAATTAGCGTAATCTCAATTAAATACATCTATGTAGTAATGCGCGCTGATAATAAAGGAGAAGGCGGAATACTTGCTTTAATGGCTCTGGCTGCTCATCCACAATCTCCCCAAACAGATAAAACCAGAAGACGTTATTTGATCTTGCTTGGTTTATTTGGATCCGCATTATTATATGGAGATGGAATTATCACCCCCGCTATTTCAGTACTTTCAGCAGTCGAAGGATTGTCAATTATTAATCCGCTTTTTAGCGACTATGTTTTGGGCATAACTATTTTCATCTTAGTTTTGTTATTTCTTGCACAAAAACAAGGAACGGCAAAAATTGGAAATTTTTGTGGGCCGGTTATCATAATTTGGTTTTTAACTATTTCAGTATTAGGTATATGCGGTATCATCAAAGATCTTTCAATTCTTACGGCAATTAATCCATTACTTGGAATTAATTTTTTTATCAGAAACGGTTGGCATGGTTTTGTCACATTAGGTTCTGTTTGTTTAGTAATCACTGGAGGCGAAGCTCTCTATGCAGATATGGGTCACTTTGGAAGAAAACCAATTAAACTTGGTTGGTATTATTTGGTGCTTCCCAGTCTTTTGCTGAATTATTTTGGTCAAGGAGCTCTTTTGCTGACACAACCAGAATTAAAGGATAATCCTTTTTATAATCTTGCTCCTTCTTGGGCCCTATTGCCATTGGTAATTATTGCAACATTGGCCACAATTATTGCCTCTCAAGCTCTAATTTCTGGGGCCTTTTCTATTACTAAGCAAGCAGTACAACTTGGCTGCTTACCGCGATTGGAAATTCGCCATACTTCTTCAAGAGAAATCGGACAAATTTATGTTCCTCTTGTGAATACTGGTTTGCTAATTCTAACAATTTTTTTAGTAGTAAGTTTTAGAAGTTCCAGCAATATGGCAGCGGCATATGGCGTAGCAGTTTCTCTGACAATGTTAATTACCACTATTCTGACATATGTAGTTGCCCGAGAACATTGGGGTTGGAACTATTCAAAGTCGCTAATTATCTTTGGTATTTTTTTCATTATCGACTTTGCTTTCTTTGCGGCAAATATTATCAAAATTCATCATGGAGGTTGGTTCCCCTTAGTAATTGGAGTTACAATTCTTACAATCATGCTTACCTGGAGAACTGGCCGACAAATATTGGCGAGAAGAATTCGTGCTCAAACATTTCCTTTAGATCGATTTCGAGAAGAAGTACAAAAAAATCCCCCTTTACGTGTTCAAGGAACTGCAATTTTTATGACCGGGAATATGGATGGAACACCCTCTGCCTTAATTCATAATTTAAAACATAATAAGATCTTGCATCAAACTATCATAATTTTGAGTGTGAAGCTGGAAGAAGTCGCTTATCTTGGTGATGGAGGACGGGTAGAAATTGAAAATTTGGGAAATAATTTTTACAAGGTAGTGATTCGTTATGGCTTTATGGAAACTCCCAATGTCCCGGCAATAATTAGTCAAAAAGAAAAATATAATATTACCTTTGATACTAATAATATCACTTATTTTCTGGGTCGTGAAACTATCTTAGCCACCGAAGCAGAGGGGATGGCGATCTGGCGGGAAAAAATGTTTGCTTTTATGACCAGAAATGCCGAAAGGGCGACAACATATTACTGTATCCCTGCCGATCAGGTTATAGAAATCGGATTACAGATAGAAATATAACTTTGAAAATTATTTTTCTAAATCTGAAGATTTAGAAAAATAATTCCCGCCAAGGAGAGTAATTATGAAAATATTAATTTCTGGCGCTAGTGGTTTGGTTGGAAATTTTTTAGTTCGAGAATTAAAAAATAATAATCATGAAATATTTTCTCTAAAAAGAACAAAAAATCTAAAGAAAAATGAAATATTCTGGGATATTAAAAATAAGATAATTGATTTAAATGAAGATTCGTATTTTGATGTAATTATCCACCTTGCCGGCGAAAATATTGCCTCCGGTCTTTGGACAAAAAAACGAAAAGAGGAAATCTCTAACAGTAGAATTTTAAGCACTAAGCTTCTTGTAGAAAAAGTTTTATCATTACCTAAAAAACCAAAATTATTTATTGCGGCTTCAGCTATTGGTTATTATGGAGACAGGAAAGAAGAAGAATTAACAGAACTTTCTTCTGCCGGAAGCGGTTTTCTGGCCAAAGTATGTCAAGATTGGGAGGCTGCTACTTTTCCACTCCGCGATGCTGGAGTTAGAAAAATTAATGCCCGTTTGGGAATGATTCTTTCAAAAAACGGTGGGGCTTTACAAAAAATGCTTTTGCCTTTTAAATTAGGGTTAGGTGGAAATCTCGGAAGTGGCGAGCAATATCTCAGTTGGATTGCCTTAGAGGATGTAATTAAAGCTTTAGTTTTTTGTATAGATCAGGAGAATATTTCGGGGGCCGTTAATTTTACTTCCCCTCAACCGATTAGAAATAAAGAATTTACCAAAACCCTTGCTCAGGCTCTTGCTCGTCCGGCTTTTTTTCATGTTCCCGGATTTATTCTTCGGTTAATCCTTGGTCAAATGGCCGAAGAATTACTTTTAAGTTCTATCAAAGCAAAACCAGATGTGTTAACGAAGAATAATTATAAATTTTGTTTTGAAAATTTAGAAAGCTACTTTCAAAATATATGACTTCGTCATTTTTTACTGTAGGGGCAGGCTTTATGCCTGCCCGGAATTCCAAAACATATGATGGAACGGGCACCCATAAAGGGCGACGCGCCCATCGAATGGGTGCCCCTACCTTGTAATTTGTGGTAAAAAATATAAATGTCCATATTTTTAAATTCAGTAATTATCGGAAAAGCGGAAAATCCCAAAATAATCCTGCTCCATGGCTGGAAGCATCATATCGAAATGATCAGACCTTTAGGCGAGCTCCTGAGTGATCATTTCCAAGTTCATATTATTGATCTTCCCGGCCATGGAAAATCTGAAATTCCGAACGAGAGTTGGGGCATGAAAGAATTTGCTGACTGCATTCTCTCTTATTTAAACCAACAACAAATTAAACAAGCAATATTTATCGGACATTCCTTTGGCGGGAAAACAATTATTAAATTATCAAGCTTGTATCCACAGCGAGTTTTAAAAATAGTTTTAATTAATAGCTCGGGATTACAGCGTAAATATTCTTTAGATCAAAGAATAAAAATCTTTACCGTAAGACAAATAAGAAATTTCTTAAAATTGATAAAAGCAAAATTTAATGTCAATTGGTATGAAACTTGGTTTATTCCCCGCTTTGCTTCCACTGATTATAAAAATGCGGGTCCAATGCTTGGATCTTTTGTGAAAACAGTAAATGAAGATTTAACAGAAGATTTAAAAAAAATAAAAAATCCGACGCTTCTTCTTTGGAGTGAAAAGGATACAGAAACTCCTTTAGAACTGGGAAAACGAATGCAAGAATTAATTCCTGAAAGTAAATTAATTATTCTTAATGATCAGCATCATACTCCATTTAATAGTGCCGGTGCTTCACTCTGTGCATACTATATTGGAGAGTTTTTAAATCAATGAAGTTTAGATTTTAATTATATTTCTGGCTATCATTCTTCAGCTTTGTTCATTTAGGAGGACAATGAAAGACTTAAGTAACTCATTTGATCAACTTGATCGAAAAATTACAAATTGGATGTCACACTTTGGTATTTTATTTCTACGAATCAGCCTAGGAATAATTTTTTTCTGGTTTGGGATACTTAAATTTTTTCCTGGCCTAAGCCCGGCACAAGATTTAGCAACTCGGACAATTGATCTACTTTCTTTTGGCTCAATTCCTGCCAAGATATCTCTTCTGGTACTAGCAAGTTGGGAAAGTTTAATTGGTATCGGTTTAATTCTTGGAATTTTTATGCGAGCAACATTGTTTTTACTTTTTCTACAAATGCTAGGAACAATTACTCCTCTTTTCCTTTTTCCCCAGGAAGTTTTTACAAAATTACCCTATGCACCGACATTAGAAGGGCAATACATCATCAAAAACATAGTGCTAATCAGTGCCGGTCTGGTAATAGGAGCAACAGTAAGAGGGGGGACTGTAAAGCCTGCGCCTGATATTATGAACAAAACTTAATTAACATACCCTCAAGGCAGCTGGATATTGCAAAAAGCTATTAACCTTTGCGGTTTTGTGTGTTTCTTCGGATAAAAATAGTTTCTTTTTTGGCTAAATATTTTTATAAAATATAAGATTTCATGAATATCCAGTTGCCTTGAGGATTTAATAATACTTTTAACTATCCTTAAACAATAAATGACTTTTTTTCTTAGTAATATTTTCCTTTTTATTGGCTCATTAATTTTTTGTCAAAAAAGGCTACTCCAATATTTAAGATATTTTCAGCAAGAAGAATATAATCAAAAACGATTCCTTAGCTGGTATCAAGAAAATAAGGCCTTTGATAAAAAAGGTACGGTAGTTTCAATTGTGTTGGCTTTGGTTTTTATTTTATTAAGATGTAACTATTATAATTTAATTCTATCTTTAATATTTTGCTTTGTTCTTTCTTCTTTTTCCCAAGCAGAAGTCGATCCTAGGAAAACTGGAAAAATAACTTTAAAAATGACTGCGCGAGCACAACGGATTTTTTTTGTATCTTCGATTTTAAGTATAATAAGTTTAATTTTTTTTATTTTTACTTTAGATCTCAGTCTTCTCTGGCAATTCATAAGCTTGATTTTTATTTTTCAAATACTACCTTTATTCTTAATTACAGCAATTTATCTGCTTCAGCCAGATGAAAATCGTCGGCAGAAAAATTTCATCAATGAAGCTAAGGAAAAATTAAAATCAATAAATCCTTATATCATTGGTATTACTGGCAGTTACGGAAAAACTTCTACCAAAGCCATTCTGGCAAAATTATTAGAAACTTCCCTTGCTCCCACTTTTGCACCACCAAAATCAATCAATACCGAAATGGGGATTACCAGAGAAATTCGAGAAAAACTTCAACCTTTTCATAAATATGCCGTGATTGAAATGGGGGCATATTTGCCCGGTTCAATTAAAAAACTTTGTAGTTTGACTCCACCTCAAGCAGGGATTATTACTGCTGTGGGCCTAGCACATTTAGAAAGATTCAAAACTCCAGAAAATGTCTTATTGGCAAAATCTGAACTAGCCCAAGCAATACCGGAAAATGGTATTTTAGTATGTAACGGAGATAATGCGGGCTCCAGAAAAATAGCGACTCTTCATAAAAAAGCAATAACAAAACTCTATGGCCTCAATACCGAAATGGGAGATTTAGATTATCACATCACAGACATCAAATTTAATAATGAGGGAACTTACTTTAAAATTAATTTTTCCGAACAAACTCTTTCGGCTTTTACAAAATTATCAGGAAGACCAAATATTTCCAATATTCTTGCCTCCTTTGCTTTAGCTCATATCCTAGGTGCAAACCCAGAACTTCTTCTTGCGGCGATTAGGAATCTTGAGCCTTTTGATAATCGTCTTGAAGTAAAAACAATGGGAAGTTATACACAAATCAATGACGCATATAATTCAAACCCAGAAGGTTTTGCTGCCGCACTGGAAGTATTAGAACAATTAAAAGGCAACCAAAAAATCTTGATCACTCCGGGAATGATTGAGTTTGGCGAACAACAAGCTCAGCTTAATAAAAATATTGCTCAATCTGCTGCAAAAATTTGCAGTAAAGTAATTATTGTTGGGGAAACTAATAAAAAATCTTTAGAGCAAGGTTTAATCGCAGCAGATTTTGAAAAAAATAATATCATTTTTGCAGAAAATAGAACTAAGGCCTTTGAGCTTTTAAATTCACTTGTTTTACCTCAAGATGTCGTTCTTATTGAGAACGACTTGCCAGACTTATATGAAACGGTTATAAATTTTTAGGTTTTTTCTATAAGGTCCCTATGTCAAAAATAAAAGTTGCTGTCGTATTCGGTGGTCGTTCCAATGAACATGAAATCTCAATTATTACTGCCAACGAAATAATTACCGCTTTCGACAAAACAAAATATGAAATAATTCCCGTTTATATCGACATCAAAGGAAGATGGTTTACAGGAAAGGAATTAGTCGATAAAAATTTTTACAAGGGTCTTCCAGATTGCTTGTCAAAAGTGACGCAAGTAACATTATTGCCCCTTCCGGGCACAAAAGGCCTAACCGTTATCAAGAAAAAAAATGTTTTAGGAGTTTTTAGTTCCAAAGAAGAAACCATTGAAGTTGATGTTTTCTTCCCCGCCTTCCACGGGCAATTTGGAGAAGACGGTTGTATTCAAGGACTTTTTGAAATGGCCGATTTTACTTATACAGGCTGTGATGTAACTGCCTCCGCAATTGCGATGAATAAATTTCATTGCAAGGCAGTTTTAAGCTCCCAAGGGATTCCTGTTTTGCCCTCCGTAGTGATCACTAAAGAATCTGCTCAAAGAAATTTTAGCAAAGCAAGAGATGCTGTAATTAATTCAAAACAATTAGGAACTTTTCCTTATTTTGTAAAACCCGTTAATTTAGGTTCCAGCATTGGTATCGGGAAAGCTGCTAACCAAGCTGAACTTGATGCTGCCTTAGCAAAAGTATTCCAATATGATACTGAAGCAATAGTCGAGCCTTTTGTCAGCACTAGAATGGAAGTCAACGTTTCTATTCGAAATACAAGTGAAGGTGCAGTCGCTTCGGTTACGGAAATTCCTGTGGCTAGCGGTGATGCTCTATCCTATGAAGATAAATATCTACGTGGCGGCAGTAAAAAAGCAAAAGGCCCCGAAGCGCCAAGAGCGCAAGGCATGGCTAGTCTCAGTAGAGTTATTGATCCAGAAGATTTACAAGTTGAATATAAAAGTGGCGTAATTAAACATGCTCTCAAAGCATATGATCTTCTTGGTTGCTCTGGGGTTGTAAGATTTGATTTCATGATTGATACTTCTTCCGGAAATTTTTATTTTAACGAACTAAATCCCCTCCCCGGCTCACTTGCCCACTATCTCTGGCAAGCATGTTCTCCAAAAGTGCTTTATCCAAAGCTTTTAGATGATATGGTAATTGCTGCTCTAAAAACCAAAGAATTAAAGCAGGCTTTGGTAAAAGATATGGGTTTTAAAGCACTTTTTAAATAAGCTCAAACGCGCTACCTGTTTACGATCAGAGATCCATTTTTTTATAAAAGATTATATTAGTTTAAAATCCATCCTTCATAGACAGGAGATCTTATGAAACAATTCTGGACTAATTTTAAATTTATATTTTGCTTCATAACAATTATCTTTTTCACTCCTCAGTACAATGTGGGGGCACAAGATACGGTAGGATTAACGGTTAATAATCAAGGAGTTAATTTTTTTGCTACTTCAGCGGCTTCTTATTATGGCTATCCCACAAGAGAAGTAGTTGTGCTTCCGCAATATGGAATTATCGAGGAAGAAATTCCTGTAGCATTATTCATCGCAAAAAAAGCAAGAGTCAAACCACTGACTATTGTAAACTTAAGAAAATCCGGTCTATCTTGGATGACTATCTCTAATCGCTATCATATAAGTCCTGCAGATTTTTATTTTCCATATACTTCTGAAATTTCCAGTCCACCATATGGAAAGGCTTATGGTTATTATCGGAACCGACCAAGAAATGAGTGGCATAATATAGTAATGGATGATGATGATATTGTTAATCTTGTTAATTTAAGATTTATTAGTAACTCACGACATGTTAGCCCTGTATCGATTGTTGAACTTAGAGGAAAAGGAAATCATTTTCCTCATATTTACGAAACCGTTAAAATAGATAAACCAGGACGGGCAATGTATATCGTTCACAAAGAACACCCAGGCAAATCCCATGGTAAGCATAAAAACAAGCATTAATTAAAGATATTTATCCTTAAAATGTGCTTTTGAACACAGACCCTTTTCCAATTAGAAAGATTCTAACAAATAGATTCGATATCTAAACCAATGAAAAGGAATTTTATTTTATTCAACATAATTTTTGGATACTGTTTTTCACTTAATCTTTGTTCAGCTTTTGCCCTAGATCAACGCTTAACCTCGGTTCGTTCTTTTGCCTTTGCCTTAGGTGTGGATTGCAATAATAAGAAAGTATTAAATTCACTTTCAAATTACGATCTCGTGGTTATTGATGCTGAAGAGGCTTCAGCAAAGTCCATTAAAACTCTTCGGCAGCGTGGGGTAATTGTTTTAGGTTATCTTTCCATTGGGACAATCGAACCATACCGCTCTTGGTATAAGTCTCTGAAAAAATATCGTTTAGCTTACTGGGCAGATTGGGGAGAGTGGATTGCCGATGTCAATCAAAGCGGATATCGCCAAACAATCACGCAAAAAATTATGCCCGGTATTTTAAAAAAGAAATTCGATGGTTTATTTTTGGATAACTTTGATACCGCAGCGGAACGTCCTAATTTAGAAACGGGAATGCTACAATTGATTCAAGAGATCAGCAATACCGTTCGTGGAGCGGGAGGTTTGCTCTTTGCTCAAAATGGAGATTCGCTGGTGGAGTCAATTACAAGTTATATTGATGGCTGGAACCGCGAGGATGTTACCTCAACATTTGATTTCGACAGCAATAAATATCGTTTCACTTCCGAAGAGGATCGGAATGCCGCCCTTGAAACCTTACAAAAGCTCCATAATCTTGGTCTGCTAACCTTAGCAATGGATTATGTCAAAAAGCCAGAAAATGAAGCTACTACAATATCTAAAAATTATGCCTGTTCAGTAGAAGCCATCCCTTACTCCAGCACCATAGAACTAGATAAAATTAATCCTTTGGATTTGCGTTGCGAATAAGAAAACTTTCAATGGTTTCTAGATATTTATCTTTTTCATTAAGATGAGGGAAATGGGCGCTATCTTCAAAGACTTTAAATTCCCCCTTAGGGGTTAATTTTGAGAAATGTAAAACCGTCTCGGGCCTAGCTTCATCGTAACGACCGCAAGTATATAGAGTAGGAACTTTTATTTCTGACAACTTAGCACTAGCATCATAATCCTTTAAGCTTCCTTCAATTGTAAATTCATTTGTTCCCCACATATAATGATAACAATCCAAACCAAAAGTTGCTCTTGATGAAGAAAAAACTTCTGGTAGCGGATCTAAGCGGTAAAGATATCTTTTATAATATTCCTGCTGGGCATTTTGATATTCTAGGGAATAGTAATCTTGCTTTTTATTGCTTTGCTCTAAAATAATTTTATATTCCATGGGCAATTCTTCAATCAGTTCCTGAGCATCCTTCATCCAAAGAGGCGCACTTAAATAGGGGCTTGCAAAAATTAAACTTTTAACTAAAGCTGGATAAACAAAATAAAATTCTGCTGCTACACAAGCTCCCCACGAATGCCCCAATAAATTTACTTTTTTATATCCCAAAAAAGTTACAATAGATAAAAGCTCTTTTACAAATCTCTTAATCTGCCAAAATGAGTTATCAGAGATACAAGGTGACAAGCCGCAACCCAATTGATCATAGAAAATTACTGCTCTATTTTCAGAAAGTGCTTCTAGATTTAAAAGATAATTATGTGGCAATCCTGGCCCACCATGAATAATAATAATCGGGGTTTGTGGAGAGGTTTTTTTATTAGCAAATATCTTAATTAGAACTTTGCCATTTAGAGTTTCCAGGTAATTTACTCTCTCTTTTTTTGAATTACAGAGTTTTTTCAGAAAAGAAAAAAAATGATACTTCATAATGTATTTGACAACTATCTATAAATATTGACTATTCTAAATATATTCATTTTACAATACCACTATAAATAAGCTGAAGAATAGTGTATATTATCAGAAAGTAAAAAATGAATAATATATTGAAAAATATTGTTGAAATGGAACGACTCGAAGCAAGTATAGCTCAACAATACGGTAGCGTTCTAACGCAAAAAGAAGCACTTCTTCGGGGAATTGAAAGATTAGGCACTCAAGGAATTCTGAGCTTAAGAAGTAATATCTTAATTGAAGATTGTAATGAGTCGTTAGTTGAAATTCCAAAATTTTTCATTCGTAAACAAAATCACCCATACTTTAAAGTTGGATCACCTTATGGAGAATTCTCACCTTTTTTCGTAAGAGAATCTGTAGTTAACGCCTTAATCAAGGCCCGTAGAAGGTTAATGGAAATTGATCCGGAATTGGATATTCTCGTCTATGATGGCTTTCGCCCTGTGTCGGTTCAGCAATATATGATTGTTTATTCCTTCCTTGAGGAATGTAAGAATTTAAATCTAAAGGTAGATAAATTAAATTTTGCTCAGAAAACTTATTTAAGAGATTTTGTATATAATATGTGGGCACCACCTCATACCGAAAAAAGTTTACCTCCTCCTCCACACTGCACAGGTGCAGCAATTGATGTAAATATTATTCGGCGCAAAGGAGATACCTGGGAAGAACTGACGATGGGTGTGGATTTTGACGGCCAGCCGCCAGAAGCAACAACTTATCATTATCATAGAAGATTTGAAATTTTAGAGCATCACATTAACAACCTAGATGATGCCTTAACCAATCCAATGTTGCTTCAAGAAAGAAATAATTGTGAAATTATTGTCAGCAACAGAAATATTTTACAAGAAGCCATGAGTTATGGAGGTTTTTATAATATTGGCGCAGAAGTATGGCATTTCTCTTTAGGTGACCAAGTTGCAAGCTTAATTGAAGGTTTCCAAACTGGTAATTATCGAATAGCAAAATATGGAAGAGTTGATCATTTTATAGACGGGGAACCATCAGAAGCGACTCTTAATCTTTATCATTCTATTTTTCCCGGTAAATCCACAGAACAAAAAACACATCAACAAATATTAAATGAAATGATGCATTTCATTAACCATGATTAATTAACTCTGTAGCAAATGCTGCTCCCAAGAAATATCCTCAGGGCAACTGGATACGCAAAAAAACCAATATTTGCATGAAACACTTTTAAAGATATGGCGAAAACAAATGTCTGAAAAATTGGTAAGTTATTTTTACTGTCTCCAAGGGCCTAGAGGATATATTATTCCAACAGGAATTTTACTCCCAATAAAAATTATTTTCTTCAGCATCATTAATAGAGGGGTATTTTCTCTGCAAGTTCTAGTGCCAGCTCCGCTAATTTAGCAACATCTTGAATATTTGGTCCTAGAGGAGATCCGGAATAATAAAAATAAATAGACTGCCCCTCTCCTTCAAGGAAAATACCTGGAAACTTTAAAAGAGCTTCAATTATTTCTTTTGTGAAAAATCCTTCGACCCAAGGAGTTCCAGTAAGAATCCATTTTTCATCAAATTCTTTTATTCCAGTAATTATTACAAAATCTTGATTACTACCTAGGATTAACGATATAAATTTTACTATAAAGTTTCGCGGCTTTAAAGAAAAAAAACCAACTTCTAAATTTCGTGAATCCAAAAAGACGTGAGTAGATTTTTGCGGAGCTTTAGAGGAGAACCAGTTATGAAAATAATTATCGTAAATCCTGATGCGAATATTCCTTGAATTTTGAAAGGTCATCATATTTCCGATAATTCTGAAACACATTTTTCGTTTTGGCAAATTTTCCATTTCTTTTTCTGTCGGTACCAGAGAAAATGTAAAGCCATATGTGTTTGCTATTTCCGATAAATTGATGCTCCGTCCCCGAGATTGATTACCTAAAGGATAAATTACCGCCAACATTATTAGTCCAAACAAGATAACAAATATTGTTGTCATAGAATAAATCCACTTTTACAGATAACTTTTACAGATAAGTATACGGAAATTAAAGAAGCTGGCGATGGGACTTGAACCCGCAACCTACTGATTACAAGTCCAAGAATATCTTATTCCAACAAACCAAAATCCTTCATTCCCCCAAGCTGAATCACTCCAGCTTTAGCATAAGCTAAAAGCTTATCGCGGGAATCTTGAATATCAGGATTTCTTAACATCAATTGACCAATTCGATCTCCCGGACCAAATTCACCGGAACCTTTTTCCATAGTTAATCGTTCTGGACGATAACTAAAATTTTCACCAGTTGTATTCATAATCGAGTAATCATCGCCTCTTCTTAGTTCGATTTCTACTTCACCGGTTACGGCTTTTGCTACCCACTTTTGCAAAGTTTCTCTGAGCATCAAAGACTGAGGATCAAACCAACGACCTTCATATAAGAGCCTGCCTAATTTTCTTCCCAAAGTACGATAGTTATCTATTGTACCTTCGTTGTGAATTGCTGTAATCAAACGTTCATAAGCAATAAATAACAATGCCATAGCCGGTGCTTCATAAATACCTCGGCTTTTAGCTTCAATAATTCTATTTTCTATCTGATCAGACATTCCCAAACCATGTCTGCCACCTATAGCATTGGCTTCGATTACCAATTGCACCGGATCAGAAAATTCTTTTCCATTAATAGAAAAAGGCATTCCTTCTTTAAAACCAACAACAACTCTTTCAGTTTTAATTTCAACCGTAGGATCCCAATATTTAACACCCATTATTGGTTGAACAATATTAACTCCGTTATTTAAAAATTCCAGGTCCTTAGCCTCATGAGTTGCGCCCCAAATATTAGCATCAGTTGAATAAGCCTTTTCAGCCTTCATCCGATATTCAAAACCTCTTTTAGCTAGCCAATCACTCATTTCTTTCCGACCACCGAGTTCATTGACAAAAACAACATCCAACCAAGGCTTATAAACTCGTAAATTGCTATTTACTAAGCGGCCATAACGATAAAATCTTTCGATATCATTTCCCTTATAAGTAGAACCATCACCCCAGATATCAACTCCTTCTTCCTTCATTGCCCTCACAAGCATTGTTCCAGTAACAGCTCGCCCTAAAGGTGTAGTATTGAAATAAGATTTGCCCGAAGTAGAAATATGAAAGGCTCCGCACATTAGTGCGGCAAAACCTTCATTTACTAGTTGCAAGCGACAATCAATTAATCTTGCTTTTTCAGCTCCATGTTTGAGGGCTTTTTTGGGAATATCCTCGTAATTATTTTCATCATATTGACCAAGATTCGCTGTATAAGTATAAGGAATAGCACCTTTTTCCCTAATCCAAGTAACGGCAGCACAAGTATCAAGACCACCAGAAAAAGCTATGCCCACTTTTTCTCCAATCGGTAAGGAAGCAAGTATATTTGCCATTTAGAGTTTCTCCTAAGAATTGGCCAATAAAATTAAATTGCTTTTAATAGGGGTTTTTTCTTTAAGTGTAAATACTTAGGATAGAATATTTTAGAAAAAAACTTTCAAGAGGCTTAGATCGTCTTTTTTGTAAAAATATATAGTAATAATAGTATCTTAGGTTTTTTTAAAAGCTTTTTTCTTCTTTGTTACTTAATTCTTCAAAAGCTCCATAACAGAATTAAGCTAACAAAAAACTTTGGTGATTAAATGAAAACACTATTTTCAAAATTTTATTTATTAAGTTTCCTATTAATCGGTTGCAGCTC
Organism: uncultured Bdellovibrionales bacterium; assembly: GCA_964405665.1. Classification (GTDB taxonomy): domain Bacteria; phylum Bdellovibrionota_C; class UBA2361; order SZUA-149; family CAZDWZ01; genus CAYOOT01. The sequence continues at coordinate 17,383 of CAYOOT010000013.1, read as the reverse complement.
AGCCATCGAACGGCCTCAACTAGAAGAGGTATCTAACTATGATCTTAAGCCATTAGCGCTTCCCGCCATTACACAAGTAAAACAAACTTTAAACCTTTCTGCCGAACAAAGCACTGAAGCAATTGTTAGTATTCTTAAAAACAATAATATCAAAGTCATTAATCATAATCCTGAAAATAATTCTTTTGAATCAGACTGGGTGTTTATAGAAGATTTAATTTGTTCAGGACATCGTTTAAGCAATACGCCTTTAAGTTGTAAAACAAAAATATTTTTTAAAATATCTTCAATTAATGAGAAAGCAAGTTCGGTTAATATGATGCATAAGGAATTCTGTAACGTTAATGAAGATCTGCTTCTACATTGCCCAAATTCCAAAGCAGAGAAAATGATGTTTGCTGTGCTAGATGAATTAAAAGAACTGGATAGGTCGCTAAATCAAAAAAATTGGTTTACTCTCAGTCAAGATAACTAAGTTATGTAGTTAGTCTGCTAGTCTTAACTGAGAAAACTTGTAGCTAAATTATTTTAATTATTTAGCTTCTTTAGGGCGATAACATTTTTTGCTGTTAAGTCTAGGAAGCAAAAGATTTATCGAAGCAGATTTGTCAGTAAAACTTAAAGCTTCCGAACCCAAGAGATCATTGTTCATCTTAACTTTAGCAGTAATTTTTTCTGCATCAGCAGCGCTGATGCCATTTGCTTTTAAATAATCTTGAAAAACAGGATATTCATTTTCTCCTAAAGGAGAGGCTACTATTGAAACCTTATTTTTATCAACTAATAAATATGAAAAAAAGTAAATTTTATCATCAGCTCTGAATCCCTTAGGTAAAGTACTATTGGCATTATAAACATTGATAGTCTTATTCACATCTTGCACTAATTTACCTGAACAGCTTTTACCGCTAAGATCTTTACAAACATATAAAGCAAGTAATTTTGCTGAAGGTAATTGAGGTAATTCCAACGAACTTTGGTAACCCCCTTTCCCAATAATTTTTTCATCGAATTGATCGGCAATCAAATCTTTTGTGAAGTATATTTGTTCAGGATTTAAAAAATCTTCTAAAGTAAGAAGCACTTTTGTTTCAGGACTACTATGATAAAGATCCAAAAACAATGCATCCAAATCCCCAAAGGAGCAGCGGTCAGTTGAGGTTATTTGAAACGGAACTACTAAATTATTTTTAGCAACTTTAAATTGGCTAGTTTTAATTCCCAATTGAGAAGCCAGTAAATTATCAGCACTTGCTGTTTTAATAAAAGATATCGATAACAGAAAAAATATAAAGAATTTTCTAATCATGGTAAAAATCCAATTGAAATGTCTGTAAAAATAGATATGGGAACAACAGGGGAATTTATAACCTATAGAACCCAAAGAAACAAGAGGAATAATTTAAGCTTAATATGCTTGATTTAGAGTGTTAAAAGGGCTTTTTTCTTCTTTAAGAGACAATTCTGGTCTGTAGAAAATATCTAAGAAAAAATTACTTATTAAAAAAAGTTTCCTGCAAAAACTTTAAGGTATCTTTATTTTTTAAATTTAAATCATGACTAATTGGGCAAATCGAGATCTTGGCATTTTCTAAAGTTGTTGTATCCTTACCTAAATTACTTTCATAATCACCTCTCTTAAATCCCTTAAAAACATGCCGATATCCACTTTCTACTTTTTCATACAAAGGAGAAAGATAAGTCATTTTTTCAGGTTCGGTAATAACTTTCTCGGTTTTAGCCGAGGCACTCCAAGGAAAATTTATGGTGTACAAATCTACCCCTTGCCAGTAACGTTCTAAAATTAATTCTTCAACTAACTCCACAGACAAACTTGCCAATTCCCTCCACTGCGGAAGAAACATATTTTCTCCAATTCTTCCTCCTTTGTTCCACCACTTTTGTACTTGTTCTTCTACTTTCACAGAAAGAGCGATTCCCTTCACACCAAAAGTAAAAGCATGTCTCACAGCTCCCACCGTTGCCGAATTCAAATAAAAAGGAAAAGATGTATTACTACCCAAATTGATTCCCGAAAGAACAAAATCAGCCGGTTCCTCAAATAAATTATACAATCCCAATCCCACACAATCAGCAGGAGTACCATTAACAACAAACCCCTTAACAGGTCCAAATAAATGTTCATTAGCACTAAGCAATTCAAATCTCGTACAAGCCTGACTCTTCCAACTCTGTTCCTCTGTTGGTACAACAATTCTCAACTCCGAACAAAAACTTGCTCCAGACAAAGCTTCAATAAAGGCAAGCAACAACGGACTATCAAAACCATCATCGTTGGTGAGTAATATTTTATATTTTTTGTTCATTAAATATTTCTTAATTTTATTTTCTAATATCCTCAAGGCCAGTGGATATTATTATAAAAGAATTATTGATAAAAGGAAATTTTTAATTAATCTTGAAAGGAATTTGATTGAAATTGATAAAAAGAACTTGTTTCAATTGCGACTTGAAATTTTATAATAAACAAATTGAAATTACTTTCAACATTGATTTTTACGGTTAAGGCAAAATTGCAATTTTGCAAAAGCTTTTTTTGTCAACTTTAAATAGTATTTCATCTTAAATAATAGGAATTTAAAATTCTTTAATTATCCTCCATGGAGGTTTATAGGTAAATTTAGGAAATAAAGCAGTATCATCACCTTGAAGATATTTCTTGGAAGCTATTTTATATAATTCATAAATAGAAAAATACCAGCTAAGGAATTTTTGTTTCAATTCTAAACATTTAGTCAAACATAGTGGCCGTTTATAATCTCTTCTGCTTTTTTTTGTTCTCAGTGGAGAACAACCAGATTTCGTTTGCTGCAATTTTTTCTTCCCTGGAAAAATATGCCCCTTAGCCTTCAAGTTGTTAACAATTACTACTCTTCGTTCTTCCAATTTTTTTAACATCAAATTAACATATTCTTCTTGGCTTAATTTTTCATATCCCGGTAATCTTTCGTATTTAAGAGTATATGATTCAAAGTAATTTTTAACAGCCACTTTAAAATTTTGTCTTTTTGCATCATTATATTTTGTCCAATTAACTAATTTAAAAACTTTTTCCTTTCCTGAAATGGCATCATAAAAAGAATTGTATGCGGGATAATCGGATATTTTTTCACATAAACCAGCTTGGACAGGTTGCAGTGCACAATAAAAGAACCATTCTTCAATATCTTCATTAGAAGGCAACACTTGCTCTGAATATCTTCTTTCAAAAAGTGGCCCTCCAAGAAACTTTTTAACAAAAAATCTTGTACATTCTGCAATTCTGGCATTAAAGTCCCTAAAAAAAGATGCTCGATTGCTACATGGATATTGTGCTATCATATGATAATGATTTCCTTGCATCACAAAAGAGTATAATTTCATTTCATGGGTTTCTCTATACTTAGCTAAAAATCCTAAAATCTTATCTTCCAATTTCTTATTATTTACAAACCAAAGAAGAGAATTAATTGTCCTTGCTGTAATAAAAGAATAATTATTTGGATCTTCTATTCTCAAAGGTTGAGATTGTGACATGTTATATAAGTAGTATAATTTATTGATAAACTTTGAATTTTTACAAATTCTTAGTTACCTTTTTCGTCGATTTTACAATCTTGTCTCTCGATAAATGGAAATTTTTAGTTATCTTACGCAGATAATTTATATCCAGGTGCCTTGAGGTTATTTTTAGTTTTAAAAAATAAGGATATTATAATTTCATCTTTTGTATAATTAAATTTGAGTTCACCTAAATTATTTTCCTTAAGTAAATTTTGAGCAAAGATCAATCCCAAAGCTTCAATTGAAGAGTCGGCTTGAAGAAATAAACAAGTTTCTATTAAACCCTCTACTATTAATTTTTCTTCATTTAAAAATCTGACTGACAATTTTGTCGATAAGGTAAAAATATTATCTATTTTAATAAAAGCTATATTTGGATTTTGATTGTTTTTTAAAAGGAAGCTTAATTTTGAGCTAATATAATGAAATAAATATTTTAGAGAATGGATCAGTGTCTTTACATCAGCAGATATTATAGTTTCTTGATTTTCTAAATCAGTTTGAAAAAATTCTCTTAAGTTGCTTTCGTCTATTTGTTGAGCTATTAATCTTGATAAATTAATCTGTTCTAATCTTTTCTGCGAAATATTAATGATCGGTTCAAAAAATTTTAATAAGCTCAGAGCTTCTTCTAAAGATTTTTGTGCATCACTAATTTCATCTTTACCAATCTCATAACCTTCAACTAAATCATTAATTACAGAAAGAGAAACACTTAAATTATTTCGCAAATCGTGACCGATTCGACCTAGACATAAACGAACAAGTTTTAAATCATTAAAATCAGTTGACATCCTTATAAAGGAATAAAACGTTATTTAAGAAATGTCCAATGTTGAGTAGATTAATGCGTTGAATAAAAATTTATAAAATTTTTATTCAACAGGAAACATTCTCATAATAATTGGAGAAAACAAAGTAAAAGAAATTGATTGGACTTAACAAAGAGTTAACAATGAATTTCCTTTAATTTTGAAATAGAACTTTACTTTAAGTACTTTTAATTAATAAAAAAAATTTGATGATCTGTAATTTTTTTCTTGATTTTAGTGAAAGAAATATTTTAGAAACATCAGATTATTTAAGTAGTGAGTAGTTGTTGTAATGAAAATTGCGTGTGTTGACAAAACCGCCAATGATAGAACAAAGCTTGTTAATTATTTTGAACAAGCCTATGAAACTTCTCGCTCAGCTCTTGGTTTTCTACGATTAGCTGAATTTACTCCATATTCTAAAAACGAAATTCTTCTCTGCAACTCATTTGATGCAATTGTTCTTGGTCCAATATTATCTGAAGAGGAATTACTAATGGATATTAAAGAATTTAAAAATATCCATCCCCAGATACCTATTCTTATCTTAGTAAAACAAGAAAATTATAATTTAAAGATTTTAAAAAGATTTAATAATTTAGCTGATGAAATTTTTTCTCAGGATGAATCTGAAACAAGAATCATTCATTTTCTATGCAAATTAGGAGATGAGAAATACCAAGACTCCCTCGGTAAAATAATTACCCTCAATGGCACCAAAGGAGGTGTGGGCACTACTTCCATTGCAACAGCAATCGCTCATGCAGCAATGGCCCTTGGTAAATCTAGTATTATTGTTGATTTTTCATTAAACTCTAGTCTGCTTCATTATCTAGCCGCTCCTCGTTGGCAATCAGCCGAATATTCTAGCGGATTACTTGAAGAAAAAGTTATCGATCAAAGCTTTATTCAAAAATTAATTACAACTGCTCCCAATGGTATTGATTTGCTTTTACCCCCAGCAGGAAATAGAGAAACAAGAGAGCTATGGTTGAGAAATCAAAATTGTTTTGAATATAGTTTGCAAATTATTGAAAGCCTAAGAAATCTTTATCAATTAGTAATTATCGATATCGCCAACAGTGAAGGAATATTGCCTTTTGCTCTTAACGCAAGAAGTTTTATAAAAATTTTAGTAAGTTCAAATGAGCCTGCTTCAGTTTATCTATTAAATTACAAGTTCAACGAACTCTCAGAAGCACCAGGTAATTCTGACGTTTTGATTTTTATTAATGAATTAATCGAACGAGGACTTAGTAAGAATGATATTTTTGATTTCCTTGTTACCAATACAAAATTTAAGAAAGAAAACTCAAAAATAAAATCAATTCCCTTTGATAAAACTGGCAAATATTGGGTTGGAACAGGAAATTCATTTTATACTCAAGGTTCAAATTTTCTAAAAAATACTATTGAAGATTTAGTTTTAGATATTTGCCAGGAAAAAGAATACTCCGGGAATTCATCTCAACATACAATGCATTGGTTAAAAAAATTACTCTCTTATTTCACAGTAGAAGCAGATTTGTTTTATCCCAAAGAGAAAGAAAATAACATTCTCCCTAAAATTCCCTGGGAACAAAATAACAAAGTATTTGATGATGTTGAAGAAGAATTTACAAAATTAAAAGTTAATTCTCGAGGCTCCCTAAGCTTAGAATTTTTATTATTTTTAGCAGGAGCAATTGCACTTGCTGCAACAACATTGCCAGTTTTTATCGATAATATCCAAGGTTATGTTTCAGGTTTTGTGGAATTTCCATCTCAATTGGAAAAAACTGAAATTATTAATAACTAATGGAGAAAAATAAAATGAAAATAAAAAATAAATTATTAAAAAATCAAAAAGGAAGTCTTGCCTTAGAACAAGTACTATTTATTGGAGCAGTAGTTACAATGTCATTAGGTCTTTTTGCCTTTTATGATAATTTAGCTTCTTATTTTAAGAATTTCAATATCAGCAATCTACCAACCTCTCCGGTCATCCCTGGCAGCACTAATTCTTAGTTGAAATAAGATGTTTAGGCAAAAGAAAGTAAAACTAAAAAAACTTAAGGGCAATTATGTGTCAAATTATTTCATAATCGCCCTTGTAGTTGTTATTGCACTTGTAGGTATTGTTATTACTACCAAAAAAAATGACAATAAAAAACAAAATATAATTTTAGTAACAGATGATGATCTGATTAGTATTCCTACCCCCAGCCGCACAGTGGCAAAAGGTGAACGATTAGAAAATATTCCTTTAACAACTATTAGTTGGCCAAAAAGTAGATTAACTTCTGAGTATTTAAATAATTCAGAAAATTATAAAAACTGGACTACAACTACTCCTTTACCTAAACTTTTACCGATTCCTCTTAGTGCACTTAGTAATATTAATAATGATAAAAACCAAGTAACTGAAGGTATTCCACAAGGGATGCGTGCCATTACTGTGCGTGTTGATATTGAATCAGCCGTAGAAGGCTGGGCACAATCAGGAAATTTTGTTGATGTTATTTTAGTAAGACAATCTAAGAATTCCGAAAATGGTCTAGAGTCAAAAGTAATTGCAGAAAATATTAAAATTCTTTCTGCAGGAAGCTCGGCGCAAGCACAAACTGCAGATAGCATCGCTCCCAAGGCACCCGCTACTGTAACTTTATTAACTTCTCAGGAAGAAGCCCTAAAAATTAAAACTGCGATCAGTATTGGAAAACTGACTTTTGCACTCAGAGGTAATGGAGACAATTTAAAAACTGCTTCACTCGAAATGAACCAAAAAACACTTCTTGGAATTAGTAACAAAGTTATTCCTATTGAGAAAAAAGATTATACCGGCATGGCTAAAGGACCTGATGGAAAAGTTTATTTACTTGAAGGCAGTTCAAAGTGGATTCAAAGTTTAAACTCGCCAAAAAGTATTACGATCAAGGATTAAGATAATGAATGAAGTCAACAAAGAGTTAAGCCTAAACGACATATATCACTCTTATTATAATCAATATCTATTCAAAAATCACAAACACAAAAAAACAAATTCTGAAAATATCCTAACTGCCACAGGTAAATTTATTACTAGAGAAGTTCAATTATTTTTAGCTCAGAATTTTCAGGAAAATTCTCATAATAATTTCAAAGAAGAAGATCTACTAGAAATCATAAAACATATCGAAGAAAAACATAACGAGTTTTTAACTGAACAGGAAAGAACAATTGTTATAGCGATAATTTCTTCGAGCTTTAAAAACTATGACCTCCTAACTCCTTTAATTAAAAATCCTGAAATTAATGATATTATTATAAAAAATTATAATGATATCAGTATTCAAAGCAACCGGACAAATATTCAAACGGACTTAAGTTTCACAGATGAAAATCATTATCGATCTTTTATTGAAAATCTACTAAAGCGTGTTGGCAAATCTTGTACAGTAGCCACGCCAGTAGTAGATACGAGTATTGATTCTCATATCAGAATATGTGTCACCCACGAGTCTTTTTCTCCTAATGGATTAGGGCCAATGACCACAATTAGAATAGCTAGACACATTGATGTAACACTTGAAGAGCTAATTAATTGTAAACTCACTGCAAGAGAAATTATGGAATATCTTGCAAAAATTGTAGCCCTTGGAAACAACACCATTTTAATTGCCGGAGAAGTAGGAACAGGCAAAACAACTTTAGTTAAAGCACTTTCTTTATTTGTTCCTGAAAATGAAGCAATTTTGATTATTGAAGATACTAATGAAATCAATTTAAATAGAAAATTTGTAAGAACACTTCTAACAAGGGAAGCAAATACTGAAGGAGCTGGTAAAATCCCCCCGGCCATTGCCATTAGGACTGGATTGCGCATGGCGATGAACAGATTAATTCTTGGCGAAATGCGTGACGCAGAAGCAGCAGAGGCCTTTATTGATGTTTGTTCTTCTGGACATTCAGGTTTCTCAACAATTCATTCTCGAAGCGCAAAAGATGCTCTATCAAGGTTAGAACTTTTTCTTTCCAGAGCACAGGGCAATGTCACAATTGATACCATTAGGAAACAAATCGCCAATGCAATCAGTGTTATCGTTTTTTTAGGTGTAAACAAGAAAACTCAAACAAGGCATATTTATGAAGTGATAGAAATTGGAAATTATATTGATGGGACTATCCAGTTTTCACCTATTTATAAATTTCTTCCAGAACATAAAAATCCAACATGGAGACGTGAATCTGGCATAAGTTTTTTAAATGATTTGCCCATAGAAAATAAATTAAAACTTTCTAGAAGTGGGACTTTAATTGGTCTTTAATTATGTTTTTTAGATTAAAAGAAATAAAAAGAACTAATACACTTTTTTCTTTTCCAGCAAATAAAATTAATTTGTTGGAAATTGAAGAAATCAAAAACGAACATTATGTTTTTTCTCTAAAAAATCCTCTGACCCTTTATCTTTTTCAAGCAGATCTCAATATAAGCAATATTTATTTTCTAAGTATCTGCATTTTTTCCGGAATTTTTTTTGTAATATTATTTGATTTGGTTTTTAGCCTTTACTTTTTGCCAATATTTTTTCTTTTGGGATTTTTCATTCCTGTCTCTTATTGTGAAACAAAAATTAGAAAAAGAGCTGCTAATTTCAACTCGGATTATCCGCAATTCCTAATGGCAATGGCCTCCAGTATTAAAGTAGGCCTAACTCCTTATCAAGCCATGGAGAAAGCAACAAAATTGCTTTCTAAAGATAGTTTACTTAAAAAAGAAGTGGAATATCTCTTAAAGAAAATAGATTCTAGCCTTGAAAAAGAAAAAGCGATTGAAGAATTTGCCTCTAACATTCGACTTCCCGACATAAAACTTTTTCGTTCCGCACTCTCTCTGGTTATTGAAAATGGAGGTCGGTTTGCGCCAACCTTAACAAGACTAGCTAATGTAAGTAACAATCGCTCTTCACTAATCCGTCTAGCCGAAGTTAGCACTGCTAATATGCGCATGACAGCTAATATTTTACTAATGATTTCTCCAGTTATTTTATTGATTATTTCTCTTAACTACGAAAACTACTGGGAAACTTTAACTAGCAATCGTGTTGCAAACAATTTGGCTACTGCAGGAAGCATGATCATTATTGGCTGTTATATGATCTTAAGAAAAATGAGTTATTTTAAACCATGAGTTATTTTTTTTTAGTTTTTTTCATTACTTTATTACTTTTTTTAAATTTCAAAAAGAATTTCTTATTTCAACAAAACTTAAATAAATTATCTAAAAGAATTTATCTCAATCCAGAAGCTTCTATAGAAAACGATTTACTGAATGCGGAAACATCTTTTAAATATTTATCCGATCGTTTAGGACTAGCAGGAATATTAAGTAAAAAACAAAGATTAAAGTTTAAAAAATTAACATTATTATTTTCTGCTTTAATAATTATTCTATTCTCTATCCTAGGATTTCTATTATTTAGCTTTAAAACTAGCATCATTATTATTGTTATTGGAATATACTTTTGCTTTGCTATTTATTTACTTTTTTTAAAACTTAAAGCAAGGTCTGAAGAACGTGACTGCTTATTCCAACTAACAATTTTTTTGGAATCACTTGTACTTCTTGTTGAATCAGGACTAGGAGTTCTACCTGCTCTTGAAAAAATTGTTAAATCTCAAATCGAATCAGGGAATAAAGGATTATTAAGTTATTTTTTTAAGCTAATTTATAATCTCACAGAAAATGGCATCCCTTTTAGCAAAAGTCTGGCCATCATCTCGCAAGCATGTCCTAATCCGACTTTAAAACATATTTTTATGCATTTAGACATTAGCAATTCAGAAGGTGGAGAATTAATTCCTTCTTTAAGAAATCTAAGTGACTATGCTCATAACGAGTGGAAGATTTCCGTAGAGCATCGAGTGAGAAGGTTGGAAAACCTAGTGGTTTTCCCCGTTTTTCTGGCTGTTATTGGCCTAATGATTTTAAGTTCTGCTGTCCCCATAGTTCCTCTCTTAAAGTTAAAAGATTCTTTGAATCAGAAACAACAAGTTTTTTCTAGCGAATTAACCTTAGGTAACGAAGTTAATAATCTACAAGGACAATAATTATGAGAGATTTAAAATTTTTAACTCAAAATGGTTCTCTTTCTTTAAGCTTCATCGCTTCAATCAGTTCTGGATTATTTTTCACATTACTTTTTTTAAACCTAGGACGTTACATTGTAGTAGAAAATGCTTTAGAACAAGCTACTGAAAAAGTTGCTCGTTGTATTACACCAACTGACCCGAAATGTATAAATTATTCAGCTCCTTCTACCAATGCCTCCTATGATTGGTATTTAAACTCTAAAAGTATCACAGAAACTTCCTGGATAAATCGCTATAATTATTCTGCTTCAATTACTAAACAAAATTGGGAATTAAATTATCCTACATACGAAATTCACAAGGTCAAACATCCTTTAATTAGTTGGAATGAGTGGAAGGTTCCCGAAAAAACATTTTATCCTTACTTGAATGCGCATGAATACCGAAATCTTATTATCAATGCTAATATAAAAATCCCTGGTGAAAGAACAAATGAAAAATTTGTTCCTATGGCAGAACCTAATTTCCCGGAATTTGATCCTGTATATGAAAGGGAAATGCGAGATCGCAATATTGCAAGCTGGCATACTCGAGCACTGAACACGAGGGCAGATGCTCGCTATGGAAGTTACAATATCGATCTCCCGATGCAACCTGCTGTGGAATTTTCTTCTCGATTAATTAAAAAAAATTCTGCAGAAGAATTTATTACTGATTACTTTGAAGTTCCTGAATTGGGAAATGAATTTAACGATGCGATTTGTTCTTTCTCTAATGGAGGAAACTGCGATCTCAGCTATGCCTCTGGAAATAACCGTAATATTTTTAATTACGTTAGTATTGCCATTAAGGCTTTTGCAACTGTAATTAGTTCAAAAAATAACAGCAAAACTCCTACAATAAAATGGGCTGGAGCACCTGGAACAAAAAATGGAGTTAGTCCAGATGGTTGGGGCTTGGCAATAGATATTTTATCTAAAGCAGAATATCAAAATTGGAAGCAAAAAAAAGCACAAGCTATTGCCAATAACCAATCTCTTCCCCCAGCTCCCTCAGGTAGAAGGGAGTGTTTAGGAGGAAGAGATTGGGAAGATGTTACAAGCACAAAAAATTTTAAGAGCTTTCATCTGGTGTTGCGCGGAGCAATTAAAAGAAAAGCATCCAATAATGCTCTGGATATCGATCGAGATCCTGCTTGTCCTAATGGGGATGTAGAACATTGGAATCTATTTACAGAAAGAGGTGGAGCTTATCGAATTGTCGGATGGCTAACAGCTAAAAGTGGAGATATTAGCAGTAATGTACGCTTTGAGCATTATATTGATTCTTATAAGAAAATTTCCGGAGCTTACAAAGAACCTCAATACATCAATTGCCAAGGAACAATAAAATTAAAACCAAATTTAAGTATAGGTACTTGCCCTTACAAGGAAGTTTGTACTCAAGTTCCGACTAATCACCAATTACTTTCTTGCTCTACACAGCAAAAGACTGAAGCCATTTGTTTAACTACGGAACAAGCAAGCAGCGACAGTTTTGCCTTTTTTATAGGAGAGGCGAGTTGTGGAAATTATACAAAAGCCGTAGTTTGTAATGATTCCTGGAAACCAAATTATCCTGCAAATTGCGATTTAAATAATATTCAAGCTTATCCTAATCGAATTAGTTGCGGCTGGAAAGAAAATCCCAATCAAAAATCATTGGTGCAACTTGGTTCAATTCCTAACTCTTGTCCTCTTGCTACAAAAGTAAATCAAACCCAAGATTGTGCAAATAATATCTCTGAAGTTATTTTTAAAAGTGATAATAATTATGGAATTCCTGCAACTTGTCCTCAAGCAATAAACATTTCTAATTATTTGTCCAAAAAAACTAAAGAAATTAATTCTCGGCAACCAAGTTCTTCCATAATCTTTCCTGAATCAAACATAGATTTTAGCTGGACAAAAGCAGAAGAATTTATTCCAGCAAAATGGGAGGCAAATCTTTATCCTTTTGACAACAATAATAATTTGTTAAGCGGAGCAGATGTTATCAGAACAATTGAGCAAACAAAAGTTTCTCCTAATTTAATTTACAAGCATCAGGATAAAAATTGGAAACCAGATTATTCAAATTTCAATCTCGCACCTGAACATTTATCATATCTACAAAATCAAAATTTACTTAAACTAAATTTAAAAAGCGAAGAAGACGTGGAAATTAATAATATTTATCCCTTTCAAAAAAAACCAGAATTTGAAATTCCCAATTTCTTAGCGACTAAAGAAAATTTATTAAGCTGTACTGGAGTTGAAGAATCTATAGAAAAAAGGCTTAGATATTATGCTTCCCAAAGTTTTCCTATTCTAACTAATGAAGATATTTTTTTAAAAACAGATTTTTCTTTTGTGGATACAACTGCCGCTAAATCCTTGGGGAATTGTGAAAGTAAAAATAATTTTGAACTTAATTTGCCACAGTGTAGTAAAACTTCTTATACAGAAACAACTAATGTCAGTTGCAATAATCCGAGTTACTTGGGTAGGTTTGATGCATTAAATTATCCTGCTGGGCCGGAAAGTTGTCTGAGCGCAGATTGCTTTAGAATAAATAGTGATTTAACCTTTGTAGAGCAAAAGATTAACTTTGATATTGATCAGCTTGCCGCAGCGGCTAACGGATATAAAGAAGTAGAAAGAATGCTTAGTGGCAGTAAGAGAAATTGTAAAGATATGGATTGCTCTGAAATAGCAATTGAGAATAAAGATGATCAAATAACTATTTCCGCCAATTATCACATGCCACTTAACTTCCCTTTAAATACTTTCCTTGGAAAAAATGAAATTTTAATTGAAAAAACGAAAGTTGTATTGAACGAAGTTACAACTTCCGGTCGTTTTAATACAAACAAGGAATAAAATGCTTAGTGAAAAAGGAAATATTTCACTTTATACTATTTTCCTATTGCCATTAGTTTTATTAAGTAGTTTTCTTACTATTGATATTAGTGGGTGGAATTCTCTTAGGAATTCCTTACAACTCGAAGCCGATTCAATTGCTCTTCAAGCAGCTTATGCTCTACCCGATAAAAATAAAGTCCAAGAATTTATTAATCAAGCAATATTAGAAAATAAAAATCTTAAATTAAAAGCTGAGATATTTTTTCCAAGCAATGATAATTCTACTTTAGGACTTAATCTTTCAGCAAAATATATTTCTACCTTTTTTTCTTTCATTCATAATAATTCAAGTGATTTATTTAATGTTAGTAAACAAAGTATTGTTCAAATATTACCCACAGACTATGTGCTCATTTTACCTGATGGTAATTCTCTAAGGCCAAAGTTAAATGATCTTGGTAATTCTCAATTCGCAATAGAAAAACCTTGGGGGACAGAAGATCAGTGGCCAGCCTCTAATTATTTTAATTGTGCCCTCAAACCCTATCTTAACAATAATTCGGGATGGAAGTGGTGGGATCTCTGGGATGATAAAAATTTTAGGCGTTGGGCAACTCAAAGCTGCTTTAACCCTGTTCTTTCTCCTTTAAAATTAGCTGCTGTAAAGCTGGTTGACTCCTTGAGTCAAATTAGAACAAACCGCATTTCCTTAATCTTCAGTCCAGGAGAAGTTTCTAATTCTGGTTTTAGCGTGGTCAGACATTTAAGAAGCGGATTATCTGAAAACAAGATCATTGGCGGTTTTTTTACCGATAAATTAGCTTCTGCACAAGCTCACTGGAAAAATTATCTAGAACTGGAACATTTTTTAGGAGATGAAATGTGCATGATTTTTTCCAATCCGGATTCGGCATTAGATACTAACTATGAGCTTTATAATAAAAATTACATAACAGAAATTAATGATCTTTGCCCTCTTGCTCTTAAATTTCCACCTTGTGGTAATTATCATCAGCCGACCGAGCATTTTAATGAATGTTATTTGGAACAAAGTTTGCTCTTAAGAGAAGCCATATATTGGCATTCTGCAAAACTACAAACCAGTAAATTTACTGCTCAGATTAATATTCCCGCTTCCTTGGAACAAGCACTGATCGAACTTACTGCCAAGAACGATGGAAGTAACTTAGAAGATGATAAAAATATCAGAGGCAATATTGCTTATTCCAATCCGAGAAAAGTTCTAGTCTTTACAGACTATCTTCCTGATATCGAAGATTCTGCAAATAATTTACAAAATATTATTAAACAACTGAAAAATAATAATATTGATTTAATTTTTGTTGTTTTTTCTCATCAAGGTTTAAATTTTGAGCAGAACAATATTCTACAAACTAATTTTGCAAAGTTTAAAAATCTTTATGAGAAAATTCAATTTTTCTATGTCCAAAATATGGCAGAACTGCAAAATAAATTTGTCCCAGCAATTATTAACCTTGGTCGAACTTTTGTCATAAAAAAATAATGAAACATCAACTACTTTTCAAAAATGGGAATGGCATTATAGACATTATTCTCTTTTTGCCTTTTGTTTTTTTATTTTTATTCTGCAGTATCGATCTGGGACTTGCCTACAAAGATCGCGGAGCGATTTTAGGAGTAGTAAATTCTGTTTTAAATGAAGAAATACTTTCTAACAAAAAATATAAATTGTATACCCTAACGGAATCGGCAGATCTTTTAAAAAATGAAGAAAATTTTCAAAATTATTTAAATGAAATCAATCAGCTCATTACCCAAAAAATTACTGCTACTAGAGGCTTGAGCAATTCTGATAAAAATAACTCATTAAAACTAAGCTCAGCAATTATAGAATTAAAAATCAATCAAGAAAATGGCGCTTTGCAGGATTATCAAGTGTATCCATCAATTAATAGCAATCCAACAGATATTAAAGATTTTATCAATAAGCAGTTACAAAATTGCTGGGTAGGTAATCCTTGTAATTATGCATTGCCCATTAGCAATTCTCTAAATTTCAACAGTACTAAAAATTATTTAGCCTATGCAATGCTCCTTGCTTTTGAGATTAAAGCAGAAAGTTATGGGATTAGCAGAGAAATGAATCAATCTTTACTTGGAAAAATATTTTCTGTAGATGAAAAATTTTTAAAATTGCTTCGAGTACAAGTTAACTAAATATGAACAAGGAAATATTTTTAAATAATCTTTTTTGTTTCAGTTATATAGTGTTTTGCTATTTAAGCATCAAACTTCTTATCTTTAAGAAAGAAACACTTTATCTTAAGGAGGCAATTAGAAGTTTATTTTATTATTCAAAGAACCCTGGTAAGTTAAATTTTATTAATTCAGAAATAAATTCTATTTGGAATTCGGTTTATTCTCTAAACTTTAAAAATAAAAATGAAGTTCAACAAAATTCTATATACAATGATATTTTGAGCCTAGGAACATCAATTACCTCTTCTATAGAACAATCTTCAAAAGTAGCTAGAGCTGTTGCAGAAATAATTTTAAGAAAAACGACTGCTGAGGTCACTACGGTTGCTATTTTTAAATATTGCAAAGAAAATACAAAATTTAATATAGAATATCTTAGTGGAGCAACAGATCAAAGACTATTACCAATAATTACCTGGCAACTAGAAGAGTTCTTTTCTAAAAGCAGGTTAGAGGGAAATTTTAATAACTGGGGTTATCAATTTACTACAAATGGTGAAAAATTCGATCTTTCCCCGTTGGGAATAAATTTAAGTTTAGCCGTTCCCTTAGAAATAAATAACAATTTAATAGCTGCAATTTGGCTTGGTTTTAAAAATCACACGGCAATTTTGGATCCAGAAAAAGCAGCTTTAATTAAAGGAATTTGCGAACACTGTGCCGCTTCTCTTAAAGTTTCAGAAAGTGTAAAAAGCAATATAGAATTATATAAATTAGAGCGGGATGTGCTTCTTGATATTTCTCATGACCTAAAAATGCCAGGAAATTGTGCTCTTTATGCAGTTAATGAACTTGAAGAAACTTTAATGCGGGGAAGTAAAAAACAAAAAAACTTGCTTAGTATATTAAAAAATTCTTTAGAGCAGCAATTAGAACAGATCGACAATATTTTAGATTTCTCCAAAAAACAAGCAGGTGTTTTGAGAGCAAATAAAGTAAAAATAAATTTAAAGCAAGAAATTGAAGAGCTTTTTAAGAGTTATGCTGTTTGCAGTAATCAAAATATTAAACTTATTTGCGAAGAAGTTCCTGATATTAAAATTCAATTTGATCCTCTGAATTTCAGAAGGATTATTTCTAATCTTCTTTCCAATGCTTTTAAATATACAAAACAAGGAGAAGTAAGAATTAGATTTCTTTACGATCTACAAAACTTAAAAATACAAATTATTGATACGGGAATCGGAATTCCCGAAAAAGAACTGCCCGATCTTTTTCAAAAATTTAATAGATTAAAAAATTCTACTAAAATTTCTGGTACAGGGTTAGGATTAAGTTGCGCTTATAATCTTGCGGAATTAAATAATGCAAATCTTGTTTATCGAGCAAACTTACCTCAAGGTTCAATCTTCGAACTAAACGTTGCTCTTGCAGAGAAAACAGCAAATAGTAAAGTTTTTTTCGAAAAAGTCTTAGTAGTAGACGATGATATTTTAATTTGTAAGACCATAAAAAGATATTTAAAAGAATTCACAACAGAAACTCTAGTTGCAGTAAATTGCGAGGATGCCATTAAAATTATCGAATCGCAAAAAATTGACTTATTAATTTCCGATATTAATTTAGAAAACACTACTATTGAAATAGTTTTAAATTATCTTTTAAAAGAAAATTTAAGACTTCCGATTATTTTAATAAGTGGAGAAATAAATCTAGAGTTAGTTGAAAAATACAAAAATTACTTCGATTTAAATTCTCTTCAAAAACCAATTAGTAGAAATTCATTAACTGCTTATTTGGAGGGATTTTCGTAGAAGCTTGTTTATGCTGCAAGAGGTTGAATTTTTTCGTGCTTCTTGTAATTGACTTGGCTTAATTCCCAATTACTTTGTA
>CAYOOT010000012.1:4782-53686 GCA_964405665.1 uncultured Bdellovibrionales bacterium | reverse complement strand
TCTACCGGCTTGTCCGGCAGCTACTCCCAATCGTCGAGAAGATGGAAGCTGTAATGTGTGTCCGTACTTAACTCCTGTTCAAAGCAATGGACATTGTTGTTCGCTAGGATATGTGTATGAAGTAGGAGCTTGCAGAACTCCTTGTGCTGCACCGACAGCAAATCGTCGCTCTGATGGAACATGCAGTGCTTGTACTGATGCTACACCATATTTATACCCAACAAATAATCCTACCTATAATGCCTTAGGTTGGGGTGGACAATGTCGTCGTTGTCCGGAGACTGCTCCTTGGGATTATAATGGAACTTGCAATAATTGTCCGCAATCTTCGCCATATGTGGTCAATGGAGCCTGCAGCGTTTGTCCAGCGGGTCAAAATTTAATTAACGGCTCTTGCCGCACGATAACTTGCAACATGTATACAAAAGTTTCTTTGCAATACTTAGGTGATGCTCAAGCCAGCCATGGCAATGGCATTAGTTATAATACCAATGCTTCAGGAAATTCTTGTGCAAGTAGTTTAGTTAATGCTGCTTTAGCGTATGCTGATACTATTGAAGACCGAGGCAGTCATTATTACGACGATAAAGTAGTTGATTTTCTGCAAGCTGCAGCACTAGCTAATGGTTGTTCTCAAATGGGCGGACATTGGAATCGTTGTATCAATGGAACTTGGTATCTAGATGCAAATTGTAATCCGATATCTGCGGCAAGCCTTCCAGCCGGATGTAGCGCTAGTCAAATAACTGCAGTAGTAACAACTCAGTTTTATGACTCATCGCCGATTTCTTTAATCATGGATAAAAATTTAAACATCGATAATGATGTAACGATTACATCCTTTGCCGTGAACCCTAATGAATTCGGTAAATGGTATTCTTGGAAAGCATCAGCCAAGGCTCCATTGTTGGTTTACGATCCAGCACATACTGGACTTGTAAATTCAGCAACTCAGTTGTTTGGTAACTGGACATTCGGCGGCAGAAAGCTTGCGTCATTATTGCCAAGTTTTCAAGCGGATAAAGTCCAATGGGAAAATGGCTATCAAGCTTTAGCTACTCTTGATGCCAATGGTGATCAGAAAATATCAGCAGAAGAATTAAGTCCTCTTGCTCTTTGGTTTGATGAGAACCGTGATGGCAAGTCACAAGCTGGAGAAGTAAAAACGGTTTCTGAAGTCGGAATCACCGCTCTTTATTTTAACCCTGATCGCAGAGACAAAGTGACCTCCAGTATCTATGCGACATTGGGCTATGAAAGAACAGTTGATGGTAAAACAGTAACTGGCAGTTCCGTTGATTGGTATGCGACCAAAGCAAATAACCCTCAAGCTTTAATCGCCGATCGCTTACTAAGAAATATCAACCAAAGTGAAAAAACAGATAATCTCAGCGAAGGCAAGAAAGACAGCAATTCTGCCAGTGCTAAGCAGAAGTCTGCAATCAGCGGAGTTTGGGCTTGGGATTTTAATTTAGCTAATGCTAAGAACAAAAACCCACAGGGAGTATTGATGTTTGGCAGTGTTAAGGGAGATTCCATCAAAGGAATGTCATTTTCCAGCTCTGAACTTCAAAATCCAGTAAACGACATTGCCCATATTGCTAAAGTTTATAATTTGGAAGGAACACTCTCCCAAGATCAAAATGGTCAAGAAAAGATTGCTTTTAGTAGCAAGTTTGCTAGCGCTAAAATCAATAGCCAAGCTGTCTTATCAAAAGATGGTTCGAAACTAGAAGGTAGTAGTACTGTTGTTTCTAAAGATCAAAATGGAAAAGCAGAAACTATTACTTATCAGTGGACTGCAGTGAGATACACTAAAAAATAAAATGTAGCGGCACCCTTTTTATGGGTGCCCGGAATCCCAAAATATATTGGTCAACCGGGCACCCATAAAGGGCGCCCCTACAAATACAAACATCCTTTCTAATTTGCATATTATCGCTAACTTATTTTTTAAAAGTTAATATATTCAATATGTACTAAATGTAATAAGAATTCTTCTTTAAATCATTGTAATTGAATCAAATTTTCCTCATTTGCATCAAAAATATTTCAAGAGTTAGTTTGTAAGTATCTACTAAGTATTAAATTTTTAAAGCAATAAATCTAAAATTTAAACATGATTTTTAATACATTTTCTTATTTTATTTTATTTTTAATTCCTGCTGCTGTGCTTTTTCGCATTTGTTCGGCAGAAATTAGACCTTGGATTTGCGCATTTTTTGGGATTGCATTTTATATCTTTTTTTCTTTCACTGAATTCGGTGGTTGGTATAGTGCAGCTACAATATTAATTCTGCTTTGGGAATCATTTTTTCGCAATTTCTATAACCCAAAATCAAGATATTGTATTATCGGAATTGGAATAGCTGTTTGTGTTCTTGGTGTTTTTAAATATTGGAATTTCTTTACAGATTTGTTTTTTTCGTTTTCAAGCACGAATCCACTTCATTGGAAGGGCATTTTTTTACCTATTGGAATTTCTTTTTTTACATTTGAGTTTATACATTATGCAGCCGATCGTTATCAGAATAAAACGGAAAAAGGCAAATTTAAAGAATACTTGGCCTTTATCTTCTTTTTTCCGACAATGGTTGCGGGGCCAATAAAAAGGTTTCAAGATTTTCTACCTTGCTTAAGAAGTCCCAGTAAGAATTGGCTTGCTGATTGGAATAGAGGTATTACAAGAATCCTTGCGGGCTTACTGAAAAAGTTTGCAGTGGCGGATTTGCTGACAAGTCTTACCAATAACTTAAATCATGATAGTATTGCGATTGCCGATCGAGAAATTCTAATTCTTTGGCTATTTGCTTATGGCTGGAAAATATATTTTGATTTTTCGGCTTATTCCGATATCGCCATTGGTTCAAGCAGACTGTTTGGAATTAAAATACCAGAGAATTTTGATTGGCCATATCTTTGTACCAATATCACTGAATTTTGGAGACATTGGCATATTTCTTTAAATAAATGGCTTGTTGACTATGTTTTCCGTCCTTTGGGAGGATCGAGAGGAAATAAGTTATTTGTTTGCAAAAATATCATGATTGTAATGCTAGTCAGTGGACTATGGCATGGGGCCGGATTAAATTTTGTGATCTGGGGCGCTTGGCACGGATTTCTTTTGGCAAGTCATCGACTATGGAAGGATTCAATATTGGCTAAAAAAATAGATCAAAAATTGCCCTACTGTAATATTTTTTATTGGTTACTAACATATACCTTAGTTAATTTTGGTTGGGCTTTCTTTGCAATGGACATTAATACTGCAACTTTCTTTTTAAAACGAGTTTTTTGGGGGTAAAAATGAATCTTTTGAAGATGATATTTCTTAAAGAATTTTGGGAATATTTAGGCGGTGCTAAGGATAATCCTCCCTCAGGAATCAATATACAAATTGATTCAATCATCTGGGGAATCTGGTGGGGAATTTTAACATGTGGAATTATCTTTTTTTGTGGACAAGCTTCAAAGTTTATCTACATTGATTTTTAAATAAAAAAGAGGAGGTGGGTTTTGTTTTGTCGAAATTTTCTTTTCAAACAATTCCTTTTAACTTTAGTTATAATATTGTTTGCTAATATTTCGGTTAAATATCTTTCGAGAAATGTTGCTCCTAAGAAACTTATGGAACATTGTCAAAATTCAGCTCAAGCAACAGATGTTTTTTTGGGTAATTCTTTAATTGTTGCTGGGTTTAGAGAAAAGGTATTTGATCAACTATTATCAAATCATCATGCTTTAAATGCTGGGCTGGGCGCCGTTCCTCCAGTCGATCATTTTCTTATTTATCATTCTCTGATCAAGAATAGGAAGGGAACAGTGTATTATGGCTTCTATGATACTCAGCTTACCGATGAACCCACGGGGGATTGGTCAACAATTATTAGTAATAGAAACATTGAGTATTATATAAATGCCGATTTGGCCCTTGGTTTTTATCCTAAAAATTCTTTTTTACAGAATACTCTTCTTAAAATTTCATCATACATACCAATTCTCACAGAACGTTATAGTGTTTGGTCAAAAGTTGAAAAGATTAGAAGGCGCCTAAGTGAGATCGGTCTTCCTCATAAAGGCGTCAATGAATTCGGACGCAAAGAAGATTTTGAATTGTTAGAAGCACAAGACCCCGGTAAGTTTACCTTAGATTTAAAAAATAAAGTTGAATTAAATGAGCCGATAATATCTATGATCAAACTGGCTAAAGAGCGTGATTCTAAAATTTATTTTATAGAAATGCCCATGCCCAGTAAGCATCGAGAGAAATTTTACTCCTCAAGTGAATGGAAAGATTATAGAAAATTTTTGATTGCTCAGCTGACTTCAGCAGAGGCAGGCTATATTAATGCATCAGATTGGATAGATGACAGTAAATTTACAGATAATCTCCATCTTAATGAAGCGGGAGCGGTAGAATTTACAACAAAAATAGCTCATTTGACTCAGGATAAATAGTTCAGATTATTTTGTAGATATTAATTCCAGTCCTTCTTCTTGATTTTATTTATTCTTTAGTAAAGCAATCCTCACAAAACACTCGTTTACTCAAGGAAAAATTAGCGCTCATAATTTCTTTTTTACACTGAAAACAATTACCCAAAAATAATTCCCTGGCAGCCCGAGCACTCATTCGCTGTAAATGTCGCTGATCGGGACAAAGTTGCGGAACGCTGAGATTCATTCTTTGATAGAATTCAATTTCATACTTACTGAGTTTGTATGCTTTATAAGATTTACTGCAATAAAAAACTGTCTGGGGATTGATTTCCCCAAGGCTTGGATTCCATTCTTTTTCTGGATAAGTTGCTTCTTCCAGCCATTTTAATCCTCGTTGAATAACTTCTTCTTTTGTCAAAGGCTGATATTCATAAGCAATACTTTCATTGTAGGCAAAAGGAGAAATGTCAGAGGGGAAAAATTCTCCCCATTCTCCAGTATTTTTCATAAATTCAATTATTTTTTCTTTCAGAACAAAATAATCATCTTTGGAATATTGTTTATTTAAAATACAATACTCAGAATTTCTAAGTCCATTACAGCCAAAAATATTTTTTGAGGATTTGCAGAATTCGGAATAATAAGCATTTTGAGAATCTTGGAGAAAGTGTGAATAGAAACATTCTTCGGCATTAAACATCGTTAAGCACTCACAGCAAAACCTTGCTGATGTTCCGGTAAATGAAAGATCAAGGCAGTTTTGAATGTCGTAGCCGGTAAAGCAATAACTGCAGTTTTCTGCGATTTTAAGATCGAAAGAGTAATTGATATTACTGGATTCATAAATATGATTGCCCTGAACATCTTCATTTTTTAAACCAAAATATTCAGGATAGTTGATAGAAGAATTTCTTCGTTCTTGCAGATATTTATTTGTCTGATCAATAGTTTCCTGATTTAGTGGCAGCAGTTTAGCTAGTTGTTCTTTGTAGGCTTTCTCTGAAAGTTGTTCATTGAAAAAACAATATTGCGCATTTTTTAAGTTAAAACAGCCAAAACAATTCCTGCAAGCATGACAATTCTCTAAAAAATAACATTCCTGGCAATTTGTGCATTCCTGAGAAAAGTGTAAATCGTAGCAGTCAAAAAGATCAATGGAGTTGGAGCACCACTGGCAGCGAAAAATATAAAGATTATCCAAGCAATTGCTACTGTCCCAGACGATATGTCCATACAGGCAATCCTCATTGCGCACACATCCAAAAACCAGGTAGCAGTTTTTTGATCCCACACACATATTGATGTAATTACAATTCTCTGAATTAGTTGTAGCCAGAGCAAAGCGTGGTACAACGTTGGAAAGTTCTTGGTATTGATCGAAAAATAATTTATTAAAATTAAATTCTCGGCCAAAATCTTTTGCTTCCCAATGGTCTGACCACCAATAATTGTTGTCATAAACAGGAAATGCTTGTTTCTCATGATACATCGAGATGATGTTTTTCCCCGTTGCTGAGCAGAGTCTGTTATATAAATGTCGAAAATTTCTAAAACTTGTTCTTCTTCTCTGGCGTTCAAGAGGATGTAATTTAGGCTCAGGTAAGCCCAAATTATTGTATGATTCTAGGTCGTTATCAGATATTAAAAATTCCTTTTCGCTTAAGAGGCATTTTCTATTCATAGTCTTCATAACAGTTGTGTATGGAGTATGACTAATTACATATTTTATACGAAATAGGGCGGGGCTAGTACCCGCCTTAGTTCCCGAGGTGGTTCCAGAAAGCTAAGTCCCTTGTTTTCAGGGATGATAATAAATATCTTAGCAAGCATTATGCTCAAACTTTATTTCAGCTCTGGTCCTAATTTCGAATTACTTAAAACAGAATTTTCTCATTCAGCAATAATTGAGAGCAAACTTTCTATTAGGGGGAAAGATAAAGGAGCTTTTCTTTTAGCAGGTACTTTTCAATGGACTCAAGCTGTGCAAGCACTCTCTTTGTTTTTTTTAAAAGCCATATTAGCAACTGAGGAAACAATTTTAGTCGGTGAAATTGGAAGCCCCGCAGCTTCTTTGGAATATGCTTTAGCAAAACCTCCTGTTTGGCTTGTGGAGATGTTTGGTTTATCTAAGAATTCAAAGCCGTTTATCAAAAAACTTGTTAAAAGAACAAATCCCGAATTAAAACGTCCTGGCCCTGTGGAACTTTCCTTGAATGACAATCTTCTTAAAAAAGAACAGATCGAAATATATCTTTCCAAAAAAAGAGTAGAAGAAGAATTAGAAATCATGCAGCTAGTGAAGTATTTGGAAAATGCTTGGAAGATGTCAGGAAAAATTGTTTTTAAAAATAAAGTAAAAGAGAATCAAATTGTCGCAAAAGATAATTTTTTATTAAAACTAAAAGAACTTTATGCTCGAGAAATATCTTCAATGCTCTTTATAACAGATATTTTTTCAAATTCTGCTCAGAAAAAAACCTTCCAAAGAGTTTTGAGAAATTTAAGTATTCCTGGATATGGATTTAAAATAAAGAATCTTATGAATTTGGATGAAGATAATTTTAATTGTTCACAGAGATGGGGTGCAGTGACGCCTGATGTTAAAAGAGCGGTAGAAAATATCGAGAAACTAAGAGTTGCTCTGCCTGTGGGAAGTGCTCCCACTTTAGCAATAATGAAATATATTTCTTTATTTAGAAAATGCCCGATTGAAATTGATTATAACTTTCAGTATGCCATAGAAATAGTGCGCAAGACCATAAAAAGAGATTTTATTGCTATGCCCGATTTGATTTTATTAGGGATTGCTCCGGCAGCAACTTATCTTAATCAGCCAGGCGGAGATTATACTCCTTTAATGATTATGCCTGGAATGTCACACCGCATGTTAAGAGCAGCAGGTAATAAAGATGATAATTTCAAACCTTCTGAGATTTTTATGTTGGCCGAAGAATTTTCCACTTCGATAATTTATTATGAGTTGTTAAAACTTACGGGGAAATTCCACGCTAAAAGTAAACTTACTCATGTCGATCCAGGTCAGGTTTCAGAGGTGTTAAAAAATGGGGATACTCACAATAAAGCAATATCTTTTTTCCCATTTTATAATTTAAGTGCACTTTATCAAAATTGCACTTATTGCGATCAAGTGGAAAGTGATCTCAATATTACAGAGTTTGTTCTTTTTATACACAATTCTCATTTGGGCAATGAACAATTAATTAATACTCTGAGGATCCTGATTCGCGATGCTTGGCTCAGTTTAAGAGAGCAAGGAGATGAATTTAGAGCAGTCCTCAATAATATTTTTGCTGATAAAGAATATCTAAGAATGCTCAAGAGGTTTAGTGGACTAGCCAGCAGCGATCACTCAGCAGCCGCTTCCTTAAATTTGAAAGCAATGTAGGACTAGTTTTTTCGAGACTGTAAACTAAAAGCATAAAACTAACTGATACACTCGCCCTAATCTCTGTTAAAAAATGTAATCTCTGGTAAAAAAAGCTGGTTTGTATTATTTCCTTGATAGAACAATTAAATATTTAAGATAAAAATACTATGATACCACGTTATTCTCGACCGGAAATGGTCAGCCTTTGGACGGAAGAAGCAAAATTAAAACTTTGGTTGGAAGTTGAGACTTTGGCCCTTGAGGGAATGGTTAAAATTGGCCTAGCTCCCCAGCGTGCCTTAGACAACGTCAGAAAAAAAGGTAATTTTAATGTAGAGCGCGTTTTAGAAATTGAAAAAGAAGTTAAGCATGATGTGATTGCTTTTTTAACCAATGTTGCCGAGTATGTCGGTGAAGATGCCCGTTACCTACATATGGGGATGACTTCTTCGGATTTGTTGGATACTTGTTTTTCTTTACAACTTTGCCAGTCAACGGATTTAATTTTAAAAGGATTGGAAGAACTTTTAGCTGTCCTTAAAGACCAAGCCTATAAATACAAAGACACAGTTTGCATTGGCCGTTCTCATGGCATTCATGCTGAACCGATAACTTTTGGTTTAAAATTGGCTTCACTTTATGCAGAATTAAAAAGACATCTTGCCAGAATAAAATTTGCCAGAGCCGATATGGCCACCGGAGCGATCTCCGGTCCGGTTGGAACCTATGCCCATTTAAGTCCGGAAGTGGAAAAGTTTGTTTGTGAAAAACTTGGCTTTAAACCGACTCCGGTATCCACTCAAGTGATCTCTAGAGATATCCATGCTGCATTGTTTTTAAGTTTTGCACAACTTGCTGCAAGTTTGGAACGAATTGTTGTGGAAATTAGACATCTGCAAAGAACAGAAGTGCGGGAAGCTGAAGAAAATTTTACGAAAGGGCAGAAAGGTTCCAGTGCCATGCCCCATAAAAGAAATCCGATACTTTCAGAAAATGTAACTGGTCTATGTCGGATGATTCGCAGCTGGGCAGAAACTAGTTTAGAAAATGTGACGCTTTGGCATGAGCGAGATATTTCTCATTCCAGTGTGGAAAGATTCATTGCTCCAGATATTCTAATTACTCTTGATTTTGCATTGGCACGAGTTAAATCTATTATTAAGGACTTAAAAGTTTACCCGGAAAATATGCAACGTAATTTGGATTTAACCAAAGGCTTAATTTATTCGGGAACTTTATTGCCCTTAATGGCTGCAAAAGGAATGAAAAGAGAGGATGCATATTCTTTGATTCAAAAACATGCGATGGCCACCTGGGATGAAATTAACCAGGGAGTGGCTACTGGACCAAGTTTTGAAAAACGAATCAAAGGGGATTCCCAGATTACAGCAATGTTTAAGGAAGCAGAATTGAATGAAGTTTTTTCTTTAAAACATCATCTAAAGAATGTAGACTTTATTTTTAAAAGAACTTTTGAATAGATAATGTAGGGGCACCCTTTATTTATCCTGAGCTTGTCGAAGGATGGGTGCCCGGGATTCCAAAATATAATGGTCCCGGGCAGCCCCAACAACAAAAATTTTTGTAAATTGAAATTTAAGGATTAATCCCAATGATTGTCAAAGTATTAGTAAGTCTCAAAGAAGAAGTAATGGACCCCGCAGGAAGAGCTCTAGCGGAGCGTCTAAGAAGTCTTGGTTTTTCTGAAGTAAAAGATGCCAAGCTTGGCAAATATATTGAGCTGCTTATCGAAACCGGGGACAGGGAAAAAGAAAAAGAAAGAGTAGAGGATATGTGCAAAAAACTTTTAGCTAATGAACTAATTGAAGATTTTGAAATAATTCACGAAGCAGAAGTTAAAGGAATTGGCAGATGAAGATTGCCATAGTTGAATTTCCAGGTTCCAGCGGGGCTGATGATGTGGCTTATGTCTATCGAGATCTTTTTGGGCAAGAAGTTCATAAAATCTGGCATCAAGAAGAAACTGTAGGAGATGCCGATGTGTTAGTAGTTCCCGGAGGAGCGGCTTTTGGTGATTATTTAAGACCGGGAGCTTTGGTTCAAGGTTCTCCGATCGTTGCTGGGATTAGAAAATTTGCCAGAGACGGTGGTCCGACAATCGGTATTGGCAATGGTTTTCAAATTCTCTGTGAGATTAAAGTTCTTCCCGGAGTTTTATTGCCAAACTTAGGCCGACAATTTTTACAACGCGATGTTTATTTGCTTGTTTGCAATAATCAAACACCATTTACAAAAAATTTTAAAGAAGAAGAAGTAATTAGTCTGCCCTTAGCTTGTAGTTATGGACGTTATTTTGTGGATAAGCGCGGCATGAGAGATTTGGAAGAAAATGGGGAAATAGTTTTTCGTTTTTCAGATGCCGAAGGCGATGTCAATGAAAAAGAACCCTTTAATGGAAGTATGAATGCAATTGCCGGAATTTGTAATCGCCATAAAAATGTTTTAGGTTTGATCTGTCATCCGGAAAGAGCTTGTGAAGAGATGATGGGCAGTACTCAAGGCAGAAAATTGCTGGAAGCTGTTTTAGGAAGTTAAACTTATAGTATTTTTCAAATTATTTTTTATAGATCGGTGGAAAACTAAATAGTAAGAACAGGAGGAAGAACTCCTTCTTCACGAAGAAGTTCTTCGTCTTCAGCAGCACGTTCTGCCCAGCTAAGTCCATCATCAAGTTGTACGGTAGACCAGGGCAGGGTGTGTTGTCCTGGTCGAAAAACTACTTTGCCTTCGACATCGAGAACTGCCTGGAAGCATTCCATCATAGAAAGTTTTCCTTTGGGCAATAATGTCCCATCGGCGCGCAAAACAGGTTTTCCCTTAGCATCGATATCTTGAACTAAGGTGGAAGTGCAAAGATTGATAAAGAAAGTTAAATCCTCGTTGACCTGATGCAGTAAATCCAATACCCATTCCTCTTCAAATTTTCCAGTGTTTGGATTTATTGTTTCCTTAATATATTCGAGAATTTCAGACTTTGCCCGCCCCAGAGCAATCACTGCAGCAGTTGGACCAATTGTCCATTGAGCAACCCATTCGGGTAATGAAAATTGTTGTCGTCCTAACATTGCCTTAGGATTATGAGCATCTTTCTTGGCTTCTGTCGGTTGATTACCTTTTCCAGGGCCAAATAAACGATCATGAGCAGCTTGAAGAATTGAATCGCGAGGACCGGCAATTCCAGCCTGGATCCGATCTACTATATGTTCTGCATTTTTTTGATAGGCCTCTGCAATATGTTTAGCGAATCCAGGCTCTACAAGACCAGGAACAATTAAGCCCAATTCAAACTCATAACTAAGATAGCTATCAATCAACCACTGTTGACATTCTTCAGACCAGTATGCAGCATAGCGATTCATTCCCAGGCAATCTTTGGGATGGTTTTTCGTTAAATGAGTTTTCGCTGCTAAAACCAGCCCATATCGCATCTTGGCATTCCAAGCTAGACTAGGACCGAAAGATTTATGTCCCGCAGCTAATAACATTAGAGAAGAATCTGCGTTACAATCTGGAAATTGTTCTACTCCTGCTGGCGGAGCTACGATACCGGCGTCAATTGCCCTTGTTATTGGCCTGATCACCATTTCTCTTAATAAAGTTTGACCCTGTAGAATAAAACTTTCTAAATTATCTTTACTTCGAAAATCAGCATAAGGATGTGCTTGTAACAAAGTTTCTCCATCCTGGGAGTCTGCAAATAGCGGCAGTTTATTATTTAAACTTTCTCTAACTTCTGTGATTATTTGATTGTCATTAAAAGCTGGATTAAATAGCAGATCTTTTAATGAGGACATGGCATCTACCATGAATCCTGTATCTGAAGCACAACCTCCTGGACGTGGTGCTTCTTCCCAGGCACTGACTGTGGGAGCCTTCAGATCGTAAGTCTGAGTATCAACATTCCATTCTACTGAAAGCAGATATGAAGCAAGTATTTGAATAGCAGAAATAATATGTTCCTTTTGCAACTTTGATAATGGCTCATTCTCAATTGAGAATGAGTCCTTGTTTTTCTCAGTCCAATTAAAGCCCCAAATAGCAGCTCGTTTTGTCAATTCGCCCCTCTGTTCACCAAGACAAGCACCGGCGATAATTGTTTCTATCAAATAGTTGAGCAAGAGAGCTTGTGATTCCAGTCGCTTGTTATTGCCCCAACCCCGGGCTGGCACAACACTTTCTTTTTTTGGAACTCTATTTTCTTCATCCCAAAGCAACTCCGCTCTTTGATAGATATGAGAAATTCCATGACTTGCATCGCTTTCACGATACCACTTTGGATCAAGAATCGCTGCTGTAGCGGCTTCAAGATTTTTAGGATTTAAAATAAAAGTAGCATTGGTAATGAAGTTACGAACGGCAAGATGGGGAGCAATCTGGCGTAATTTCAATGCTGCTGTGATACAGGAATCAGTTGTCCATTGTCGATCTGCCATATCGGGATGGATTGTTTCGGAAGTTCTAGACAATCCAAATTGTGGATCTATATCGGGCAGCTCAAAAGTTTTACTTTTTTCTAATTTCCTTCTGAGACCAGCTAAGTCTGCTTTTGTCCAGCTTAAACGCGGTGTTGTTACGTTGTTCCAAACAGGGTATTCTTTATTCCCAAGCTGCACATGCCGAAGCTTCATTTTTGTCGCAGCAAGACGGGCTTTAACATCCCGCCAAATCACATCTAATACCGCAACTCTTGCTATTTCACCAGCCTGAGGACCATGATGGTTATCAAGATCTTTTAGAGCATCCGCATTAAGAACATTGTAGATATGAATCCATTTAACTTTATTTGTATATTCGCCATCAGAAGGAAAATCTGTAAATCCACCTGCTTCAAGATTAATTTTGAAAGTTGAGGGACAGATTCTTTCCCTTTCATCTCCAGGTACTCCGTATAGCTCAGCAATATGATTTAAGGTTTCTTGGGTAATATCTTTTGTTTTTCCCTCTTTAAGCAAAGTTCCCAGCTGCATTTCTAATTTTTCGAACCGCTTAGTTAAGACAGTTCGCCGTGAATTAGAAACTTCTACAATATCCCGATCTACTAATGCCCTCTGAATCAAATCTTGCTTGTGTTGACTAACCCATTTTTGCAAAATTCTAATTCCAGTTTGACTAAATCCCTGTTTTTTTAATTGATTTGTATTATTAGTATTAAGTTCTAGAATTTCCTCACAGAACTCCTTGAGGTTGTAGTCGGAATTATAATCTTTCAATATTCGATTTAGAGAATAAAGAGGATCTCCTGTAAATTCGCCTGAAAGATGATCGGCAAAAATCCCAATAATTCGCGATGCAATTATTTTCTGTTTGTATGTTTTTCCTCTTTTAATTGTAAATATTCCCAATTCCTCAAGCTCTGAATTAGGATTATTAGCTACATATTCTTCAAGTTCCTGATTGCTGGCACTTCTGACTGAATCTATTTCCTTATCGACAATTAATTCTCCATCTTCCAGATAAAAACTAATGCCTCTATTAGCATAAGAATCTCTTTGTTCTTGTAACGCACCTAGTTCATCTTTGCCTTCTTTGTGTGCTTTTTCGTGTCTGATTACACCGGAGAGAATTTCTCTTGTTGTCTGATCTGTAAAAAGTGAAACTCGAGGAGAAATAATAAGATCATTTTCCTGATCATAGAAAGCACTAACATTTTCTGCTTTTAAAAGTATTTCTGCAATTGTCTTTGGATCTAAATGTTTTTTTGCTGCTCTTTGAGTGACAGCCAATTGACATACTACTTGGATGTCTAATGGATTATCGAGATAGAAATATTTTCCATCTGTAGACCGCACTCCTTTAAAGCTCTGGCCATAGAGGATGAGATTTTCACTTGCTCTTAGATTAGGGGATACATCTTGAGGGTTTTCTGATCTTTGTGCTTGAGCGATTACTGATTGAATATCTCCGGCAGCATTACTCTCTTCGTTTATTGCAAAGTCTTGTGGGTGGGTCCTTCGATGTTTAAGTCCTTTCCCGGTTAAGGCAACCTTTAGTGCTAAAAGCAGAGTTCCACCGGTATCAGCATAGGCTCCCAGCCCCAACTTTTTTAATAACGGGTTAAGCCTACTAAGTTGTTCTGTTCTGCTTGTTAGTTCAGCTCCAGCTGCAATAACGTTTTCAGCAGATTCTTCTACTAACTCTGTTACGATTCCTCTTCCAAGAGATTTTGTTGCTTCTTTACCGACAATACCTCTTGAAAAGACTTTCCCCGCGAAATTTTTTAGTGGAGAGAGTGTTGCTCCAATGAACTTACCGAAACCCAGGCCTAGCACTTGAGTACCAAAATTCATTACTACATTTCTTCTAACTTGTTCTGCATAAGTTAAGGCAACTCCGTCTACTCCAATTTCTTCATACTTTCGAATTAACGAACCTCCTTTTTTTAGGTCCTGCTTATCAATTCTTTGAAGATTTTCCAGAGAATTTAAGACTATATTGTTGATCTCTTTTCCGGCTTGTTCTCCGCCTACTGTGCCAATTCCCATTAAGACACTGCTTGCTAAGTAGTTAGCACCGAAGGAAACAAGAGATCTGGTAATTGCTCCTCGGGCTAAAAATCCGCTTAATCTTAGGGCTAGGGGAATCGCTACACCGCTAGCGACTCCTCCTGTAAATGTTGTTATTGCGATCGCAAAGACAAAGGGTAGAGAATCATATTTAAGAAAGCTATAGGCGGAATCATCCCTAAATTCTGTTTCAGTCTTGATGTAGTCAATAAATTGCAGATAGCCTTTTGCTGTCACAATATTTTGTGAATATTTTAGCACTGCTAATTGGGATTTATTTGATTCAGATAAAGATCCTTTGCTTAGTGTTTCAATAGCCTGGGCAGTTTGTTCCAATTGATCTAATCTCGATTTTTGATTGGATAATACGATTGTTCTTACTATATCTACTGTTCTTTGTGATAATCTGTTTTCTCCGGATCTTTCTATTTCCAATAATTTGCAGACAAATGCTTCGTCCTGCATTCGATAGGCTTGAACTCTTGCTGTCTGAGAGGCAGCAAGTTTTGCGCGCTCTTGTGCACTATCCGAGACGGACAAGAAATCAGCCTCGAGTTTTTTCATTGAATTTAAAGCAATGTTTCTTTTTGTCAGCCAGTTATCTAATTCGGCAACCTTATTCTCTATTGTTTGCGCTTCGATTTCTAAAATACTGGTTCCT
The DNA here is from genome assembly GCA_964405665.1 of uncultured Bdellovibrionales bacterium. Lineage (GTDB taxonomy): Bacteria > Bdellovibrionota_C > UBA2361 > SZUA-149 > CAZDWZ01 > CAYOOT01. The sequence goes on along the minus strand of CAYOOT010000012.1, from coordinate 38,673 downwards.
TTAATATGATTCCAGGCTCTAACTAAAATATTTCTTTCTCTTTTATCTTCTAATTTAAGAATATCTTCTTGAAGTTTTATAACTGCAGAATCTGTTTCTTTGATTCTTGCAGCTTGTATTTTGTATTGCTGGCTAAGCGTCGAAGGGATTTGAATATCGTTTAGTAACCATTTACTGACCTCTTTTGCCTCTTTTTGTAGAGCAGCAGGTAACCGTGGATTAATAGCGGTGGAATGTGGATCGTTAATATTTACAGAATTTGATACGCTAACTTTTGCCATTAATAGATTTTAACTCTTCAAATATTTATTCAAAAAAATTTTCTTTGTAAGGGCAGGGTTTATCCCTACCCGGAATTCCAAAATATAATGGTTAACCGGGCACCCATAAAGGGCGCCCCTACAATTTCTATTGTTTTTCTTAAGGAATCTTTAATTATCCACAAACAAATTCTTATTTTCTTATGCAGTTTTTGGATATTTTAGTTGCAGATACTTATTGAAATTCCTTCCGCGCTAAAATAATCAATTATTTTAAGCACTTGGGCATGGGCAGGGGAGACTGTAAATTAAACTGTGTAATTTACAACATATGTACGGAGCGCGGACTTTAGTCCGCTTAATACCAAACTTTTATTCTGCGATACTAAAATATTTGGAAATAAGCGGACTGAAGTCCGCGCTCAGTACGTTTTATGCTTTATAATCACGTATATGGAATTTCCAGAAATTAATTACATAGTTTAATTTACAGTCTCGGACAAGGAATGTCTTAAGCCCTTTGTTTTTCTACTTTGATCACACCATTAATTTTCTCCAATCCATTGACTATTTTATTTAATTGCGAGGTGTTTTCAATGGATACTTGAAAAGAACAAAAGGCTTTGCCTGTGGGACTAGAATTGGCTTGCACCGATAAAATATTGGCTCCTGTATCGGAGACGCATTTTGTCAATTGAGTAAGGATACCACTGCGGTCATTAAAGAAAATATTTACTTTAATTGCTCGGGAAGAAGTTTTTGTTTCATCCCAGGAAACATTAATTAGACGTTCAGTATCAAAACTTTGGGTTTGAGAGCAATTCTTGGTATGAATAGCAACTCCTCTGCCTCGGGTAACGTAGCCGATAATTTCATCACCGGGCAATGGTTGGCAGCATTTGGCAAATCTGAAAACCATATTTTCCATGCCGCTGATTTTAATGCCGGAGATATCTTTGCTGATTTTTGCCGCATTTTGAAAAATCTTTTGCATCGCACTGTCAGGTTTTTCTTGCCTTTGATCAATGCTGACATCTTCTGGTGCCAATAAGGTAATAATTTGTTTTGTGGAAATTTTTCCATAAGCAATATCGGCATAGAGCGAATCTAAATCTCTGAGTTTTAGTTCCTCGGAAACTTTCTTTAATGCACCATTTTTGGAAGCAGTAGCAAAATTTATTTTTACTTGTCTTAAGTCTTTTTGCAAAAGTTCTTTTCCTACGGCAACAGATTTGTCCCGTTCTAGCGTTCTTAAATATAGCCTGATTCGTTGTTTGGCTTTATTACTGGCAACAATATTTAACCAGTCTTTGCTTGGTGTTTGTGTATTGGAAGTGACGATTTCAACAGTGTCCCCATTTTGTAAGCGATAAGAGAGAGGGACTTGTAAGCCGTTTACTTTGGCGCTGATACAATGATTACCGATCTGAGAGTGAATATGATAAGCAAAATCTATCGGAGTTGATCCCATCGCCAAGGAAATCAAATCGCCTTTTGGAGAAAAAACATAAACCTCATGTGAGTAGAGATTGTCCTTGACGTTGGATAAAAATTCAATGGGGTCACGGAAGGATTTTTCTGATTCAATTAAGTCTCTCAGCCAAGAAAATTGAAAGGAGTCTTTAGGAGTTGCCTTATTCCCGTCTTTTGTTTCTTTATAGATCCAGTGGGCAGCGATTCCTTTTTCGGCGATTTCATGCATTTCTTGAGTTCGGATTTGAATTTCTATTCTTGTTCCCTTAGGGCCGATTACGGTTGTATGCAGAGATTGGTAATTATTAGGTTTCGGCATCGCGATGTAGTCTTTAAATCTTCCGGGAATAGGTTTCCAGGCAGAGTGAATTAACCCCAAAGTGGAATAGCAATCCATGATTGTGGGAACCATAATCCGAAAAGCCGTGATGTCGTAAATTTGATCGAAATTGATATTTTCTCTCTCCATTTTTTCAAAAATAGAGTAAAAATGTTTAGGTCGTCCGGTAACAATTCCTGTGACGTTATTTTGTTTTAATTCTCTGGAAATCAAATCGCTAACTTCTTTGACGTAAGCTTCCCGGGCAATCTTGTTTTCGCTGATATGTTTTTTAATGTTTTCATAAATGCCTGGTTTAAGAAAGCGCAGGCATTGATCCTCTAATTCTGATTTCATCCAGTAAATACCCAGACGATGAGCCAGCGGTGCATAAATATCAATTGTTTCTTGCGCAATTCGTGTTCTTCTGGATTCCGAAAGATATTCCAGAGTTCTCATGTTATGCATGCGATCGCAGAGTTTAATTAATAAAACTCTAATATCTTTGGCCATGGCCAGAAGCATTTTTCTAAAATTTTCCGCTTGCTGCTCCGCTCGGGAACTGAAATTTACTTGATTTAATTTACTGACTCCATCGACAAGTTCTGCAACTTCATTTCCGAATTCCAGTCGCAAATCAGTGAGAGTGGTGCCGGTGTCTTCTACGGTATCGTGTAAAAGAGCGGTGGTAACAGAGAAGACATCCAGACCCAATTTTGCGGTGAGTAAAGCAACTTCTTGAACATGAGAAATATAGGGTTCACCTGATGCTCTAGTTTGGCCTTGATGACGTTCGATTACAAAGGAGTACGCTTTGCGGAGAATTTCAATATCCGCCGAAGGCAAATAATTTTGCACCGCGCCGATGATCGCTTGTAAAGTCACTCTGCAACATTATATATTGGCATTAAAAAAATATTAGAATCAGGTTCGCCCCAAAACCTTTTTAAGCCTTTTAAAATTTTTAATAGGGCAAAACCGCCGGGATAGCCCTTTAGTGTTTTATGCCTAAGTCATCAGAACCATTTGAGTGTTCTGATTGACTGTGAGATTCGTCTGTTTTTTTGAACTTCACTTTTCCAGCAGCAATCTCACGCAAGGCAGACACAATGGCCCTGTTACTGGAACTAACTACAGTTTTTTCTCCTCCTAAGAGGGCCTTTGCTCTTTTAGATGCTAAACGAACCAAAGCAAATCGGTTATTTTCTTTTTCTAAACAATCTTCTACTGTAATTCTTGCCATATTTATGCCTGTATTTAATAAGAAATTATATTGATGTAATGTCTTTGAGGACCAAGTACTATAGCAAAAAACTCTTGCAGCACAAAATATTATTTTATCTAATAATTTTAGATAGTTATAATGTAGGGGCAGCCTTTATGGCTGCCCGTTTTACTTTTAGATGAAAATTCGTCTGTGATAATTCCGGGCAGTATAAATACTAACCAATGTTAGTATTTATGAAGACCTGCCCCTACACATATGCCTCCAAAGCTACTTTCTGCTATAAGACTATTTCAGATTTATATTGAGGCAAGCAATGGACAGCGAAAATAAAGAAAATAAAAGAAAAAGATTTACCATCGTTAACGGCCAAAAATTAGTAGTGGAAAAATTTCATGGAAAATTTTTTGTTATCCCAGCAGCAATTACAGTTGTGGGATTATTTAGCGGCTTTTTGGCGATCACCACAGCTTTTGCGGGCAATTTCGAATATGCAGCAAAATGTATTTGTGTTGCTTTTTTTCTGGATGGATTAGATGGGCGAGTTGCTAGAAGTCTTAATGCAACAAGTGCCTTTGGCAGAGAGTTTGATTCTTTAAGTGACTTGGTTGCTTTTGGTGTGGCACCGGCTGTCTTGATTTATTGTTGGGGCTTTAGTCATATCGCTGATGAAATTGGAGTTTTAGTTGCTTTTGTTTTTGTAGTTTGTGGAGCAATTCGTCTGGCAAGATTTAATGTCACAACAACAGAAGAACCAAAATCATATTTTACAGGACTGCCGATTCCGGGAGCGGCAGCGACAATGACAGCATTGGTTTATTTTTATCCCCAAGCGATTGAAAATAATTTACTGGTGGGAGCATTGATTGTTTATATGCTTTTAGTTGCTGGATTGATGGTTAGTACGCTTTCGTTTTTTAGTCTGAAAAAAATAAAATTAACCCGAGACAAACAAATTTTTGCTTTAATCGGATTAGCGATTTTTGTTGCATTGGCTTGGAAGTATAATAAGGCTGCTATTTTAGTGGGTACTGGTGCTTATGCATTAAGTGGATTAGGGAAATATTTGTATTTAAAAATTAAAACTAAAAAGAAAGTTGAAGAAGTGGTAAATGCTGTAAAGATATAATGTAGGGGCAGCCTTTATGGCTGCCCGGTTTGCCATTATATTTTGTAATCCCGGGCAGTATAAATACTAACCAATGTTAGTATTTATGAAGACCTGCCCCTACGATTTTCATTTTTAAGAGTTATAAATCCAACACAACTCGTGTTTATTATTATACAAATGAACTAGCTTACTTCCTTCAATCGCCGCAAAATCCTTAATTGTTCCGTAATGCTGATCCCCTTGAAATTTTATTGTGCAAATAATATTTTTTGCTTTTTTAGAATCGACCCATAGTTTAGCCCATTGATAAAGTTTGTCGGGATAACAAATTACATCAGAAAAAACCCAATCGAATTTTTCATATTTCTCCGGAGTAATCTCTGAAAAACTGCCTTTTATAAATTCAACATTTTTCTTTTTCATTAAGTTAGCAGTTAAAGGAGCTTTGTCCACACTGAGAACATTTGCGCCCAATTCAGAAATCACCCAGGTCCAGCCACCGGGAGAAGATCCGGCATCTAAACAATTTTCCCCTTTTTGAGGATATTTTTGCAAAAGAGTTAAAGCTTCCCAAAGTTTTAAATAAGCTCGGCTGGGAGGTTCTGTTTTATTTTCGATAAATTGAATTTCCCCATTGGGAAAAGGGCTGCTGCAACTTTTTGATGCCAGAAGAGTATTGTTGTCAATCAAAGTCCAAGATCCTAGAGCAGATTTTGGCAACTCTGCCGGGAATTTTAAAGGTTTGGCTGAAACATGAGGCAGTTGTTCTTTAATTAATTGTGCCCGGCGATGAGAAGTGAAACTATAAAGTGCCCAGTTCCTTTGAATTGCCTTTAGTTTTTTAGCGGCATCCGCAATCGAAGAAAACTCGATAAATTGCGGTTGATACCAAATATTTTGAGCAAAATAGGCAGCTTGGTTTTGTTCAGCAAGAAATAAGCGATCGTAAGTTGAATGAATGTTTTTTAATTCTTTTTTTAATTGTCCGACAAAGCCCTCAGCTGCAAGATAGCCGGTTAGATTTTTTTTAGCAGACATTATTTTGTTTTTTTAATTTCTTTTTGGGGCAGGGGATCGGAGTTTTTTACAAGGTAGCGAGGAATTCTTACAGTTTGGTTAAGATTTAGTTTGTTTTGCACGTCCAAGCCGTTAATCCGGGCAATTCTTCCGGTATTACTCGCATCTCCAGTATACCATTTAACAATAGTTTTGATATCTTCTCCGGGGAAACTAACTTTATGAATGATGTCTCCGGAGATTGATTCTTCTGCAGGACTTATTTCGTTATCTTCTTTTAAGGACTTGTTATTTCCTTTATAAACTTTTTCTGCTTTGTAATCTTTTTTTAATGAGGCTCTATTGGTGATTGTTCGATTGCTATTAGAAGTTGGCTTTGCGAATTTAAGTTCTGGCAATTCATTCGCCGGAGGTAAATTACTTACTTCTGCTACAACATTATTTTCCGTTTTTAAAAGTGGCGCTGAAGACTGAAGGATTGGCAAATCTTTAAGGGAGCTCAGCATTTCGGAACTGATTTTATGTGGACCTTTAATCAACCAATTATTGGAAGACTGATCCAAAGAATAGTATTCATTGTCGCCAAGGTAGTAGAAAGTTAGCTGATCGGCACTAAAGAAAGCCTTTCTTATTTCTATTGCATCCGGGGTTCCTTTGCGTTCAACAAACCCTTTTAAAATAGGACTACTTTCAATTTCTTTGGTCAGTAAAATATTTCCAGCAATATAGGGATTGCTGTCACTTAAGGTTATTGGTCCTTGGTTTGCCAGTTCCGATCTAAATTTTGGAGAGTTGTTATTGAGTGAGCAGGAGTTTATTAATAATAAAGCAAATAACAAAAGTGTTCTAGGCAATGCAGACATTTTTTAACTCTTTATAATTTTCCAATACCATACCAGTTCCTCTTACTATTGCTGTTAGAGGATCCGCCGCCCGGACAAATCTCAACCCTGATTCTAAACTAAGTCTTTCCGGTAATCCAGCTAGTAAAGCTCCCCCTCCAGCCAAATAAACCCCTTTTCTAATAATGTCTTCTGCTAGCTCTGGACTTGTTCTTTCCAAAGCTCTCATTACAGCATCAACTATTGCACTTAGAGGTTCTCTTAAAGCTCTTCTAATTAGAGCATCATCAATTACCATTTCTCTAGGAGTTCCAGTAGTTAAATCTCTACCAAAAATTTTTATTTCTCGGGTTTGTGCCATCGGCATTGCCGAGCCAATAGTCAACTTCACTCTTTCTGCTTCAAAAATTCCAATTTGTAAGTTAAAAGCTCTGCGAATGAAAACTTCAATCGCTTCATCCATTTCATCACCAGCAATTCTTACAGATTCAGCATAGGCGGTGGCCCCGAGACTAATCACTGCCACTTCTGTTGTTCCTCCGCCGATATCAACAATCATGCTTCCGCCACAATCACACACAGGAACACCAGCTCCAATGGCAGCAGCCATTGGTTCTTCAATTAAATTAATTTGTCTTGCTCCACTGGCTAAGGCGGCATCGACAACGGCTCGTTTTTCCACCATTGTAATGCCAGAGGGAACGCTGACAATTAGTCGTGGTCTTCTGATTTGAAATTTTTTTGTAACACGATTAATAAATTCTTTAATCATGATATGTGTAATGTCAAAATCAGCAATTACACCATCCTTCATCGGGCGAATACAAGTAATGGCTTTAGAAGTTTTACCAAACATTTCTTTAGCTTCCGATCCCACAGCAACTGGTTTTCCATCGCTTGTTCTTACTGCAACCACACTAGGTTCATTTAAAACAATTCCCTGACCTTTGATATAAATCAGCGTGTTTGCAGTTCCTAAATCCATCGCCATGTCTTGGCCTAACCAACTATCAAAAAAACCGAGGAATCTGGATTTTATCGGCTTATAAACTGATTTTTCGCGGGGGAGGGCATTGCCTTTGATATTTACTTCTTTTTGTCGGATTAAATCATGCTGAATAAGATCCACCGATACATTGATGTCATTTAAGTTCGACATTACTCCGGTATTTTTTACATCTACTGCCATCAATTACTACTCCCCATTAATTCTTTCCAAATTCATTTATACGCTGAGTTTCTTCGATTAATCTGTTACTTTTAGACATCAATTCTCCTACAGTTTCTCCGTCTTGGGGACATTGCACAATTACCTGAGTAAGGCCTCGGGCTAAAAGATTATTTAACTTGGTACGAGATTGTAAAATCGGAGAAATTTCAGATTTAAGGTTTAGAGTAATAAGTTTTTCAATGGGGGAGATTTCCAATAAGCGGTAGAATCTGCCCATTAATTTGGGAGCTTCTTCTCTGCTGGCTAAAAGCAAAATGTGATTGCCAAAAAGATGTCCAGCTAAGACATAACTTCCTTTTACTTGAACAATTAAACGCATTAATTGGAAAAGAAGTTGTCTTGCCGCATCAATTCCCAACAAGTTTTCAATTTCGTAAATGTTAGTGATTGCCAGTCTAATTAGCACTAGATTTTCTTTTTGCGCCTTTCGTTCCTTTAGTGCAGCTTTAAAGAAATGGGAAAATGTTTCCCATGGAAGTAAGCCGGTTGAAGTTTCAGGACTGATATTTTTATCGCGAAGTCTGATTAATTCTAATTCCTTACTGATTGTTTGAGCTAATTTTTCCAAAATAATAATTTGTTGATCATTAAAGGTGTCACCTTGCTTGCTCAGAAAATTTAAAGAACCAACCTCTCTGTTGAAAACACAAAATGGTATTGATAAAAATGATCTTCCCTGATTGGCTACTTGCATCGGGGCATGAACACTTCGTTCTTTGCAAATTAGTTTTTTGTGTCTAGTAACTAATTCCATTAATCCACCTTCAGTTCCCGATTGATTACTTTGAGAATGAAAAGCGGAAGCGGGATAGCCTGGCTCATCAATAGTAATCACAACAAGCGCATCCCTATCGATTAATTGATGAGGAATTTCTGCCACTTTGCTTAGCAAGGCTTGTTCTGTTCGTTGCTTTTGCAATTGCTCAGAGAAGATTTTGCTGGGATCATCACTGGGAGAAAAAGCTACTTTTGTTTTTCCTGCGTTGTTATGTAGCGAGATAATACTGGCTATTTGTTGGCAACAGTCACTGAGAATTCTTTCAGTAGTTTTGGAAAAAGCGTAGGATTTTTTGCTATCGCAACTAAGTACTCCAAGAAAATTTTTTTCTTGGTCAAATATCGGAAGAGCAATAAAGCTTTTTAATGCTTGGTCTTTATCATAATAAAGAAGGGTACTGGAATCGTTTTCAAAAGGACAGACAGAAATTCTTACGCCGTTTTCAGCGGTCCAACCTACAAGTCCGTTGCCAAAAGGAATTTTTATATTGCCAATAATTTCTCTGCTTAAGCTATGAATTGCCGCCGGCTGCAGAGTTTTTCTTTGATTGTTGGCTAAAAAAATAATTGAACTATATGATTCGCTGACATTGGAAATCAAATTAACAAGAGTATTTAAGTCCTGCTGTAATTTAGAATCCAACAGTAAAGATGTGTTTTTATAAGGAGAATTTACAGGAGTATTGATCTCTGTTTGATCAAGAGAATTATTTTCATTAACAACTTCTTGGTCAAAAGATTTTACCTGTAAATTTGCCATCTTGCCCCTATAAATTGATCGATTGAGAATAATTGAACCAAGTTAGCATCGAGCATAAAATACTACAAGTAGTTTAAAGTAATTTTTTGAGAGCAACTGCATTTCTAACACCTTCAAATTATTATCTTTTATTTTAATTGCTACAAATTCCCGACAAAGATTTTACTCATTAAATTCAACTACTTAGCCGACTTAATAAGAATAATTCGGATTACAGATGGCAGAGCAAGAAAAAAAAGCTCCCTCTAAAGTCGTGCCTAAAGATGGAGCTGACTCTCAAGTAAGACCTCAAAATTCAGAGGTGCTACTTGCTCGCGCCGAACTTCTTGCAAAAAAAGAAAAATTTTCAGAATTAGCACTGCCAAAAATTCCAGAAAAAGAAAAAACATCTTTTCAGGCAGCGACCTTATCGGCTGATCAAGCGAAAGTTCGAGATCTGATCAATTCTTCAAATTTAAGTGAGCCGGAAAAGGAAAGACTGAATTCTATATACAGAGGGAAAACAAGAGTCGTTGTTGCTGAGTTAGGGCAGATGCGAAATTTAGTTGAGGCCTTAAAGAAAATCGAAGGTAGTGATTGGTTAGATTTAGAAAAAAAGATTGCTGATATAGAAAAGAAATTAATTAAAATTTTACAAGGAGTTAATAAAGAAAATCTTGTTACTAACGCCTTAGAAGTTTCTAAAAAACAAGATCAATTGATTGCTGAAGTTGAATTAATTAAAAAAGAAAGAGTTTCTAGTGCAGCAAAAGAAGAATTAAAAGACAAGCATCCTTTAAAGACAATCAATACCTCAACAATTCTCAGTGAACTGGGAGTTGATCGCCTAATTCCAGGAGGAATCAAGGATTTAAGTCCTGCTGAACGGCGTTCCAGATTGCTTATTGGGCGTCAAAAAAGCCAAGAACAAATTGATGAATTTTCCAAGCAAATTGAAGCAGAGAAAAGTAAAATAAGTAGTATTCAAAAGCAAGCAAACGTTGATACAACAAAGCAAACATATGGTTGGCTCGATCCTTTCTTTAACAAAATTGCAGCTGAAGAAAATATAGCAAAAGCAGACTCGCAAGCAATTGCTTTGGCGGAAAAAAAGATTCTAACTTTATCCCAAAAATTATCCGGGCATTTGGATGTTCAAGCGAGATATGATTCGGCAATCAGAGTAATTGATGCTTCTGACTTAATTATGCAAGGAAGATCGACTGCAGGGGCAAGATTGCTCCTTGGTTTAAAACAAGGTCAGCTAAAAGGCCTGACAGAAGATTCACAAAATAAACAACTGGCAAAAGTCTTGGACGAGTCGATCCGCTATCTCAGAGAAAAAGGTAATTTATCAGAAGCAGAAAAAATAATATTTTCTAAGAACAACAAAGAATCTCAAAGGGCAGCATTAACTGCTGCTTTGGAAGAAAAGGAAAGTAAAACAGAGCAAGCAGTGGATCTTAATGAACAGTTGTATACTACCCAAGCAGTAAATTTAAGATTTAGAGAAACCGCTGGAGAATATTTTAAAAAAGGTTCGTTAGTGCGCTTTGATGGCAAACAAGAAAGAGAACAAAAGTTTTTACTTAGTTATCAATTGGCAGATATTGATATTCTTGGAGACAATGTTACTACAACCGTATTAGTTGATCAGCAAGCAAAAAAAGCAATTGAAACCAAAATTCCAGAAGGAGCGCGACTGGTATTACTTAAGCCGGTAAAAGGACTGGAATTTAAAACAGAAAACGGTAGTGGTCGGGGAGCAAGAACAAAGTATTATTTGAAACATCAAGCATATGATCTGATTTTACAAGAAAATAATCTTGCCTATTACAAGGATGGAAACCTTTATCAATTTGGCGGTACTAAAATAGATGTTAGTAAAGAAGAACACAAAGATTTTATTCAAAGACAGCTACAAACAATTCGCAGTTTTGGGATCTCTCGTTATAAAGCTGAAGTGGAATTAAGAAAAGGTAAAGCCGAGTATAAACAAGAATTGTGGACCTTAAGAACTCAGTCGGGGGAAGTTGTTCCGGGAGTCCGAGTAAGCAAAGAAGTTCAAGATTTATTAAAATCTCGTTTGCAAGAGGGAGAGACTGTAGTTCTCAAGCGAGTTCCCAAGCCAATCGAATTAAGTACCACCTGGCAGCGTGAGGTAGGAAAACAAAGTGCGGGAAGAGGAGGAATGATCCCGCTTTATCGGAATTATCGTAAGATATTAATCGAACCTGATCAGATTACGATGGCCGATGTGACAGTAGCAAAAGTGGAACAAGGACAATTTATTTTAAGTGATCCCAAGAAAACTAATGCAGCTGAAAATCAGAAAAAGCAAACTTTTAGTAGTGCTCAACTGCAAGAGCGAAGCGCCGAAAATACACAAGATACCTTAATGCTACTTCGTGAGAATGAAGATTTAAAATATTTTCATCAGGCTTCAGAAGGAATTTACCGCAGTTTTTCCAATTTACAAGAAGCACTTCAAGCCCAAAATGCTGGCTCGGCAAGAGAAGAGTTTATTGCAAGAGTGCGCCGCGAGGCAAAACCAGTTCATGATTTCATAATGAGCGAAGAAACGAAAGAAAGAGGAGCAAGACTTAAAGAATTAATTTCCGAAGTCAGAAGAAAAATCGATAAAGGAGTTGCCCTTTCCGAAGGGGAACAAGAGATCTTAAAAAATATTGATGCTCTAGAGAATTTGATAAAAATTATTGAAGATCCGAAAACGCGCAATATCACCGAAACCATTTTAGATAAATCAAAATTTAACGCCGATACTTGGGCTAATTTTGCTAAAAACGATTTGCCGGTAATTGTTGGCTCAATAGCGGTAGCCGTAGCGGCAGCAGTAACAATCAAACTTACTCTAGGAGCAGCAACTCCGCTTTGGGTAGTATTCTTTGCCTCTACTGCAGCCGGAGCAGCAGGTGGAATGATTGGAGCAGAGGGAACCAAAGAGATATTATTTTCACTGAGAAATAATTATGATTCCGATGTGACCTCCGGTCGAGCAAGATATCGCGATCGCTCTTTGGCAGGACAATTGTGGTCAGAAGAAGAAATCTACGATGAAAAAAATAATACTTTTAGAAAATTAACAGGCGAAGAAGTTCTAGTAAATTACAGTCAACAGTTTGCTACTAACTTTGCAATGCAAGCAGTAGCTATTTTGGGATCGCAATACTTGGCAGGGCAGGCTTCCAAGTTCTTGCAGCGACCAGGAGTATTAGAAAAATTATCACAAAGCGCTAGTGGTCGAGCATTAATCAGAAGATTTGCCGAGTCCAATGTTAAAGCTTTATCGGAAGCAGAGAAACTAAGCATCAGGGAGTCTTTTAGGAAAGTATTTAAAGAATTTGGAGCGGAAGTTGCAGATGAATTTGGCGATGAATTTTGGGAAGGAGTTGCCGGTAAGGCCACGGATGCTCTAATTGTTGGGATTGGTGCATCAGACCCCGGCAATACTACTTTTGGAGATCAAGCGGCAACTTTGATTGTCGGAACGATTAAGGGAACAAAGGTCGGAAGAGCGACCTTTGTTTATAATGCAAGTACAAATACATCCAATAATATTTCCAATCTTCTTACTCAAGCACAACAACAAGGATATATTGTTTCTAATCAAAGCTATGGATATTACTCTTTAAGAAATGCAGAAACGGGCGAAGTTATTCAAGTAAGAGCGGCAAGTGAAAAAGAACTAACGAATGAATTTCAGGGAGTTCTTTCTACTGGACAACTTGCTCAAGGGTTTGGAGTTGGCACTAAACAAATATTAGAGCAACTTGCTAAAGATGCTAATGGCGAAGGAAGAGAAGATGTTCTGGGAAAAGAGGAAAACTCGAATCAAATAGAAATTATTCAAGTTGGCCAACAAATTTATCAGAAAGTTTTAGGAGAGGGTGCTAACGAACAAGCTGCAACTCAGGCTGTCAATCAATTTTTGGCAACTATCGGTTATCGGATAGTAGTGGACAAAGATAATAAAGTTGCATTAGAAAAAATATCTAAAATAGCGGAAGTCGTAGCTGATGCAGCAAAGACAGTCGATATTGAACCGGTTAAAGATGATGAAACGACAGTTCAAAAAGTAGAAAGAGTTAAGTTAGTCTTGGATCTTACTACTGTTATTTTAAATGACTTAGATCCTTTATCCGCAGGCTCAAATTTTCCAAAAGTGGTTTTACAAGAGGAGACAGAACACCCCAATTCTCCTGGAAGCTTTATTGAATTCCGAACCGATCCTCAAACAAATTCTACGATTGCTGTGATTGGAATGGATCCAGCCCGCCTTAGTCAAAGCTTCACATATTCAAGAGCAGCTACTATTGCAATTTTGCTTCATGAATATGGACATGTGATTGCAAAACATTTTGGTCTACCCGATCAAATTAAAAATAGTTTCAATCAAAGCGAATTAGATAAAAAACTAAATCCTAATGACAGTTATTCTGAGGAGATTAACTTTGCAGTTCTATTTGAAGAAAGTTTTGCAGATGCAATGGCTTTGCGTCTAGGAATAACTCAGAATGTCCGGACTCTTTCCTTTGCTGTTAATGATCAGCTGGTTCAGAATAGACTTACAGAAAGTTCTAATGCTAAAAATGTAATTGATAGAATTTTAAAACCTTTAATTATTTGCGAGGCGTGTCTTGTTGATCCCGCTATGTATGGTCTTTCGGCAGAAAGTATTGCTCTCTTACAAAGAGAATATCCTCTGCTTCAACAAAAATTACGTGAGTTACTGGAGAGCAAAGGAGCAATTGCAGAATTGCCATTAGTAATGGATTGTCTAAGAGCGGGCTGGCTGGCAGCGGAAAATTATGGGCAAATCGATGGTCAAGCAATTAAACTTCAGCCGCAGATTGAGCTGGAAGAAAAATTATTAACAAGACAAAGCCCGGAAGAGAAAGGCCGGTATCTGGGATTGACCTATTCCGGAATTACTCCGGAATTGATTGAAGAATTAATTGCTTGCAGAGACAATAACGGAAAAATCTCAGCGGAATTATTGGCAGAGCTGGCAGTCTGTTTAAAGAGAAACGTCAAGGAACTTCAAGCAGCAAGTCTTTTTTATATTGTTAACGAGTTATCAACTGCCGTTCAAACCCGACTAGAGTTAATTGCATCATTTGATGTTGAAGCCGGGATCGGAATAATCTCCAGTGAACCTGAAGATGCGCTGGATTTATTCGTTGAGAATAAAGAAAAAATAACAAATGCAGATCGGGTCAGAATATTTAAAGAATTTCTAAAAAACTATCTTGATGGAGCACTAGACTTTGATGAAAAGTTAGCAATAAAATTTTCTCAGCAAGAAGCAGCTCAAATATTTTTACAAATGATACAAATTGGAGCGGATTCTGAAATTGCCGAAGATTTTGCTAAACGACATAAGGTTTTGTTTAGTTCTCAAATTGTTAGCAATGTATGTTCTTTGCATATTCAGAGAAAACAATTTGGTGAAATCACAAAATTTCTGAAGCGTAATAATCTAAAGCTTACTTCGTCTCGAGTTGTGGCTAGAATATTTCAGGGATATTTACAGAATCGACGATTTGATGAAGCAAAGAATTTCTTAAAAGAAGATAACATTTATTTTGCAGAAAAGATCAAAGATAAAATACTAATAAATAACCTAAGAAAACAAATCGTTGAATATGTCTTAACAGATATCTTTAGTAAAGCTAATTATCAATATAAAGAGTTAATCAACGCATATCAGCTTGCCATAAAATTCCCAGATGTAATTAATTTTCAAGAAATTGGTCAATTATTGCTCTACCGTCTCGATCAGGAATTTGAGAGGAAAAACATAAGTGCCGGGAATCCCCCTTCTACAGTATATTTGTCTTCCAAAGTATATTTATCAAATTTGGAAAAAATTCTAATTAAGTTTGAAGAGGATTGTAGAGATGTCGATATTGATCTTTTGCTTGATGAAAAATATCAGAATTTTAAACAATGGTTTATCAATCAACAGAAAAACAGAAACCCCGATGAAATTGCTTTGCTTGCTGAATTAAGAGATCATCCACTAACTGAATTTACTGTGATGATTGGAGGAATTCCTTTTGTCCTTGTGCCAAGCATGCAAGCAGGTTCACCACTTGTCTATGCCACATCGCAAGCAGCGTTGGGAAACATTTATAAGCAGGGTAGAATCAGAGAATTATTGGACCAAGGCTATACTTATGCCAATGCATATTTGCTGGCTGAGAATGAATCAGCAAAAGTTATGGCTTATTACGATAAACAAATCGCAATGATCGTAACTGTGAAACCTGATGGTAATTCTAGCCAGTATCAAGTTTTATTTCAAAGATCATTAGAAGCTCACGAGAAAGCACATTTATTGGGAGCAAGTGAATTAGAAGCATTTAAAGCACAAAAAAAATATATTCAAGAACAAAATCCAGAATTAGATTTACTTTTGGATCTGGAGACCGGAAAAATTGAAATCCGTTCAAAAGATGAATGTGCTCAATACTTGCAAGAGCAAGGAATAAAAGATTTTTCTGAGCTTGTCGACAAATTTGTTGAGGATTATCCGGATTCGAAGAGGTTTGCTTATGTTCAAGGGCAAGATGGTTCTGGAAAATCGGAAGTTGAGAAACAAGCAGAATTAAAACAAGAATTACAAACGAAACTGCAGCCAAGGTTGCAAGCAAAGCTGGAACAAAACTTAAATAATATTTCCAATAAAGTTTTGGGCAGCATGACGCCTGGAGGATTGTCTCAAATTGAAAATGGAGCTGAAAGGAATCGATTAGTTAACGAGCTTTCAAGATTAAAAACTAATTTAAGTTGTTTGCAAAGAATTTATCCTGATCGAGCAAGTGAACTAGAAAACCTTAACGTAATGTTATCTGAGCTTTTTGGTTTATTAAAAACTGATTATTCGACAATAAATATTGGACCAACATACATACAAGAAATATCTGCTACCATAGAAGCTCTTAGTGATAAATTTATAAAAGAGTTTCAGCAAGTATCATCTGAAATTGAAGAACAGCAAAATGGTCTACAAATAAAATTGCAAGAAAAGTTAGAATTAGTCTCAAAAAATATTCTTACTTGCATTGCCTCTTTAGGATTGCCTGAATCCGGAAATGTTCCCCAGGTGAATAGGGTAATTACTGAGCTCACTAGAATAGCTGATTTATTAAATACTCTGCAAACAATGAATCCAGAAAGAGCAGGAGAACTTGAAAATCTCGCTACCCTAAGATCGGAACTTTCTGCTTTATTAAAAACCGATTATTCGACAATGAATATTTCGCCTATATATTTTGAGAATATCATTTTTGTTTTAGAAACTATTAATAATAAGTTTATAAAAGAGTTTCAGCAAGTACTATCTATTATTGAAGAATTACAAAAAGGTATTAATTTATCTCAGGGTTTATCTGAGATAACAGGGCAATTGTCGGCTAGACCGGCAAGAAATACTTTAAGAAAAAATTCTCAAGACAAAAAGACTGCTGAGGTAGACAATGCTCAAGTTCAGAAATTGGAAGATCTATATCATCTCTCAAAAGAAGCTGTAAAAAAGACTTTTGCGGATATCGATTGTCAATATGATTCAGAATATAGAAAATATTTACATGTCAATCAAGCCTTTGTTGTAGTTATAATTCAAGGACAGTTAAAAGTAGTTAGAGTAGAGGATCTTTTAAGAACATTAAGCGTTGGTGGTAAAAAATTAAACTCTAATGATTTCTATGATTCTTATGATGTCGAGATTCGAGAAGATGAGTTTGAGACCGGATCAATTGAATTCCTAGCAAAAGAGGATGAAACATCGATAACTGTACGATTGACTGATTTAGAAAGGACAAAGGATGGATATTATAAATTTCCACTTTCCCCACATTATAAAATAGTCGCTTCAGCGCTTCAAAAAGTAGAAGTTCGTACAACTCCTTGGCTAACGACAGAAATTAAACCGGAAACAAATGATAAAAAAGTTACCGTATTGGTGAAATTGGTAGATCAGACCACTCCTCCGGCACATCTTTATCGAAATGAATTTTTAAAATTATTAAAAGAACTGCAAGGTGGCATCGAATTTTCAACTCATCCCGGAGAAGAGGCTACTAATGCGGCGATAGATCTTGCACTTAAATATCGAGATAAAAAAGCACTTGATGCCTTAAGAATCCTGCTAAGTAGCCAAGAAGATAAAATGAATTATCTTGCTGATGAACAATTAGATGGATTGCTTGGAGAAACGACTCCTTATAATAATGACCTTACTTTAGGCCTAGGCGCAGGTGATTGTAAGGCTCTTTCGATTAATGAATCTAGAATATTTTTAGCAGCTGGTTTCCCTTGTATTTTATTGAAGGGACCAAGTACCAAATCTAATTATGATGAAGATACGAATTTATCTGATATGCGTTATAACTCGGGAATAGAACCGGAAACTAATTTTGTTTATCCGGGACATATGCAAGTGGCTGTATATCTGGATAACGGAAGTGCAATAATTACTGAACCAACGGCAAGAACAAAAAATGCAGTGGAGTTAAATTTCGGTAAAGTTAATTTACCAGAAATTACTAGTAATCTTCAAGCAGCGAAGGAGGCTAATGAAGTAAATTCTATTTATGAGCAAGGAACAGTTCTTAGAGAATTTATGCAAACTAAAGAGGGAAAACCGAGTGGGGCTGTGTATGATCCTTTAATGTCAGCGCTAGATCAAACTTTACCTAATCCGGAGATTCTAATCGAAAGTACAAAAATAAAACTACTGGCGATTATCAATTCTGATCACAATGAGGAACAGAAAAAAGAGGAAATTTTAGAGGTGATACGACAATTTATTAAACTCAAAATTAAGATACAACACTCGAATAATTCTTTTCATGAAGTCGATCAAGAAGAATTTAATGAATTTATTTCAGCGATCTTAAGAAAAATTATTCTTTCAGAAAATAGCTTTTCTGAGCAAATTTTAAAAACCCTGTCTTCTTTGGCTTCCTTTTCCTCAGATCTGACACAATGGACTATCGATTTAAATCACGAAGATTATAGATTCGAAATGGAAAAGGTTATTAATAAAATACATCTTCATCTGCAAGAAGTTGATTTTGGTGAAATTGCAATGCTATCAAGAGGTATGGATCAAGTAGCTGTAAGAAAGCTATTATGGGGTATTTTGAGCAATGAAAAAATTTCTTTCCCGGTAAGAGTAAAGAGCCTGGAGATTATGTTGATTTGCAAAGTTCCTTTTTTGGAAGCTACGGAAGTACAAGAACTAAAAAATAATACTCCTGTGTTAAGTCAAATAAAAGACCCTTTCTTTATTCTGCATGAACTTAGGGCTGTTAAAGATGCTATTGTCAGAAAACTTTCTAAATTTGAGACAGATAACGCAAATATAGAAGGATTAACTGAAAAATATTTATCTTTAGTTAATATCCTGAGTGTTCTTCCTCCTCGGTTGATAATAGGTGTCTTCGAATTAGATGGTGTTATTGGCAGCGAGCTGAGCACTTTTGGAAATATTGATTCTGCAGACAAATTTATTGTTAGTGATGCAGGTCTTGCAACGATAGCAAAAATAGCTGAAGTGGAATTTGTTTATCGACTTAGGACTGATGGTTTAGAAAGTGCCTTGCGTTTCGTACAAGAAAGTTTTGGAGGGAACAATGCTAGGAATCTTTGGGATAGAATGCCCAAATTCAAAGAAGCAGTAACCAGGATGGTTTTGTTGAATGCCAATCAATTTCCATATTTTATTAATCAACCAATTCCACAAAACCCGATTAGTTATCTAGCTCATCAGGTCTTATCAAAAGCCCACTTCCGTGGAGGATTACCCAGTTTGGTAGTTGTGATGCATGAAGATGGGTATTTAGGTGATGAAATTTACCAAATGGGGCTATGCACCGAAGCTGAATTGTACGAAAAGTGTTTTGAACAAAAGGAAATCGAATTTGATCAATCTAACGAACATTTTATTTTAAAAGGCCCGGGAGAAGATTTAAATCGAGAAGTTAATACTGGGGTAGAAGCTGTCATCCAGCAGTGGAAGAATACGCAGTCAGAAGATTCGGAATTTTATTTAAGCGATCAGCTATGTTTTGCACTTTGTATATTGTTAGGGAAAAAAGAAACTTTAGAATTATATGCTACTGCAGAGAGCTTAAACAGGTTATTGTTTTCTGAATCATTTGGATACGCGATGGGTGAAAAGCAAGCACTTGCTATTTTATCTTTTTCAGAACCGGAAATATATAATAAATTATTGGACAAATTTGAAGCTCCGCTACTTGAAATTTTAAATGAAAAAAATAATTTTCAGCTCATTGAAGATTATTTATTGGAATGTTATTTCAGGCGAAATCCAAAAGCTAGAGGAATATATAACGATTATTTATTTACAGAGATGGCAGCCGAGATCGGGATTAAAGTTAATCTGCCAATTGAGGCTAATCAAAAAACTTTCTTTGAACGAGTAACTCCTGAATTGGAAGCATTAGATGCTGATACTCAACAATTAATCTGGAGAAGTTCCGAAGAGTCGGCTGCTACGGATTCGCCTGTAGCAGAACTTCAATTAATCGACGATCGAAGTCAGGTATTTTATCATTGGTTGTCGGAACTTTATGGTCTGAAAGGGACTCAACCAACTGCAAATACCCTTGAACCAGCACAAATAGTTAACAATAGAGTTTTATTAACTCCCAATATTAATTTATTAGGAAATTATCCTAGTCTCTATAGTCAATTGTATCAAACTTTTAAGGATGATAAGGCTCGAGTCCTTTCTCATATTGGCAATAAATCATTTTCTACGGTAGCGCAGCTGGTTGATTCCAATGGGAAGAGAATTTCTTATGAAGATATTTCTTCTTCACGCGGTTCTTATAAAACTTTATCTCTTGATGCTACGGAATTAAGAGAATATCAGCCTGGAGATGACAGGCGCTTTGCTACGAAGAGGGAAAGTCCCAAGACCGGAAATTCTCTGATGCGTGAGGCAATGCCCAGTAAATTAAATGGAGCAAAAGCGATCTTTATAGTTGATGCTGAGGCCTTAGTCGGGGACACCGGTAAAATTAATTTGGAAGTAGAGAATGTTTTTCATGCCGTAATGAACTCTATTAATGGGGCGAAGAAAGCAAAAGATCTTAAACAATTGCCGGAATTGAGACTCTATGCGCGGGGACAAGAGATTAAAGTCTTTACACAAAAAGATATGCAAGAAATTATGAATAATCCTAAAAAAGCCCAGGAGTTATTATTTTATTTGTTTTCTTGGAA
The DNA here is from genome assembly GCA_964405665.1 of uncultured Bdellovibrionales bacterium. Classification (GTDB taxonomy): domain Bacteria; phylum Bdellovibrionota_C; class UBA2361; order SZUA-149; family CAZDWZ01; genus CAYOOT01. Next base: position 18,399 of record CAYOOT010000012.1, on the reverse strand, counting down.
TCTTTTTTGGGGTGAAACAAATAAGCTGGAAGAACGCAATGCCATGAAAATGTCCCCTCATTCATTAATACCTGAGGGAGATGTGTCCCTTAAAGAATTTAAGGGAAATAACGTAATAGTTTTTAGTTCTAAGAAAAATCAAGAGGCAACTAAAAAGGCGCTGAGAAAAGTTCAGGGAGCGAATGTTTTGTTTGCGGCTGATTTGAAATAGTTTATCTAAAAAGATTTTGAGATTCCAATCTGGCAGCAAGCTGCGGACGAGGACGTCCGCGGTCCAGAAAAAAATGACTTTCGAAAAATTTTAGATTAAGGGTTTACTAAGAATCTTATTAATTTGGACCGCGGACGTCCTCGTCCGCAGCCTGCTGCCAGATTGAATTCTCTAAGAAATAATTACTTTCTATATTTCCTGCTCTTCCTTCGCAACCACTGGAATTTCTCCTACAGCTGCTTCTGCTGGCTCAGACTTTTTTTCCTGATAATTGTCATTACCCTGTTGTCTGTATCCACCTTGGCTGCGGCCTCGATTGTTGAAGTCGTCCCGACGGGAGTCATCTCCACGACGAGGCTCATCCCTACGAGAGTCGTCTCGACGCGGACGATACCCACCGCCACCGCTTCGATTATTATTTCTTGGACCGCGATTATTATCTCTGTCGCGATCGTTATATCTTCCACCGCCACTTCCTTGTCTTCTATTGGGGTAGCGAGATTCCCGACGATCATTTCGATAATTGTCTTCTTGCGGACGATTGAAATTTTCTTCTTCCTCTTCTTCGTCGTCATCCCGTTCTCTTGCTTTTTGTGTTATCGGAATGGCGGGACTATCATCAACGGGCATTTCGACATCGGTTTTTCCGGCTTGTAATTCTAGTTCGTATTCTTCCAGTTTCAAACGGCCATCGGCGTATACTAAAATACTGGTGCCTGTTGCGTTTTCTATTTCAGTAAGCAATTTTCTTTTACTATTTAAAAGAAGAAGCGCCGCTGCAGGAGCCATTTTGATGCGGATTTCTTTTAAGCCGCCGGCAAAAGCTGTTGACTGAATTTTTCTGATTACTTCCAGCGAAGCTGTTTCTACTGTTTTAACTCGGCCTTGTCCGGAACAATGAGGACAAAGGACATGACTTTGACTGGCTAAAGCTGTTTTTAATCTTTGTCGGGACATTTCTAAAAGTCCGAATTTAGAAATACGGCCGAATTCGATTTTTGCTTTGTCCGTTCTTACAGCATCTCTTAATACTCTTTCTACGGTTTGTTTGTGTCGACTTTGGTTCATATCAATAAAGTCGATTACAATTAAACCACCCAGATCTCTTAAGCGCAGTTGTTGGGCAACTACTTGAGCTGCTTCTTTGTTGGTATTAAAAGCAGTTTCTTCCACATCCGCTTGTTTAGTTGAACGTCCGGAGTTAACGTCAATGGACACTACAGCTTCTGTGCTGTTAATTACAATTGAACCACCGGAAGGAAGAGTGACTTCTGGTTTGGAAGTCGCATCAACTTGTGAGTCCAAATGGTAACGAGAAAAAAGTGGCTGCGGCTTATCATAAAATTTTACGCGATCGGCAAAAGCAGGAGCACACTTACTGACAAAAGCACTTACTCGGTCATAAGCGGTTTTTTCGTCAATAATCACTTCGTCGATATCGTTAGAAAGATAATCGCGAATAGTTCTTACTGCCAAGTCCGATTCTTCGTAGATCACTTTAGGAGTTTCTGGGTCGAAACTTTTTTGCATGATGTCATACCAAGTAACCAGCAAATTATCTAAATCATTTTGTAGTTCCGGAGCACTGCGATTGATTCCGGCGGTGCGCACAATTAGTCCCATTCCCGGAGGAAGTCTTAGATTTTCCAAAACTTTTTTCAGTTGATATCTCTGACCTTCATCGGAAATTTTTCTGGAAACTCCACCTCGCTGGTTTCCGACCATCAAAACAAGGAATCTTCCCGGTATAGAAAGATTGGTTGTCAGGGTCGCACCTTTGGCAGCTCGTTCATCTTTAACTACTTGAACAATCAGTTCTTGTCCTGGCCGAAGTACATCTTGAATCGCTGGACGGTAATAACCGCCACGGCGATTATTGGAGTTCTCTGGAGGCCAATTGTTGAAATAGGCGGGATGAATATCATTGATTTGCAAAAAGCCATTACGATTGGAACCGATGTCCATGAAAGCCGCTTGCAAGCTGGGTTCAATTCTTGTAATTGCCGCTTTGTAAATATTACCCTTCATTTGAGTATGTTCGGCTCGTTCCACTTCTAATTCTAAAAGATGATCGTCTTTGGCAACAGCAATTCTTGATTCCTCAGGATGAATCGCGTTGATTAACATTCTTAATGTCATAAAAAATCCCCTGGTATAGAGCCAGTTAGAGATTGGGATAAAAGGACATCTGGTCGAAATGGAGCTAAATAAACTCTGCTAAATTAAGCAAGTAACTTTGAATATATAAAAGGATGTAATTTGTTTCCTTAAGCATAAAATCAATTCGATTCTATAGCAGCTACTGTTTGAGTTCTTTTATTCTGAATAACCAGATAAATATTTTAAAATCTCTAGCTAACTAAAACTGTTAATAAATATTTGCTCTTACGAGCCTTAAAACTAAAATCACTATATAAAAATTTGTTTTAAAAAATTCGGGCCTACAATCTTTGATTCAACCCAAATACCTTAGGCTTCATTATATCTTTAAATAGCTGCAGACTGCAACTTTAAGTTAAACCGATAATTTAAACGTATAATTAGCTGGCAATAACAAGAGGATTTAGTTGCTGTAAACCGGAATTAAGTATCGGTAAGTTAAGAGTATTTTCCCAAGGTTTCTTTCCCCAATTTGTTTCCAAGCAAAAACTAAAAATTTTCTCTGCATAATCTTTAAACAAAGGACTGGGATCTAAAACCTTATTTAAACTGCTAATCGTTTCTTGATTATCGAACTGTGGATTGTGTGTCATATAGGGGATAAATGGGAGAGTGTTTCTCAGAATGCTTATTTTTGAACTAATAATTTTTTCCAATTTTTCAAAAGTTTTTACAGAAAACTTGGCCACGGAAATTGAATTTTGTAGCGAATGCTGGATCAAGCTAAGCAATTCACTGGGTAAAAAAGGTGGGGTGGGTAGAAGAGAATTGCCTTTTTTGTCTAAATGTTTGTTTAAGGTATCAAAAAGGGTTTCAATAATTTCCCAAACAGTTGTTTCTCTATTCATTCCCGCTGTCAGGTGAAAACATGAACCAGATTCTATTGGGGTGGTGCTGAGGTAGCTGATGGCGTCAGCCACATAATCAACCGGCACAATATCAAATCTGGTACTGGGGCAGGCCGGGAAGTGACTAAAAAATCCTTTGGTTAAAAGTTTTGCAGGAATATAAATTACGTTAAAAGAAGTTGTTCTTCCTGTTTTGCTATCTCCCACAATAATACTTGGTCGATAAATTACAACGCGCATTTCATCCTTAAGATTTCTCACCAGAGATTCGGAAATTGCTTTGCTTTTCTCGTAGAAATTTCTAAAAGGAGAATTTAAGTTTAGGGTTTCAGCTTTGACAATGCCTTTGGTATCTCCGGCAACAAAAGCGGTGGAAATATGGTGGAAGGAAAATCTTTTGCCGATTTTGCTGCTAGCAAGTTTTGCCAGTTCTAAAACATTTGCTGTGCCTAAAACATTAGTTTGATAAGCGGCAAGCTCTTCCTGAGTTAAGTCTGTAGAAGCGGCACAATGGATGATACTCTCAATTCTTGTGCTGAGTTCACAAAATGATTGATAGCCCAAACCAAAATTGGAAAGTGTTATGTCTCCAGAAATGATTTCTATTCGACTTAGAAAATCTTGATAAGTGTCTAGGCTTTCTTGAAAAAGTTTTTTTATTCTAGCTTCTGCTGTTGCCTTATCTCCTCTGATTACTAAGATGAAGTGTTTATCCTTTTGCAGCATTAGTAAGCGAAATAAAATTTCTCTGCCTAAAAAACCAGTAGCGCCTGTTAATAATATGTTTTGCATGGGATCAAAGTAAATTAGATATGCTTTGGTGTAAAGGTACATTCTCCTTCTCCCCTTTTTCCCACATCAAACTATAAATATTACTTAAATATATGCAAAGTGGGAAAAAGGGGAGAAGGGAAACTATTACTATCTCAATCTGCCTTCATACGGTGTGTCGTAATAATCACCACGATATCTTTCATTCCAGGATCTTGTTTCTAATTTTCCCCAGTTAGACGCATCAGTTAGACTTTCTCTTAAGGAATCTATTTCGTGTTGTCTGGCATCGGTTTGTCTGGCTTGACGGATAATTCTGGTCTTTGCTTTTTCTAGCTCAAGATTATCATTAATTAAACCACCGGCAAGCATTCCGGCGCCTGCTCCAATGGCACCAGCTAAAACCATATTTTCAGTTTTTTTGCCTATTTTATCTCCAATAACATAGCCCACTCCTGTTCCTGCGGCCGCTCCTAGTCCGGTTCCAATTAGACCAATGCTGCTCAAAGCACTAGAGCTGGAGCAAGAGCTTAATGAACTATTAATTAAAGCCATTAAAAATAGAATTTTAAATATTTTCATAATTCCTTAAAATTTCGTTCTGTTTACCATTGTTATTCTCTAAATTAACAAATATGTAGCAAAAAGCTTTTGATTGGATAAAAAATGAATAAATTCAAATAGATAGCACTAGTGTGTTTTATCTGCACTTTCTCTTAATTTGGCTGCATCTAAAAGATTAATAATTGTAAGTATTTTTGTGCATTCAATTTAAAGGTGAAGATCCATGTCAGAAAGAAATATTTTAATAGTTGATGATGATATCACTTCATTAGATATTGTGTCCTTTTTATTTGAAAAAAAAGGATTTAAAGTAAATCGTTGTGCTGATGGATTTGCCGCTATTGAATATACAAAAACAAAAACACCAGACCTGATAATTATTGATCTTAGAATGCCTAAAATAAATGGAGCAGATACAGTTAAAAAAATACGAGAAATGGGTTTAAGTGAAGTTCCAATAATTGCTTTTACTGCAGTTGATGAACAACAAGTTCACGATGAAGCAAAGTTAGCTGGTTGTAACCGTGTTTTAACTAAACCTTGCCGCCCAGAAAAGCTTATAAAGAATATAGAAGAGCTTTTGCCAACAAATTAAAGATTAAAATACACGTCTTTTAATCAAATTCTAATATTTTTAAGGTATTAATAAAGAAATACTATTTACCAAATCCTGCGCGACGTAGTAGCATCAGCTTATATTCTCTATTTATTAAATTTTTAATTAATAAATAGAGTTTTTTATTAGTAGACACATTATAGTTTTGTTTGGGTATTAAGTAGTTTGTCCTAAGGCGGCAGTTTCGTTGATAGAGTCTTGGGATTTTAACGACGAAACTGCCATCTAAAATATGCAATTGTTTTAGTGCCCATTCTAAGAATATAAGGTGTTTTATAGGAGATAATAAAAATGCGTAAATTAAGCTTACTTACTGCAAGTACAGCATTGGCGTTATTACCACTTTTATCAGCTAAAGCTGATGATGGCGCTAAAGTGTACTACAAAGATGGAACCAATATTGAAACAGCAGACTTGGATCTCAAAATCAAGTTTGAATTACAAACTAGATTTGCCTTTACCGATATTGATGGTGGGGAAGATACTACGGGGTTTGATTTAAACCGTGTGCGAGTAGCTTTCTCTGGTAATTTATTGGATAAGCAATTTAGTTACAAAATTGAAACTGATCTTGCTGCCGATACCGGTGGAAGTGATCTGAAAGATGCTTGGTTTCAATTTAACAATGATGGCGCTAACGTAAAAGTTGGTCAATTCAAAGTTCCATTTTCTAGACAAGAAGCTGGAAGCAGCGGGCAGTTAGAATTTGTTGATACTTCTTTAATTACACAAATTTTTGCTCCAAGTAGACAAGTTGGTGCTCAAGTTAATGGCGCCTTAGATGGTGGCATCAACTATGCAATAGGTACTTATAACGGTGAATCCGATGGAGAAGGCCGTAATAGAGGACCGGTAGATAATATGCTTGCATATTATGCTGCTTTAAATGCGAGCACTGATGGATATGGAAGTCGTGCATCTGAAGGCGATCTTCGTGAAAATAATAGTGGTACAGACTTTACTGGTGGTGCCGCTGCTATTTACGGAGAAGGGAATAATGATGCGGTTGACACTAAACGTTTTGACTTAAACGTTGATTTAGGTGCACGTTCAGGTGGAATGTCTGCTCAAACAGAATTCTACTACAGCAATATCGATGTCGATCAAGTATCTGGCAGCACAGACCTTTTTGGTTTTTATGCTCAAGCTGGTTATTTGCTTGATAAAAATTGGGAAGTTGCTGGTCGTTTCGGTTATTTCTCTCCTGATGATGACGATGCAATTGATACAGTTGATGAATACTCTTTAGTATTAAACTATTACTTAAAAGGTCATTCATTAAAACTACAAAACCAAGTAACTTTTGCTGATACATCTTTCAATGATGACACAGCCGAAGATACAACAGACTTTAGATACGAAGCACAACTTGCTGGTTTATTTTAGTCGTTATTTAGTTGTATGAAGGTTATAAAAGGCCGAGTATAACTACTCGGCCTTTTTTATTTTCTGGAGCGCGGACGTCCTCGTCCGCAACCTGGAACGTATTTAAGATAGAAGTCCCAAAGCTAACAATTAAAAAAATTATTTTTTGACTTTGAGGATTCCTGCTACGATATGTTCCAGGTTGCGGACGAGGACGTCCGAGCTCCAGAATTTCCCTTTTATTTTATTTCCCAAATGATTCGCGACCTCAATAAATTTAATAATCAAGAATTCGATCTCCTCGTAATCGGCGGAGGAATCAACGGTGTGGGGATTGCCTGGGATGCTGCCTTAAGAGGGCTGAATGTCGCTTTAATAGAAAAAGGAGATTTCTCTGCGGGAAACTCTGCTGCTTGTTTTAACATTATTCATGGGGGTCTGAGATACCTGCAACACTTGGATTTTCCGCGCTTGCTTAAATCGGCAAGTGAGCAAAGAATTTTAAGAGAAATTGCTGGCGATTTCATTAAGCCTTTAGGCTTTATTCTTCCCACATCCGGTTCCGGCAAAAAAGGAAAAGCTTTTTTAAAAATAGGAACTACGGTTTATGAACTGCTTACTCTGCAAAGAAATTTAGGATTCCCTGAGGAAGAAAAAATACCTCTTAGTCGAATAATTAGCAAAATGGACTTAGAAAAGATTGCTCCCGGACTAAAGATGGAAGATATCGATGGCGGAGTGATTTTTCATGATTGCCAAATAAACAGCAGTGAACGTCTGGTAATTGAAATTGCCAAAGCGGCTGCCGGCACTGGAGCAGTGCTGGCTAATTATCTGGAGTTTGTAAGAAAAGAAAAAGGGAAAATAGTTTTAAGAGATCTGTTAACAGATCGGCAAATTGAATTAAAGGCAAAATATATTATCAATGCTACAGGACCTTGGATTTCTGATGTCAATAAAAAACTAGGAGTTAAAAAAAGGAATAAGTTCTCCAATTTAAGGTTTATTAAAGGAATTCAGTTAATTTTTCCTAAAATAATTCAAGATTATTCTTTGGGAATTGAAAGCAAACAAAAAGATTTTTCTTCTAAAATTGCCAGGGGAGCTAGAAGTTATTTCTTACAACCTTGGCATAATTATACCTTGGCAGGAACTTTCGAGAAAACTTTTAGAGGAGATGTTTCTAATTTTAGAATTGAAGAGGAAGAAATAGATCAGTTTTTATTGGAGTTGCAATCTGCTTATCAGGATCCCCAACTTTCCAAAGAAAATTTAAAAGGAAGTTTTGGCGGCTTGATTCCCTTAGAAACTTATACAACAGAAAAAAATTATAAAGTGGCCAGAGATGATTTAATAGAAGAAGTTGCCGAAGATGTGCTGGCGGTGATGGGAGTTAAATATACAACCTTTAGGGCATTGGCCGAGAAAGTTGTTGATCGGGTATTTAAAAAACTGGGGAAAGTTAGAAAACCAAGCTTAACCAAAACTACTCTGATCAAAAGCGATCGAGATTTCAATGCCAATCTTTTTGATTTTCCTTCGGAGAATTTGGTTAAACGCTATGTTAAAGAAGAAATGGCTATCAAAGCGGAAGATATTTTATATCGCCGGAATATGCTGGGAGTAGTGGGGGAAGCGGGAGCTGGGGATTTGGCGACTATCGAAATGCTAATCGAGAAATTTAAGTAGTTCCTGTTGTCTATGGTAATAAGCGGACTAAAGTCCGCGCTCCGTACGTATTTTTCTTAACTAGACAATTTAAATGTAAGCAAAGACCGTACGGAGCGCGGACTTTAGTCCGCTTATTGCCATGATTATCAGTTTAAAAATAAAGCTCTTTCAACTTCTCCAAATAGTTCTCCCAAGAAAATCTATCTTTAACCTTTTCCCTTAAAATCCCAGCCATTTTTTTGAACCTCGCCTGATCAGAGCAAACTTTCAATAAAATCTCAGCAAGCTCTTGATCATTTCCACTTTCAAATAAAAATCCATCAATATTGTTTTCAATTATTTCTGGAATTCCTCCCACATTTGTCGCTACAAGTATTAATCCAGCTAAAGCTGCTTCCAGCAAGGAAAGCGGAAGGGCCTCGGATTTAGAGCTTAGAATAACGCCATCGGCCGCTTGCAGATAAAGATCAATCTCCGGCTTAAAACCAAGAAGTTTGACTCGTTCACTAAGTTTAAAACTGTCAATTAAGTTTTCAAGCTTAGCTCTTTCGGGACCTTCTCCTAAAATGAGTAATATTTGGTTCTTATTTTCTTTAAAGGCTTTAGCAAATCCTTTAATCAAAGTGCTTTGGTCTTTTACCTCTCTTAAGTTTCCAATATTAAGCCAAAGCAATTCTTCTTTTAAGGATAAAGAATTTCTAATATTTTCTCTGATTTCAGAATTTTGTATAAAAGAAGTTGATATGGGATTTCCAATAATAGTAACTGTTGAATTATAACCTAATGCTTTTAATTGCTGAGCAGTAAAATGAGAAACAGCAGTCATCTTTGTTTTAAGCAGATCTATTATTTTCAGTTTAATCCGACTAAACTTTTTTAAATGAAGATGATGCACATCACCATGTTCACTGGCGACATGCGGCACTCCTGCAATAAAAGTGGCCAAGGCACAATAAAAATTGGAATCCAATAGGTGTGAATGCACAAGCTCAAATTTTTCTTTTTTAATTAAAGATACGAGCTTAAAGATCAAAGCAAGATCCAAGCTTTTTTTGCTTTCTAATTGTCGGTAAGTGATTCCCGCCTTTTTTAGATTGTCAGTTAACCAGCCTTGTCGCAGGGTACAAACTGTTACAGCAAAATTTGATTTTGTTAAATTGATTGCCGTTTCTAAAACTACTTTTTCAGCACCACCGGGCCCACCGCTTTCGATAAATAATAAGATTTTTTTTTTCATTTATTGTGACGAGAGGAGAGAATCTTTTCTGTTCCCCAATAAATATTTGGAAAAAAATGAAAGGTAGAAAAATACAAGGCTTACTCCCACAAAAACTTTTCCACCATAAGCGACTAAGCCATAGAAATACTTTCTTTCTTTTGCTTGCAGCTTCCTTTCGATATGTCTTTCTTTAGTTTGTTTGATATTTTGGATTCGATTTAAAGCTGAAGATTCTATGCCTTTTTCCATTGGTTCAAGTTCTGCCAGCTCATTGTAGGCTTGCACAAATTGTGCCTGCTTCAGACTGCCCACAGCGATATTGCCGATACCCAATACGAATAAAAAAATAGCTGGAATTAAAAATTTAATTGGTTTAATCTTTGCCATAAACGCAAGCGAGTATAGATCCTCCTACGCTAAAGCTCCGGAGGATCTAGTCTTTTCTATAAGTTATGAGACATAGTAATGTCTCATAACTCATGAAAAGAGCTATACTATAATTTTATTTAAAATTACAATATTTAGAAAGAACTGAGGTTTTTATGAGTTTTAAGTCGGCGACTATCACAATGATTGTATTGATCATTTCTTTTCTGGCCTATAAAACCATGCCACACTATTATGCTTATTATGATTTGTTGGGATATATGCAGGCACAAATAAATAAATCTGATGTTTTTTCCGATGATGAGCTGCGACAAAATGTTTTTGCAAAAGCCCAAAAATTAGGAATTCCCATAGAAAAACCCAGTCAAATTGATGTCGAGCATACAAATGAAGATGTGGTAATGAATTATTACTACGAACAACAAATAACTGTTGAAACCGAAGAAAAAACATATCGTCTTTTTACGCTGGAATTTCCTGCAGAAGTTGTGAAAGAATAATGAAGAAAAAATTTAATTCCTTTAGAGCTTTATTGTTTGTTCAATTTTTTGAAGCTTTAAATGACAATCTTTTTAAAGTTCTTGTTTCTTTAATTGTAATTTCAAAAGTAGTAGGAGGTGGGGGGAGTAAATCGGAATTTGTACTTTCCGGTGTTTGTTTTGTGTTGCCTTATCTTCTCTTTTCCTCAGTTTCCGGATCCCTTGCCGATCGCTATGCCAAAACTACCGTAATTCGTTTCGTAAAGATCATCGAAATAATTATTATGATTGCAATGTTTTTTGCACTAAGGGAGCAAAATATTTGGCTACTCTTAGTTGGCTTATTTGGATTGGGAGCACATAGTGCGTTTTTTAGTCCGGCAAAATATGGAATTATTCCTGAAATTGTGGATCGAGAAGATATTTCCAAGGCCAATGGCTATATGCAAATGATCATATTTGTTGCTTGTATTGCCGGGACAGGTTTGGGAGGATTGTTAAAAGGAATTTCCGATGAGAAGTATTTATTAGCCGGTATCGTGATTGTTTCGGTAGCGGTCTGTGGTTTTCTAAGCAGTTTTTTTATAACTTCTACTAAGCCGGCCAATCCCAAGGCAGAGTTACAATATAATCCTTTAAATTCTTTCAAAGTCATAAAAAAAATAAGAAGACACAAACCCCTGTTTCTTGTGTTAATTGCCACTTCTTATTTTTGGGCCCTTGCTGCATATTATCAAATGTTAATTCCTATTTATGCCAAAGAATTAATGGGCTTGAGCGATCTCAAAACATCCGCACTGTTGGCAATTTTAGGCATCGGCACTGGTATTGGAAGTATTTTTGCCGGTAAAGTTTCAGAAGGCAAAGTTGAGTTGGGATTAATTCCCATCGGTGGCTTTGGCTTAGCCTTAAGTAGTTTAGGATTGGCAGTTTTATATCAAAACTATTTTGTCGTAATGTTTTTTCTTTTTTCAATGGGAGTTAGTTGTGGCTTTTTTATTGTGCCCTTAAATTCTTATTATCAGGAATATAGTCCGTCAAAATCCCGGGGAAGCTATATCGCTGCTTCCAACGTAGCATCGTATGCGGCAATGCTCTTAACATATCTTTTATTATACGTTCTTTATCAAGTGCTAAACCTCAGTGCCATCAGGCAATTTTGGTTTTTTGTTTTAATAACTTCCGCGGCCACTGTTTTGATATGCAAGATTTTACCGGAAGTTTTGATTCGTTGTTTAAATTGGCTTTTAGTACATAGTCTTTACAAATTAAAAGTAATTGGTGCTGAAAATATTCCTGAAACTGGCGGGGCTTTGATAATTTGTAATCACGTTGCTTTCGTTGATCCGCCAATTTTAATGGCAGCTTGCAAGCGACCTTTGCGTTTTATGATTTATAAACCAATTTATAACACACCCGTTGTTCATCAACTGGCAAAATTCTGCCGCTCCATTCCTGTTGATAACCAAGATAGTCCCAAAGAAGTAATTCGTTCTTTAAATGAAGCTAAAGAAGCAATTAAAAACGGCGATCTGGTTTGTATTTTTGCCGAAGGGGAGCTAAGTCGAATTGGACATCTTTTAAGTTTTAAAAAAGGTTTTGAGCGAATCATGAAAGGCGTGAATGCACCGATCATTCCAGCATATATCGATCAAATCTGGGGAAGTATTTTCAGCTTTAGAAGCGGAAAGTTTTTTTGGAAAATACCCAAAGAGTTTCCCTATCCGATAACTCTAAAGTTTGGCTTACCTCTTCCTGCGGATACTAACGCTCATCAGATCCGGCAGCAAATCCAAGAAATTTCTGCAGAACTGCCTTTTTTTAGAAAAGAAAAATATCCTACTTTGATTCTTTCTTTTTTAGCACAAGCAAAAAGAAGGCTTTTTGCAACAAGTGTGGTTGAGAGCAGTGGTAAGAGATGTTCTTACTTAGGTTTGTTAATAGGAGTTTTTTCAACAAGCAGAAAACTGAAGAAAATTATTGTTGATAGAGAGATGGTAGGTATATTACTTCCACCCAGTGTGGCAGCTGTAGTAGCAAACATCTCTTTAATTTTAAATTCTAAAGTAGTAGTTAATTTAAACTATACTACGGGAGAAGATGCAATTAAGTCAGCGATTAAACAATGTGATATTTCTCAGGTGTTGAGCAGCCGGGTGTTTTTAGAGAAACTAAAAGTGCCAGAGCTTCCGGGCCTTATTTATATTGAGGATCTGATCGCTGAAATTAAGGTGCAAGACAAGATCAAGAGCTTCTTAACAATACTTCTTCCGATTACTATTATTAAAAGCTTTGTTTTTAATTTAAAATCAAAACCTGACGATTTAGTGGCAGTTCTTTTTTCCAGTGGCAGTACGGCCGAACCAAAAGGGGTCATGCTTAGTAATCGCAATATCCTTTCTAATTTGGAAAGTATTTATGAACTTTATGGTTTGGATAATAAAGATGCAATTTTAGGAGTGCTGCCTTTTTTCCATTCTTTCGGGTTTACTGCGACTCTTTGGCTGCCTTTACTTTGTGGAATCAAAGGAGTTTATCATTTTAATCCGACGGATGCTGCTGTTGTCGGAGAGCTTGTTCAAAAAGAAAAAGTAACTTTTTTAATGAGCGCCCCCAGTTTTTTAATGTTTTATATCAGAAAATGCAGCAAGGAAAATTTTGCCAGTTTGCGTTATGTGATCACCGGTGCTGAGAAATTAAATTCACGAATTGCCGAATCATTTAAGGAAAAGTTCGGGTTGTTGCCAATGGAGGGCTATGGTTGCACGGAACTTTCTCCTGCTGCGGCATTAAATGTTCCTGATTTCAAGGATTCCGTAATTAATCAACTGGGACATAAGGCCGGAACTGTGGGACATCCGATCCCGGGAGTGGCTGTGAGAATAGTAGATGTTGATAATCTTGAAAAAACTCTGCCGGTAAATACAGAAGGTTTGCTCTTGGTGAAAGGTTCTAACGTGATGAAAGGTTATTTGGGCAAAGAAGAAAAAACAAAAGAAGTAATTGTTGATGGCTGGTATGTTACAGGGGATATCGCAAAAATTGATGATGATGGTTTTATCACCATCACTGACCGCTTATCTCGATTCAGTAAAATCGGCGGCGAAATGGTGCCGCACAATAAAATTGAAGAAGCGATTCATCAAATTTTAGCAGAAACTCAAACAGTTTGTGCCGTGACGTCTGTTGCTGATGAAAAGAAAGGAGAGAGGCTTATTGTAATTAGCGCAAAAGAATTTGTTGTTTCTGATATTGTGGAAAAACTTTCAGAAAATGGCCTTCCTAACATATGGATTCCCAAACAAGATAGTTTTTTCTTTATCGAG
>CAYOOT010000012.1:0-4682 GCA_964405665.1 uncultured Bdellovibrionales bacterium | reverse complement strand
GCAGGTTTAGCAGAAGCAATAAAAAATGGTTTTGAACTGGGTTTGGAAAAACTTAGTGCAGAAACTAAATCCAAGCTAGATATTCGATTTGAAGATGATGGCCTTGTTCCTAAAAATACAATTGCGGCATTTAATAAAATGCAAGCAGATGGCGGAGTGGATTTGGTCTTAACATTTTCTTCCGGGGTTTCAAAACCTTTAGCGGCAATTACAGAACAGAAAAAAATTACATTAATTGCGATTGCTTCTGATTTTAATATTGTAAAAGGCAGAGACTATGCTTTTAATTTTTGGATAACTCCCGATGAGGCAGTTAAGGTTCAGATTGAAGAAGCACAGAAGAGAGGCTATAAAAATATCGCCAGAATTAGTGCTGTTCATGATGGATTGCTGGACTATAAGAATACTTTTGACCAGAAAAACCAAGGAAAATTTAATCTTGTTTTGGATGAGGAGTATCCTCCTGATACCAAAGATTTTAAACCCTTTCTTTCCAAATTAAAGGCTAAAAATTTTGATGCCTTGATGATCGCTTTACTTCCTGGACAAATCGGGCTCTGTGCAAAACAAGCAAGGCAATTTGGAATAAAACAAGAATTATTTGGCGTAGAACTTTTTGAAGATTTTAATGAAGTTAAAGCTTCGGGTGGAACTTTAGTGGGCCAGTGGTATGTGAATAACGATGAGCCTGATACTGAATTTTCTCAATTATATGCCAAGCGTTTTCCCAAATCTTCTACCTATGCCTCAGCAAACGGACATGATTTCCCCTTGCTTTTAGCTGCTGCTTTGGAAAGAGGGTATAATGCTAAAAATATCAATCAGTTTTTTAAGACACTGAAGGATTTTAAAGGAGCGCTGGGAACATATTCGGCAAGTGGTGATCAGAGGTTTACACTTCCTGCAGCAATTAAAATTGTTACCAAAGATGGATTTGAGAAAGTTTATAAATAGATCTTAGCAACTTTTAAAATTGCAATAATACTTAGAGCGTCTGTGATTTCGCCAGATTCCACCATTTCTAAAGCATTTTTTAGAGGGACTTTTTTAACTTCCAATATTTCAGTTCCTTCGGGTTGCGCTTGGGTAATTTCCAGATCTTGAGCAAGAAATAAATAAGACACTTCAGAAGTAACGCTATTGCTGAGATAAATTTCTGGTCCTAACTGCTCCCATTTTTTAGCAATTAATCCTGCTTCTTCTTTTAGTTCGCGCTGAATGCATTCTAGCGGAGTTTCATTGGCATCTACTCCTCCTTCAATGATTTCCCAGGAATAACAGTTGATAGCGTAGCGAAATTGTCCCACTAAATAAATTTCTTTCTCTGGTGTTAAGGCGACTACACCTGTTGCTGGAGTTTTATCAAGATAGCTATAAGTCCCTGGAAGTCCATCAGGACGTGTTACTAAGTTATGTAAAATACGAAACCAAGGATTTTTATAGATTTCTTCAGTTGAGTGAGTAATCCATGGATTTTTTGTAGACATAGTTTGTTTGCTATAATAGGTTTCAAAACAAAATTTATACTATTAATACCTAGCTACTTCAAGGGAATTAGTAAATGGGTTTTTTCTATGCTTTCGTTAGTATTTTTCTGGCAACAACTAAGGACGTTGTCAGTAAAAGGCTATCGTTTAATGTCAGTAGTGCCGTATCTACTTTTGGATCTTTTGCTTTTGCAATCCCCGGGTATTTAGTTTTATTGCTAGTTCTTTATTTGCTCGGGTACGAAGATTTTGCAATGTCCGGGAAATTTGCTTTTTTGGTTTTACTAAGAAGTATTACTGATATTGGAGCAGAAGGCTTTAAGATGAAATCTTTAGAATTAGGGGACCTTTCCTTAGTTTCTTGTTTCTTTGGTTTAACTCCGCTTTTTATTTTAATTTCTTCACCGCTAATTACCGGAGATCCGATTACAAAAGCAGGTGTGATTGCGGTAATCATGGTGGTAATTGGAACGTTAATTTTAGTTATTAAGCCTGGAAAAAAGAACGTTAAGTTTGATAAAAAAAACCTTCCGGCAATATTGATGGCTACGGCTTCTGCTGTGATGTTTAGCTTAAATTCTTGTTTGGATCGACTTGCAGTTTTTACTGCATCAACAACACTATCCGGCTTTGCCATGACTCTGGTTTCGGGCTTACTGATTGCTCCTTTTGTTGTTTTTAAAAAGCAAAATATCCAGGAAATGAAAGTAAACTTTAAAACTTTTTTGCTTCGCGGATTAATTGAAACAGTTTTTATGGTCACTAAGCTGACAGCCCTGCGTTATATGCAAGCCCCTTACTTTGTGGCAATCCGGCAATTTTCTTTAATTCCGACGATAATCAGCGGAAGACTAATTTATAAAGAAAAGGATTTTATAAGACGACTCTTTGCCGGTTTGATAATTTTACTTGGCGTGTTGTTGGTGATTTATCAGATAGTTATGGAAGGGAAGTAGGGGGGGGTTGTTAAGTTGATTAATGCGATTTGCAATAACATTTCAAAAAGAATTGTCGCAAACGCTATAATATTTTTTGAGGAAGATATAATTCAGGCAGTTACTACTTGTTTTACTTTTATATTTTTCCTTTTTACTTTCGATAAATCGTAAAAAAGTTGTTGCTTTAACCAAGTTTCAGCGCCACCGCCAAAAGCCAAATCTAATCTTACCGCCATTTCCGGTGAAATACCGCTTTTGCCATTTATCAGGTTGTTTAATGCTTGCCTAGTTACACCCAAGATTCTTGCTGCTTGAGTTACAGATAATTTAAGTGGTTCTAAGCAATCGTGCCTAACTGATAATCCAGGATGCGGTGGGTTTTTCATTGTCATAAATTCTCATTTTCTAGAGATAGTCAAAAATTAGTGATAGTCAATAAAATTTACATCAATAACATTTCCTTGCTCAAACCTAAAAACAACTCTCCAATTAGCTCTCACTGTGACACTCCAATAGCCTGATAAATCTCCTTTAAGAGAATGAAGCTTATATCCCGGAAGATCCAGATCACTTGGACCTTTTGCCTGGTCTAAACGTGATAAAATTCGTCTTAACTTTTCAATATGCTCAGAATTAAGCCCTTTTCTATCATCATCTTCATAAAGTTGTTTCAATCCTTTATGCTTAAAGCTTTTTATCATCTACCCTCCTTGGTATTGACATTACTCATCCTTGAGTAATCAGTAATAATGATGATCAATTTAACTTTTATAAAGTGTATCATGACAATTGTCACTTGTCAAAGCTAATTTAATAAATTTAGAGACTTGCTTGCTAGTTACTTTTATCGTTGAAAAAGCTCATAGCGTTCTTATTTTGAAAAGAATAATTGTGGTTTAGAAAATTAACACTTGAATTAAGTAATATAGCGCATTAATTCAGCCAGAAAAGGCTTAAAATCATCAAAACGTAAGATTTCATTCTTACAAGTTTTCCCCCCTGCGAAAAATTCCAAAGAGTTTTCTGTAAAAATTTCTTTCAAAGTTTCTGTGGGAGCTGATTTAAGTTTAATAAAAAGATGATCAAGGGTTCCCAGTTCCCAGCGCAGTCTTTGATTCAATTTATAAGTATTTTTTAATTCGAATTCTTCTTTGCAAAAAAGCTTGTAAAGCAATTGCGGAAAGTTCATGCCGGAATTAACGGCAAGTTGCAGTGAGCCCCAAAAGCGTGGGTTGATTTCCATTAGATAATTTTTGCCGATTAAATCTTTTTTAAACTCCAGCATTGCTACCCCATCCCAGGATAGGGATTTTAAAAGAGTTAAAGACTCTTTTAAGGGAGTTTCTTTTAAGAAAATACTTTCACTTAAAACACTGACTCCACCACTGGGAGGTTTTTCCAGGACTCGTTGATGGGCAAAAAGAGCAAAAGGCTCACCTTTTTTACAAAGGGCAAATAAGCCGCAGCCGCTTCCAGTAATTTTTTGTTGCAAGAGATAATTAACGGAATTGTTACTGGCTTCATTAAGAAATAACAAGGCTTCTTCGGCGTTGTAGGGATAGTAAATTTTTGGTTTAATAAAGATCTCACGAAAAATATTGGCAGAGGAAACCGGTTTTAAGACGGCAGGATAAGAGAAATTTCTAATTGCTTCCGTATCGTTTGCTGATCTTTGGGAAGATTCTGGAATTAAAATAGTTTGGGGAATATTAATTCCCTCTTTTTGCGCTAAATCTAAGAGGTCACTTTTATTGTTTATTGTTTCATAGCTTTTTTTATCGGGGAAGGGGAATATGGTATATTTTGATATTTCATCTTTTGCTTGGTAACAAAGATTAAGGCTGATATCGGTAGTGGGAATAAGTAACTTTGGTCGATAAGTTTTAAGTAAAGTAAGTAAATTTTCCAGATATTCTTTAGGATAAAGAGAAGGGTCACTTGTTTTAAATGTAATATCCACAAACTTACTGGCTGCAGCTATTGCCCAGTTGGAATAGCTAACAACTGCAATTTCCAGACCCAAATCTGCCAATGCACGCACAACGGCAAGGCTACTTCTTGCTTCAGCATCAAGTATCAAAATTCTATCTTTTTCTTTTAACATTTAAGGAATTCCTTTTGTAATTATTGGACCGATAATATTAGCCACACTCAGCGGCAGTTTCTTCCAGCAATTTACTAAAAAAGAAAATTTGGGATTATTGGGATTAATATCAGGAGCAATTCCTTTAAATATTTTATAATACCAATGAAGTTG
>CAYOOT010000011.1:48584-57670 GCA_964405665.1 uncultured Bdellovibrionales bacterium | reverse complement strand
AAATTTATACTTGTGGGTAATAGTCAGTCTTTATGGGTGCCCCTACAATAGATGTTAAATTTAGATCGTTTCCTTCAATATCCAATCCTTATATTTTTCAGTTACCCCACTACTTTCTACTGCAATAATTTCTGCGGTATCATAGGGGTGAATTTTTAGAATTTCTGTTTCTAAATCTTTAAATCTACTTTGCTTTGATTTGATCAATAATAATAGTTCTTTGGAGTTTTCAATTTTTCCTTGCCAACGATAAATGGAATGCATTCCATGCATAATATTTACACAAGCAGCAAGTTGTTTTTGAATTAGAGTATGAGCAATTTTTTCAGCGCAAATGATATCGGGGCAGCTTACAAAAATAACAATTATTTTTTCTTGTTTATTTTTTTGAGGCATAATTTTTTACTTTAAAGGGCGGGCATAAAACCCGCCCCTACCAAAAATAACAATTATCTTTTCTTGTTTATTTTTTTGAGGCATATTGCTTTTTTACTTTAAAGGGTGGAATAAAACCCGCTCCTACATTATGATCAAAAGATTTATCTGCATTCTAATTGTATTTTTCCTCTTTGCCAACTCTCAAGTTTTGGCGGAGCCGGCAAGGGTAGTTTTGTCCTTAAAAAAGTATTTTGCTGACTTGGAAATTAAAAATAATTCAAAGTTTACAATAGGTTTCTATGTACTTCCTCTTAACTCTAATAAACCCCTTTTCTCATACAATGAGAAAAAGCTCTTAAGTCCTGCTTCCTTAACTAAAATTATTACCTCTGCAGCTGCTTTGAGATTCCTGGGGGGCGAGTATCATTTTCCTACGGAAATTTTTTTAGATAATTTACCTAAATCTTTAGGACAAGAAAATGAAGAAAGGGTTGATTTTTCAGAACCTCCAACAAGTGTTGGTAATCTATATATTAGAGGTTACGGCGATCCCTCTTTAGATAGTAAACGATTGGAAGATTTAGCCGAAGCAATTTATCAATATGGAGTAAGGGATATTAATAATCTGATAGTTGATGATACACTTTTTATTGACCCGCCCCGTCCAACTGGTGATCGACCTCATCAGGCGGGAATAAGTGCTGTTGCGCTAAATTATAATTGTTTTGCTACTTATATTTCTCCTGGGGCTATTGGGAAGAAAGCATTTGTTTCATTAACTCCCGGCGCTCCCTTTAAACTTGAAAATCGCGTAATGACTACGACACTTAGTGATCAGAATATCACTGTCAATTATACTACGCCGGATCCTTTAATAGTAAAAAATTCTAAAGAACTTTTAAAAAATGAATTTGCTCCTGTGGCAGCATATGGAAGTATTGGTTTTTCTTCTTCAGCAAATACTATTTATCATACAGTTTATAATTATGCGGAATATTTTACAGCGATATTTAAATACTACCTCCAACAACAGGGAATTAAAATTCAGGGTAAGGTGCGGAAGGAAGAAATTCCCACTTCGGCAAAACTTTTACACACCGTAGAGTCAAAAAATCTCAATACAATTCTTCAGGATTTAAACCAATATAGTAATAATTTTATTGCCGGACAAATTCTCTTTGCTTTGGGTCAAGATGAGAATGGATATTTTAAAGAAGATCTGGGGTTGGCGCGAATTAAATCTGTTCTGGAAGATCTGGGATATAAGGAAGAAAGTTTTCAATTATTTGATGGATCAGGTTTGGATAAAAGAAATAAACTTAGTGCTGAGCAAATAACGAAGGTATTAACCGATGTTTACAATGACATTTCTATTCAGCCTGATTTTATGTCATCTTTGAGTAGATTCTCTGCCACAGGCACCTTAAAAAAGAGAGAACTATTAGATTCCAAATATATGTTGACCTTAACCAAGGATGAACTTAAACAAACAAAACGGCGTAGCTTAGGAGTTTGGGGAAAAACCGGAACTCTTGATGGGGTAAGCTCCCTTGCGGGATATTTACAAGGCCCTTCAGGAGAAAAATATGCATTTACTAGCATTATTAATGGGGAATTTGATTTTCAGGAAGCTAAGAAAATTGAAAATGAATTAGTTAAAATTTTAATTGATCTTCCGCTAGAATTTAAAGACAATCAGGTTATTCCTGAACAGATAAAAAAGCAGCTGGGAAAAACAAAAGAGCAAAATGAGGAAGTTGAATGAGAAAAATAATAATCACAATGCCAAAAATAATTTTTTCGGGAATAATTATTTTTTATTTAGGATTGTTTGTTAGTCCAACAAAGGCTGAAAAATTAGACCCCCGAGCAAGTTTAAATTATCGACCAATTGGTTTTCCTTTAGGTCCGGAAGTTCAGGCGCGAATTGATTTTTGGAAGTTGATTTTTACAAAATACGGAGAAAATCAGTTAGTTTTTCATCACCGTGATTATCCGGAAATAATTTATTCTGTTTTGGATTTAACGGAGTATGTGGAATCTTATCATGGTTGGGAATATGAAACTTTTTCTAAACAAGCAATAGATGAAGAATATACTAGAGTTAAGTCTATGTTGAATAAACTTGCTTCTGGTAAAGATCCGGAAACCCCCGCTGAAAGAAGATTATATAATTTATTTTCCAAACTTCCCGGCTCAACATCAACAAATTTAAGAGAAGCCACAACAGACGATAATTTAAGATATCAGCGAGGAACCAAAGAAAGATTTGAACAAGGACTTATTCGCTCCGGCAGGTATTTGCCGGAAATGGAAAAGATATTTAGAGCTAATTCTTTACCTGTTGAGCTTACAAGAATTCCCCTCATTGAATCATCATTTGATTATAATGCTTATAGTTCTGTCGGTGCTGCAGGAATTTGGCAATTTATGAGGGCAACTGGAAAGAAAAATTTGTGTATCAATAATCTTGTGGATCAACGCCGTGATCCGATTGCCGCCACCCGAGCGGCTTCAGAATATTTATCGCATGCTTACGATGTTTTAGGAGATTGGTCCCTAGCCGTCACTTCTTATAATCATGGGATTAATGGAGTATTAAAAGCATCCAAGACTGTTGGTGCTAAAGATCTAAATAAAATTATTCGAGAATATGAGGGGAATTCTTTTGGTTTTGCCTCGAAGAATTTTTATGCTGAATTCATGGCAGCGCTGGAGATAGAACAAAATATTCATCGATATTTCCCCGGTTTGGTCAAAGAAACTCCGCCAAATTTTGAAGAGATCAAATTAAGTTCACCCATGAAATATAAAAATTTTGTTAATCTTTGTGGCTTAAGCCCAGAACAAGTCGCGGAGCTTAATCAACATTTAATGAAACCCGTTATCTCTGGACGTCAAACCATTCCCGTTGGAACTTCAGTAAGAGTGCCAAAAAGTGCTGCTGCAAATTTCTTAGCTAAAGCAGTTACTGTTTTTAAAGAAGAGATGGAAAAAGAAAAAATAAAAATTAAAGCGATTGGTCAAGCGGAAAAATTTTATATTGTGCAAATGGGAGATAATTTAAGTAAAATCGCCAAAAAAGTTGGAATAAAAATTTCTCAGTTAAAAAAATTAAATCCACAATTAAAAGTTAGTTTGAGGGTGGGGGATAAATTGAAGTTGTGATTTGTTAATTCCGAAATCCGATATCAGAATTCGGATTTCTGATTTCAGATATCGGATTTTGGAATTCAGAAATCTAAAATCAACGCTCCGAAGCTACTTCTGCCGCTTCCCCAATCAATTTTTCAACCTTAGGTTCTTCCGGCGTATTATTTTCCAGCAAGCTTCCCTGAGAACTGATTATTTTTTTGGCCAAATGCTTAGAAAGATCTTCAACAACTTCCACACTGGAGAGAATATTTGCCTTTTGTGCTTGCGAGCTAACTTCATTGCTGATTTCTGCCCTTGATGAAGAAAAACTGGCCAGTCTGGTGCGGATAGAAGCTTTTGTTTCTTCTAAAGAGCTGATGGTATCATCGATATTTTCTTTAGCAAAAGAAGTATCACTTGCAAGACCATAGCTTTCTAAACTATTGGCAGAAGGGATTGTGGTTTTAAAAAATTTTTCACTATTACTTACTTTTTCTTGAGAATCGATCACTTCCACAATGGCTTCATCTTGAGTAAGATTCTCATCGGCGTTGCTGGCATTGTCAAAAGCAGTATTACTGGAAGATAAAAAATCTTCTGCCTCTTCAGTAATCTCAGCTGCCTTAGTCAGATTATTTTCTTTTTTAATATCTTCAGCTAAAGTTATTAATTTATCCACAGACCGAAGTTGTTCTTCTGTTGCAGCTTCTTTTTTATTAATCGAACTTGCTGCATCAGAAAGGATAAGAGTTGTTTCCAATCTTGCTTTTTTCTCAGCAGAGGTTCGAGCTTTATTTTCAAAATCGGCTGCAGGGCTATCCAGCACTAATTTTTCTTTGAAACTTAAATTAGAAGGACTTTCATTTTTTTTAGATCCGGGAACCGCACCGACTATTGAGGGATTAAAAATATTTATGTTGTTGCCCATTAACTACTTGATATAACTCCTTAATTTTATTAGCCTTAGCGAATACCACATTAAATATATCGACAATTGCTACTGGAGGTTAATAATCTGGGCCGATCTGTAGTAAACAGTTCAGAATAGTTTTTTACACACCCAAATCATTACAAATTTTATCCTTTTGCTTAAGAGTTAATCTTGGGGTAATAAAAGTTTCTAATTTGTGCGGCCTATTCTAAGGCTGCAAGCATACAAGGACAAAGTAAATGAAAATCTTAAGAAATATTTTAATTTTTACAATCATCATTGCTAGTTCTTTTGTTGCCTGTGAAAGGCGGTCAAAAGAACAAGCAGGAAAAAATTTAGTTCCACAAAGTTCTCCTGCTCCCAGTGATGCTACGATATCAGCTGCTACGAATATTGCTGAAGTTGCACCCAATAGAGGTCCGGAGCCGGTAGATGGAAAAGCAACATACACACAGATTTGCGCAGTTTGTCACCAAGCAACAGGTCTAGGAGTTCCAGGAGCTTTCCCTCCGCTTGATGGCAGTCCTTATGTCACTAGCGATAATGTTGAAAGAATGGCTTCGATCATGCTGTATGGTTTAAAAGGGCCGATTAAAGTAAAGGGAACTGAATTTAATAGTTTGATGCTTCCACAAGGACAACTTAGTAATGAACAGCTTGCTGCTGTTGCAACTTTTGTAAGAAGTTCCTGGACTAATAAAGCAGGAGCAGTAGATCCTAGTGTCTTTGCAAAAATGCGTGAGAAATGGGGAAATCGTGCTCAGTTTGAAATTTCAGAACTAGGGGCTGAAGAATAAAAGTTAATATCATAAAGGCAGTCTATGGTTCGTCTTCGTTTTGCTCCCAGTCCTACAGGACCATTGCATATTGGTGGAGTGAGAACAGCTCTTTTTAATTACCTGATGGTAAAAAACTTGGGTGGGAGTTTAATTCTGCGCATTGATGATACCGATAAAGAACGCTCACTTCCGGAATATGAAAAAAATATCACGGATTCTTTAAACTGGCTGGGTCTTAGCTGGGATGAAGGTCCTGATGTCGGAGGAAAATTCGGACCCTATCGCCAAAGTGAAAAAGTAAAAAAATATCAGGATAAGGCAGAAATTCTTTTATCCAAAGGTTTTGCTTATTACGATGAAGAAAAAGTATTGCGCCTAAAATATCCGATGGAAGAATTAGTGGTGTATGATTTAGTTTGTGGCGATTGCCATTTCAAACCAAGATCTCTGGGTCCTGAGCCGGCATTGTTGCGTTCTGATGGAACTCCGACTTACCATTTGGCTTCTGTGGTTGATGATCTGGATATGGAAATAACCCATGTCATACGTGGCGGGGATCATTTAACAAATACTGCTAAACATCTGGTAATTTTTAAAGGTCTGGGACATCAGCCTCCGCAATTTGCTCATTTACCGATTGTGTTGGGACCAGATGGCACAAAACTTTCTAAAAGAAATTCTTTGGGAATGTCTACGGTAGCAGATTTCAAAGAAGCCGGGTATTTACCGCAGGCGCTTTTAAATTTTTTAATGCTTCTTGGTTGGTCTCATCCGGAAGCAAAAGAACATTTGTCATTAGAGGATGCTGCTAAAGTTTTTACGATGGATCGGGTGCAGCGCACTCCGGCAATTTTTGATGTGGCTAAACTAAACTGGCTCAACGGTCATTGGTTAAGAGAGCTTCCGGCAGAAGAAGTAGCCAAGCACATGCTTCCCTTTGTTGCTGAGTATAAAGATATAATTACTGCACAAGGGAATCAATATTGGATTAATCTTGCAGATTTCATTCGCCAAGAGGTGGGAATTCTTACGGAAGCACCAAAGCTAGCTCAAGTAATTTTTTCGGTAGAACATTTGATTGTTGATGATGCCAAAGATTTTATTTTAAGTATTAAAACTGATGCAGCAATTGTTATTAAAGAACTTTTAAATTTACTAAAAGAAACTCCCACAGAAGAAAACAGTAATTGTTATTCCAAGGAGCTTTTTTCCAAGATAATTAATCAGCTTAAAAAGAAAGTGGAAGTTAAGGGCGGTAATTTATTTAAGAGTGTTCGCGTAGCCTTAACTGGCACTTTGCATGGCCCGGAGCTTAATGTTATAATTCCTTTAATCCCGCGGGATGTTTTATTGGAACATGCTAAAGATACATTGATATTGCTTGCAGAGTGATGTGTAGGCAAACCGGACACCCATGAAGGGTGCCCGGAAAGTACCTCCATTTGAAATAAAATAAATAATTTGTGAAAAATCGCAATTCTCTTCTTGAGAAAGAAATTAAATTCCAATTAAAATCGGAATATAAGCCTGCTGGCGATCAACCCAATGCCATCAAGGAACTGATTGCCGGAATTAAAGAAAATAAAACCAGACAGGTTTTACTTGGTGTTACCGGTTCAGGAAAAACTTTTACTATTGCTAATGTCTTATCAGAACTGCAAAGACCGGCCTTAATTCTAGCGCCGAATAAAACTCTGGCGGCACAATTATATTCCGAATTCAAAGAATTATTCCCCGAAAATGCCGTGCGCTATTTTGTCAGTTACTATGATTACTATCAACCGGAAGCTTACGTGGCGGTAACGGATACTTACATCGAGAAAGATGCTTCAATTAACGACGAGATCGATAAACTAAGACATGCAGCGACAAAAGCACTAATTGAAAGAAGAGACACGATTGTAGTTGCCAGTGTCAGTTGTATTTATGGCTTAGGCGACCCGGTAAATTATTTTGAAATGATGCTTTATTTGGAAAAGGGAGATAAAGCAAAACGCAATCAGGTTCTGAAAAAATTAGTGAACATGCAGTATGAAAGAAATGATTTGGAGTTTGCTACGGGGGCATTTCGCGTAAGAGGGGACGTAGTGGATATTTGTCCGGCTTCGGAATCGGAAAATTGCTTGAGGATTGAATTCTTTGGAGATGAAATTGAAGCCTTATCGGAAATTGATTTTTTAACGGGAAGAGTTTTAAGAAAATTAAATAAGATTTGTATTTATCCGGCAAGTCACTTTGTTACCAGCAAAGAAAAATTGGAAAAAGCAATTATTACTATCAGATTAGAATTAGAATCAAGGCTAAAGGAATTGGAATCTACAGGTAAGATTCTGGAAGCAAGAAGATTGGAGCAGCGCACACTTTATGATTTAGAAATTCTTGCAGAAATGGGATTTTGTCCGGGGATTGAAAATTACTCCCGACATTTAACCGGTGCTGCGCCCGGAGAACCTCCCCCAACTTTGCTAGAATACTTTCCGGAAGACTTTTTAGTAATTATTGATGAGAGTCACGTTACAGTGCCGCAGTTAGTGGGAATGTATCGGGGGGATCGGGCCCGCAAGCAAACACTTGTTGATTATGGTTTTAGGCTGCCCTCTGCTTTGGATAACAGGCCACTAAAATTCGAAGATTTTCAAAGCCGCGCCAAACAAGTAATTTATGTTTCAGCAACACCTGCGGAATTTGAAGTTAATGAATCGGGCGGGAAAGTTGTGCAACAAATTATCCGTCCTACAGGATTACTGGATCCGGAAATAATTATTAAACCGGCGGTGACTCAAGTCGATGATTTTCTCGAGGAAATAAGACAGACTGTTGCCAAGGGGGACAGAGTATTATTAACAACAATTACCAAAAGACTTGCTGAGGATCTGGCTGATTATTATCAACAAGTCGGAGTGAAAACAAAATATCTGCATTCCGAAGTGCATACATTGGATCGAATTGATTTAATCCGCGGATTGAGAAAAGGAGAATTTGATTTGCTAATTGGAATTAACCTGCTGCGAGAGGGATTAGACCTTCCTGAGGTTAGTTTAGTTGGGATCATGGATGCCGATAAGGAAGGGTTTTTACGTTCTGCCAGAAGTTTAATTCAAACTATTGGCAGGGCGGCAAGAAATGTTAATGGTAAAGTTATTTTATATGCAGATACTATTACAAAATCCATTGAACAAGCGATGGGTGAAACCGATCGACGAAGAATTATTCAAAATGAATATAATATAAAGAATGGGATTATTCCTCAAACAGTCAAAAGATCGGAAGAAGCATTGTTTGTGGAGACTGAAGAATTAGTAGAGCAGCTTTCCGATTTTGTGGCAGCGGCAGAAATGCCCAAAGATATTAAGGGAGTTAGCCAATTAATGAAAAAACTGCATTCGGAAATGTTGGAATTGGCTAAAGTCCATGAATTTGAAAAAGCAGCTGTGATTAGAGACAAAATCCAGTTATTGGAAAAATATTTATTATCATTAGATGGATAGAAGTATTTTAACATTAAGTCCGCATGAGATCAGAAAAATTCCGAGAAAGACCGGCGTTTATTTGATGCGTGATGCCAGTGAAACTGTAATCTATGTCGGTAAAGCCAAAGACTTACGAAGTCGTGTTCGAAGTTATTTTTCCGGAAGTGATGAGCGTCATTCAGTGCAATTTCTAGTTGCCCGAGTTAAAACTTTAGAAACTATTATTGCCGCAGACGAAGGACAAGCTTTAGTTCTAGAAGCGGATCTAATTCGCAAATATAAACCCCGCTATAATATTCGCTTAAAAGATGACAAAGCATACTTAATGGTGCGAATTGATTTAAACCAAGATTGGCCCAGAATAGAATTAGTGCGAGTGGCCAGAGATGATGG
>CAYOOT010000011.1:0-48484 GCA_964405665.1 uncultured Bdellovibrionales bacterium | reverse complement strand
GTGGAATGCGTTGATATTTCCCATTTTCAAGGAAAATCAACTGTTGGTTCAATAGTCTGTTTTCAGGATGGGTTCCCCGACAAAACAAAATACCGGCATTTTATTTTAAGCAAAGAATGCAATGACGATTTTCTTTCAATGCGGGAAGTAATTACCCGGCATTTATCCCGCTGTGCCGAAGAAAATACTTTAAGTGATGTTTTAATTGTCGATGGTGGCCCACCGCAATTAGCTCAAGCAATGAAAGTAAAAAAAGAATTAGGACTTACTAAGCCGCTACTTATTTCCCTAGCGAAGAAAAGAGCCACTCGCGCTCAATACGAACATGCTCTTGATTTTGACAGCGATGTTAAAATAGTCAAACCGGAACGGATTTATTTTGAAAATATCAAGCAATCGGTAATCTTAAAACCGGGAACAAAAAGTTTAAACTTTATTGAAAAAATTAGAAACGAAGCCCATCGTTTTGTGATAACTTTTCACCGAAAACGAAGATCCAATAAAATTTTTACAACCCAATTAGATAATATTCCTGGGGTAAATGCCAAAAGAAGAAACACTCTTTTAAGAGCTTTTGGCAGTATTAAGCAACTTGCAGAAGCAAGTCCCGAAGAAATTAGCGCTCGTTGTAAATTGTCCTTGCCTTTAAGTAAGAGAATACTTCTTTTTTTAAATAAAATTGAGTCAGAAAATTTTTAATTTTTTAATCTTCCCATTTAGTAAAACCGTCTTCAATTATTCCTTTACGACTGAGAGTGCAGCCGCCGTCAATTTTATTTAAGTGAATATCAATTAATTTCATTGTAACTTGTTTTTTAAAACCTTTGGGGCAAGTTACTTCGTAAATGTTGGAGTGATCTTCATATTTTCTGGTAACACGAAATGATTCCACATTCTTTCTTGGTAAAACTACCTCTTCACCGGGCTTGATTTTTGTGGAAAAAGAAGAAGCGCCGGTGCCGAGTATTACTTTGTCAATAATAAAACTGTTGTATTCTTTATCCATAATGTCATTTTTTATCGTAATTTCTCCTCCTGGAACGTCCTTGCCATTGCAGGAAGAAGAAAAGAAAAATAAAAAGATTAAAAAAGTAGTGTGTCTAAGCTTCATCATGTAAAAAGTTCTTTATTGTTTATATACTTTTATAGTAAAAATCAGCAAATCAAACCAGGCAATATATTAACTAAATTAAAGCTAAAAATGAATAAATTGAAGATAATTTTTTTGTATGTATGTACTATCTGCGTGTTTTCAACTCTTTGTTTTGCTAGCCTTGCCCCAGATGAGCAGGTTAGAACAACATATGAGAAAGTAAAGCAAGCTGTTCAAGGTAAGCAGGGCGAAACTGTTATTGATCAAAATATCAGAAATATTCTTCAGCCGATGTTTAATTGGAAAGAAATGGCGCGTTCTAGTTTAGGTGCAAATTGGCAAAAAGCTACTGCCGACGAACAACAGCAGTATGTGGATCTTTTTACCGATCTTCTGGCTCGTACCTATTTAAAGCGAATCAAATCCAATGTTTTAAGTAGCACTTTGGAAATTAGAGAAACAAAAATTGATGGCGATAAAGCCTTAGTCCGAACCTATGTTAAGGCAGAAGGAGAAAATGCGGCAATAGATTATCGGTTAAAAAACGAGGGGTCCAAATGGCAAGCCTATGATGTTTTAATTGAAAATGTTGGTTTAATCAGTAATTACAGAACAGAATTTGCTGGAATTGTGCGTAAAGATGGAATGAAAGGCTTGATTGAACAACTGAAAAAGAAACAAGTTAAAGGGAATGCAAAATAGTTGCTGGAGCTGAAGCGCGGACGAGGACGTCCGCGCTTCAGATTTTTAAACTTACCACTGACAACGAGCTGGGAGTTTTTCATCAACAGGTCGATACCAAAGTAATTTTTGTAAAAGAGAATTGGGAGGAATAGCTAATGTCGGTTCTTCGCTAATTTTTTTTAAATCATATTGTTTTTCATTCATTTCATAGTTAACGGAAATCTCTTGGTGGGTGCTGACATATCTCCAGAATTCAAAATAGGTAAGAACTAAATTTTTATTTTTGTATTCTTCAATTAGAAAATTATCGGAAGAGTCGATAATTTTCACCAGAGTACTACTGTATCCCAGAAGATCCCGTGGTTTACTAATAATAAAGTGATTGGAGATATTTCCCTCCACTCTCAGGTTAGAATACATATCAAAAGAAGATCTAGTTTTGATTCCCAAATAAGGCAATGTGCCATTTAGAAAGAATAAAATAACCAGAACTTGTTGGACAAAAGAAGAAGGAAATATTTTAAAATTGGCAATATGATTGCTCTGCCATTTGCCATTAATAGTAAAAGAGAAATAGGTAACTAAGGTTATGGTGTATAAAAACCAAAAAAAAGTGATGGAATAAAATAAGAGAGGAAGATAATGCTTGTCCAGACTATGGAAAAGAAAATAAAAAATAATCAAAAAACAAAAAACACTTACGTAACATAAGTGTTTTTTGTAAATCAGCAATTGTAAGATAGAATTGAGATTTTTTGTACTTTTTCTTAAAAAATGATCGCTCAAAAAGAAAACAAAAAGAGGAAACATTGTTGAAGAGAAATCTGAGTAATTCGTCATCGGATCCAGAGTAAGAAAAAAATGAAAAACAATAGCTAGTAAAATTGCGAAATTTCTGGTGCTCGGAAAAAATAATAAGAAAGGTATAATTCCTTCAATAAAAATAGTAACCCAGGGAACCACACTTAAAACAAAAGAATTTAAAGGAAGAATATTTAAGCCCGAATTGATATCTTGATAGAGGACATTGGCGCAGCTTGTAGTGCTAAAAAGAAAATCAGAATTTAATTTATGAAAAACCGCATAAAAATAAAGTGTAAAGACTAAAAATCTGATTGTCGGAGCAATCTCTTTAAGAATTTTCCAAAGTAATGGTTTTTTTAAATTTTTTAAACTGCCCAAGAGAATCGATAAAGCGACAAATGTTGTAATCAATCGATGATTTGGAATATGGGGAGCGCTGAGAAATGTATCTGTAATAATCAGAAGTGAAGTCACATTTAAAAACAAAACCGAAGCCGGTAAAAATAAAAGTACAATAGCACTTAATAATATTAGCAGTTCCACCAGGCCAATTGCCGTGGCCGGGGGTTGGAGTAAATTAAGTGGAAGATACAAACAGGAGCTAAGCTGAAAAAGGATAGAAATCGCCCAGAGAAAAGGGAAAATTAGATATATTTGTCGTCTCATCACAAAACTTTAAGAATCAAAATATTATGCTTATTCATCAAATTTAAAACAAATGTCGTCATGAGCATAGTTTTTTAACAGATAATAGAAGATCCACATATAATTTTCTTCTTTAAGGAGTTCCTTATCCGTTCTAGACAAAGTCATTAAATCCTTTTACAAAACTGTGACAATCCTTTCTCCTTTTTTTGCTACTAAACATCTATAGGGTTTTAGTTGTCTTAGGTTAATTAAAGGGTTTTTATATGAGCTTTAATGGCTCCTCAGATCAGGATTTACTAAAAAGGTTAGTTGCTGCAAAAAATGAAGGTTTTATTGAGGAGCTGTTGGCTCTCTTTGAAGGTAAGTTGTATGGTTTTTGTTCAAACCTGCTTCAAGACGAGACTGCTACAGAAGAAGTTTTAAGTAGGGTTTTTGAAAAGGTAATTACAACTTTAGATCAAGCGGTAGAAGATAACTTAGCAGTATCTAGTTTACTTTATCGCTCAGTTGTTGAAGAAATAGCGGTGCAGGAAAGTGCTTCTGAGCAAACACTGGAAAAATCTATTACGAAAGAAAATTTGAGATTAGTAGTTCCCAATCTAGCTGAGAATACTCTTGAGCAATACAATGATAAAGATTATTTACGTTTAGCTGTACAATCTCTACCTTATGAATATAAGGTCGTATATTTGCTGCATGAAGCAACCCAACTTGATGCTCTAGAAATTTCTAAAATTTTGAGTATCTCTGAGCTAGAAATTAAGGCGTATTTGCATCGTGCAAGATTAATGGTTTGTAGCTATTTGAGAAAGAAAGAATCTCCAGTTTTATCATCTAAAATTAATGCTCCCAAAGCAAAAAAAGTCGAAAAAAATCAAGAAATTATCCTTTAAATAAAATTATTCTTTCTATAT
Organism: uncultured Bdellovibrionales bacterium; assembly: GCA_964405665.1. Classification (GTDB taxonomy): domain Bacteria; phylum Bdellovibrionota_C; class UBA2361; order SZUA-149; family CAZDWZ01; genus CAYOOT01. The sequence continues at coordinate 44,341 of CAYOOT010000011.1, read as the reverse complement.
TGCATATTTGTAAAATAGGATAATAACAGTACCATGAGCAAAGTAATTGGTATAGATTTAGGAACATCAAACTCTTGTGTTGCCATTATTGAAAATGGCCGTCCTGTGGTTATTCTGGATGAAGAAGGAAGAAATACCATTCCCTCTATTTATGCAATTAACGCAGTTAATGAACCATTAGTCGGTTTTGTAGCAAAAGAACAACAGCAAACAAATCGAACTAACACAATTTTTGCAGTAAAAAGATTAATTGGTAGAAAATTCAATACTCCCGAAGTGCAGGATGCTGCTACTCGTTTGCCCTATAAAATTATAGCAGCAGAAAATAATGATGCCTGGGTGGAAATAAATGGAGTTCCCACAAGCCCGGAAGAAGTATCTTCCAGAATTTTAGTTCGGGCAAAGGAAGTTGCCGAACATTATTTAAAAGAAAAAGTTATGCGCGCAGTAATTACTGTTCCAGCGCACTTTAATGATTCCCAAAGACAAGCCACAAAAGATGCCGGAAGAATCGCCGGTTTGGATGTTTTAAGAATCATCAATGAGCCGACTGCCGCTGCTTTAGCTTTTGGTCTAAATATTGTCGATGGTAAAAATGTTTTAACTGAGGCACAAAAAAGAAAAAATAAGGGAAGTTCCGATCGGATGATTGCGGTGTTTGATCTAGGTGGCGGAACCTTCGATATTTCTATTCTAGAACTGCGAGAAGGTATTTTTGACGTTAAGGCAACAAATGGCGATACTTTCTTGGGAGGTGAGGATTTTGATTTGGCGATTGTGCAACATTTGATGGATGAGTTTAAAAAATTAAGTGGCCGGGATATTAGTTCAGAAAAAGGTATCTTACAAAGATTTAAGGAAGTTGCTCAACAAGCAAAACATGATCTTTCCAAGGTTGGTGAAGTAGAACTTAATCTTCCTTTCGTGCAAGGGATGGAGCACATGAAGATCAAGATGGGCCGTAGGCAGCTTGAAGATATTGTGCGAGATAGTTTACGAAGATTGGAAGAGCCTTGTTTGCAATGCTTGGATGATGCCAAGCTTACAGGGGATGATATTACTGATGTAATTCTAGTCGGTGGTATGACCAGAATGCCGGCGGTAAAAAGCACGGCAGCAAAAATTTTTGGCAAAGAACCATTAGATACAATTGATCCTGATGAAGCGGTTGCCTTGGGTGCGGCAGTTCAAGCCGGATTGTTGCAAGGCTATATTCGAGGTGTTAGTTTACTAGACGTTACTTCCCTTAGTTTAGGAATTGAAATTCAAGGGGCGAGAATGCACACCATTCTTTCAAGAAATACTACTGTGCCGACAAAGAAAACAGAAATATTTACAACTTCTGCTCCGAACCAACCACAAATTAGTATCCATGTATTGCAAGGGGAAAGTGATTTTGCGCCAGATAATAAATCTCTGGCTAATTTTGAGTTAATGGGAATCCGGCCGGCACCGCGTGGTGTTCCGGAAGTAGCGGTGACTTTTGAAGTTGATGCCGAAGGAATTGTGCATGTTGCGGCAAAAGATTTGGATACAGGAGAAGAACAAACAATAGAAATTATTGCCAGCTCCGGACTTTCCGATTACGAAATTGATAAATTAGTTCGTGAAGGAATTGTGGCCGATGAGCAAAAAAAGAGAATGGCCGATCGGGGATACGGCGCAATTAAAGATATTGCCAAAGACGATCAACTAGGTGAAGCAAAAACCGAATTAAAAAATCTTCTTTTTCACACACAAGCAAAACTCAATACCGAAGGTAAAGATTTTAAAGGAAAAGGCCGGGTATTTTTAGAAGAAGCCTTAAGCAATTCTCGAACAGTCTTAGATAGTGCTGGCACAGAAGCAGAATTAAAAGATGCCATCAAAGACTTGAAGAAAAGGTCTGCCGCTTTGGATGAATTTGTTGAAAGTCAGTTTTAGTTGTATCGGAGCGCGGATTTTAGGACATCTCTAAAAATTAGACAAAACAAACATCCGTTTCTTACAAACATTTTATTTTGGCTATTAACAATGTAGGGGCACCCATTCGATGGGCGCCCCTACAAATTAAATTTTCGTAATTTAAACATCCTAAACAATTATTCTACCTAATTTTTAGAGATGCCCTAAAGTCCGCGCTCCATTAATTGCTAACAATCCCCAGTAGAGTATTTAATCTTTTTGTCCAGATTTTATGTGCTGTCGGTAAAGGAATAGAGCAATCGACTGCGCCAGTAAAAACGAGATCACGGCCTCCCACACTACCTTCAGCAGTCACAGGAATTTTATGTTGAAAACAAAGCTCGCGAATTTTTTCTTCATTTTCAGGTTTGAAGCTGACTAGAAAACGTGCTGAGGTCTCACTAAAAAGCATTGCATCGGGTCGAAATTCTTTAGGTTCTAAGGTGTGTTCGAGATTTAATGTTGCACCAATTGGTTTTTCTGAAGAAAGACAGCTTTCGGCAAGTGTGAGCGCCAAACCGCCCGAAGAAATATCATGGGCCGATTGAAGTAGTCCATTTTCTACAAGAGCGCAAATTAAGTCGCAAGTTCGCTTTTCTAAATCGAAATTAATGTCCGGGACTAAACGATTTACTTGATGGTGACAGTAGCTGCCATATTCAGAGCAACCAATTTCATTTAATGTTGTACCCAGTAAAAATATTTTATCTCCACGATTTTTAAAAGATATGGAGCAGATAGTTTTGACATCTTCAATTAGTCCGATACTTAAAATTGCCGGTGTCGGAAGTGTGGGATAAGCGTCAGTGCCATTAAAGAGACTGATAAATTCCGACAGTATGGGAATATTCCAGATTTTTGCGGCGTCTCCCAATCCTCGAATAGATTCGGAAAGTTCGCAGACTTCTTTGTAATTTCCAGGATTGCCATAATTTAGGCAAGTAGCAAGACCAATCGGCTTTGCACCACTTGCTGCAAGATTACGCATGCTCTCAGCGATAGTTTGGACTGTTCCCAAATATGGTTCCATCCCTACATACAAAGAATTTGCATCAAGAGAAAGTGCCAAGGCGCGATTAGGTTTTTCTTTATCTTTAAGTCTAAGTACCGCGGAATCTGCACCGGCGGTGATTAATGAATTTAGTCCAATGCTTTGATCAAAAAGTTGATAAATTGGAGCTCGAGAACAAAGATTGGGGTTAGCTAATAAATCAAGCCAGGTGTCTTCTAAATTTGTGGAGCGATTAATTTCGCCGGTATGAATATCTTTTCCTTCCGTAGAGTCTCGAACTACAGACCATTCATCTTGCACCTTGCGCTTTCTTTTGCGAATGGCATCGGCAGCTTCTTGCGAATCATTGCGCCGAAGCATCGGTGGAAATTTAACAACTTGATAATGTTTTTGTGTTGAGCCGCCTAGAGCAAACTGAAAAGGAATATCGGCTGCTTGATAATGGTTCCAATAAAATTCCATGCCATCAGAATCCGCGACTTGTCCTACCACTGTGGATTCAATATCCCATTTATGAAAAACATCAATTAATTTTCGATGTTCCCCTTTGGTGGCAATTGCCATCAGACGCTCTGATGTTTCACTTAAGAGAATTTCCTTGGCATTTAATCCTTCTACTTTAAGAGGAATGCGATCGATATCTAATTTAATAGGATTATTAATTCTCGCCGCTAGATCGAAACACGCAGTTCCTAAGCCACCAACTCCGGCGCTGACTACATCGCGCAGTAATCCTTGAGAAATTGCTTCTGCGCAGGCGGAAATTAATCTTTCAGCAAGTAAAGGATCGCCATTTTTTAATGTCTTTTTATTTTTTGTTTCTATCAGTGTCATGTCCCCAGGTTTTTTAATCAAGGGCATTCCGTCTCGCCCGGTTTTAGCTCCCACATAAATCAAAGAACTGCCAAACGGCGGCTTTTCTCGAGTTAGGGCAAAATCTGTTTTTAAAATACCAATTGCCGCACAATTGACCATTGTGCTCATGTTGTATTGTTTGTGAAAATAAAGTTCACCGCCAATGGAAGGTATGCCAAATTTATTGCAATAATTACTGATCCCGTTAACTGCTCCTTGCAAGAGTTTTTGATTTTGAATTTGCTCTGAAGATCCAAAGCGTAGCAGGTTCAATACTGCCAGAGGTTTCGCTCCGACAGCAGTGAGTTCAGTTAATGCCATATCCAGGCAGGCTTGCGATCCATAATAGGAATCAATATATGATTGCTCATTGTTGGCAATAATTCTACTAACAAGATATTCTTTTTCAGAAATTTTTACTAATCCCACTCTGGAGCCCGGAATTTTTATTACATTGGGATACTCTCTTTTAATGCTTTCTAAAATGGAAGCTGAGCTTTTATTACAATAGGATTCCGACCAGAGCATTGCAAAGATCGCACATTCCATATCATTGGGATTTCTTCCCATTCGATCAACAATGCGCTCCCATTCGACATCTTCGATGCCGTAAGTTGAGCTAGCATATTTAAACTCAACTGGGGGATAAATCTTTCCGCGATTTGTTATTGCCATTATAAGCGCTTATAATTTTCCGCATTCATCGTTGCTGTAGGGGCAGCCATAAAGGCTGCCCCTACAATAAGATGCCTAACTACAAGCAAATATTCAGAAATTACCAAATAAAAGAGTCGTTTTCCAGCCTTTTTACAAGAGCATTCATTAAATGGTCCTCGTCCTTCTCAGTGGGTGCTTGATAGGTTACGGAAAATCTCAGGAATGCCCCAGCATTATCCCAAGGCACAGTGCATACTGAACGCTCTTTAATCAGGAATTGCGAACAATCTTCCGCATTATTAAAAACGGGACCATTTTTTACGCCTTTAGGAGAGGGAACATATAAAAAATAAGTTCCACCGGGCATCTCTGCTTTGAAACCAATTTTGTTTAAAGTTGCCACCAATTTTTCCACGCGACGTTGATATTTTGCTCTGGTATTTTTGGGAATACCAGGATCGTTTAATGCCGCTGTAGCTGCTTTTTGGATGGCCATAAATTGTCCGCTATCTGTATTGTCTTTAACATCAGCAAAAGCTTGAACAATATTTTTATTTCCACAGATAAAACCAAGTCTCCAACCAATCATATTGTAACCTTTGCTCATGGAGTGAATTTCCGCACCAATTTCTTTGGCGCCAGCAATTTCCAAAAAGCTTGTAGGTTTATTGGTATAAGTAAGCATGATGTGAGCGGCATCGTTAATTACAATAATTTGATTATCCCGAGCAAACTTCACTACTTTTTCAAAAAACTTTGTTGTTGCCAAAGCGCCGGTAGGACTATTGGGATAATTGATCACCAGAAGCTTTGTTTTTTTACGAATGTCTTCAGGGATACTTTCTAAATCGGGTAAAAAATTATTTTCCTTTTTTAACAATAAGTTATGAACTTCTCCGCCAAGATACTTGGTGTATGTTCCTGCTACAGGATAACCAGGCGCAGTCATTAAGGTGTAATCTCCGGGATTAATAAAAGCTACTGGAAGAATCGCCAGGCCTGGCTTTGATCCAATGCAATGCACAACTTCATTTTGCGGATTAATCTCAACATTAAATTCTCGCTTCATCAAAGCAGCAGCAGCATCCTTGTATTCCTGAATCCCGTTGTCAGCATAACCGCGATTTTCAAGCTTATCCACTTCTTGTTTCATTACTGTGCGCACACTGGGTGCTGCCATTTCGTCATTTTCTCCAATTCCAAAATCAATTAAGGGGCGATCGGGATAATCGGCTAAGGCTTGGCGCTTTGCTCTTTTGATCTTTTCAAATTTATAAATCTCGGTACTTTTTCCATAAGATTTTCCACCAATTCTTTCAGCAAAAAGGTTTTCCCAAATTAAATCACTCATTATTCCTCACTCACTATGTTAAAAAACTAATTTTTTTTGCTTCTCCTGCTTCCTCGTCGCTTAACTGCAATCTTGTTTGAAATTGGTCAGAGATTTTGGCTTCTTCTTTAGTAACTTTATTATCAGCGCAGATTATTTTCCAAATTAAGGCAAAAACTAATTGTTTTTGTTTAATAGAAAAAGACTGATTGATTACTTTTACAAACTGATTGATTTTTTCTTTTTCTCCACGAAAAATATCAGCTTGCTCCAAAATTTTTTCTGCTTCTTCATTACTCAGTTTAAAGTGATTTTCTAAAATTTTGTAGGCGGTTTTTATCTCTTCCGGGGCATAATCGTTATCGGTTCCGGAGGATTCTAATAATAGGATTGCCACCGCAATTTGGATATCATGATTGCTGGGGTTGCCGGAGTTATCAATTTCCAGGCTGATTGCTTGGTTTTTAAAAAAGGATAAAATCTTTTTAAACATAAATTGGCTGCCCAAATATTTTATTATAAACTATAAGAGAGACTGCCACGTTTTTAATTATAAAAGCAACTCTCAGATATTATTTTTTATGCGTTTTCGGCCAAAAATTTCTGATTTATTTGGAGCAATTCTAATTTTAGAAATGCTTGTCTTGGGAATTGCCCCTTTTGGTGATCCGGGAGTTGGTTGGCATTTAAAAACAGGGGAATTGATTAATCAGCTAAAAAGCTTGCCTCAATTTGATCCCTTTTTGTCCCTTAGTGATCAGACAAAAATCTGGATTCATGATCAATGGCTATCGGACTTATTGTTTTGGAAATTTTACCAATGGGGAGGATTTCCTTTACTTCAAGTCCTAACAATTATTCTTTGTGTAACGCCTTTTATTATTTTTCTTTCTCCTTTGCTGAAAGAAGTTACAACTTCGATGCTTAAAGAAACGACAGTTCTTTTATTTGTAATAGTGATGGCGGCAATCCAATGGTTTTTTCGTCCGGTAATCCTTTCTTTTTTTCTTTTTACCTATTTATATGTCCAGGCTTATCGCTTTAGGTACGAAATAAATTCTCGACCAAAATTATTTTATACAATTCCCTTAGTTTTTATTTTTTGGGCAAATTTACATCCCGCTTTTATTTTAGGAATTTTCACACTGGCGATTTTTTTCTTAGAATCTCCAGCAGGCAAAAGAAAGGCTTTTTTTCTGGTTTCTTTGAGTAGTGCTCTTTTGACATTGATTAATCCTTGGGGATTTAAACTTCATCAAAACATCCTTGCTCTAGGGAAAGAAAAGTATTTTATGAAATTAAATATTGAATGGTTGAGCGTCGATTTTCAACTATTAACTTTTTTTCTTTTTTTCTTTTATATTTTATTATTTTTTTGTTATCTGCAACAGATAAAAAAAATAGTTGTTAGCAGATTAGACTTATTTCTTTTAGGTATCTTTTTCTTTTTAACAATGTTACATCGTAGATATCTGCCTTTTTTTGGAATTATTTCTGCTCTGCCTCTGTTAAAAATTTGGGAGACTTATACCTTGCCCCTTTCTGGTCTTTTTGCCGGAATCAAAAAATTAGATTTAAAGTTTCATCAAAAAGAAAAAAATTCTTTCAATTTTTTAGCGACAGTTCTTGTTTCAGTGTTCTGTTTTTCTTTTGTTTTTGTTCAACAAAAGGTTCCTTTTAGGAAAGAAACAGCAATGCTGCCGCAAAATTTACCAATTGCCGCAGTAAATTATCTGCAGCAACAAGAAATAAAAAATCCAGTTTTATTTAATCATCCCGATCTTGGTGGATTGATCACCTGGAAACTTTGGCCGAAATATCATGCTTTTATCGATGATAGAAATCAATTGTTGGGAGTGTCGGCTTATGAAACTTTTTTTAAAATTTCAAAATTAAGATCAGCTTGGCAAGAAACATTTGACCAGAAGCGCTTTAATTTGGTTATTTTGTCCGCAACAGAACCACTCTCGATATTACTTAGTAAGTCTCCAGATTGGTTCCAAGTTCCTGTAGACATTGGGGAAAATTCAGTATTGTTTGTTAAAAAAACAAACATTCCGGAAGCTAAAGAATAGCATTAGTGCAGATTGACAACAGATTTGCAGGCTGCTATTTTATTAGCCACTAGGTTGTTTAAACAATTCTGGTTTAAGTAGAAATAAATATTAAAAAGCAATTAGCTTTTACTATATATATGAATAAAGTGATGTTCCCGCAAATTATTAACCTGATTCTGGTCATTAGCTGTAAAGCTAGGTGCGGGCCGCCTCTTTAGGCGTATAAGAGTCGAATAGACCCCCGCAGGACCTGAAAATCTTGCGGGGGTTTTTTTTTGAGGTGACGCTTGTGTTTTTTGTCGATTTCTCGCGCCTTCCCCCTTCGCCAGTAGGCTTCGGAGGACAAGCGAACTCGATCAAAAACCACGGGCGTCACCTTTATAAACTATATAAAAATAAAGGAGTAACTATGACTATGCCAATGAAAATACTTTTAAGAACACAGAGCAATTCTCAAAGTTTAGAAAAAGTGATTACTGCTGTTCATGAATGCGCCTATAAGCTGAGAAGTATGATGGCTAGTCTCTCCGTTGATCGATCTACTTATTATCTAACAATGGAAATTGAAGGTAATGAACAAATAAATTATTTAACTAATCGTTTAGGGCTAATTCGTGGTGTGGTTTATGTGGGAGAATTAGCGATGGTAGAATCTTAGTTTCGTTTCTGCGTGAAATGAAGGTTGTTTGGAGGTTACTAGCGCCCCTTTAAGGGGCGCTTTTTTTACTGCTAATCTTTAATGCTTTCCCAAAGCATTTCGAACATTACGCGATGTATTTCTATAAAGGTAGGATTCTCTAAGGAAACAGCGAGAACTGGACTGCTAGTTTGATGAATAACAAGACGTTTTGGTGTTATCACCAGGTTGGCGCTTAAGGAAATACCTGTAGGGAGAAATTTGACTTGTTCATTAAGTTTAGGGGCAAGTTGTCGACGATTCTGAGCTTCCACAGACTCTGTAAATAATAGATGAAGTTTAAGATTCTTTTTTACTCTACGCCTGACAAAATCATCACAATAAGCAGGATCAAGGTCCCGCCATTTTTCAACATCAGTAAGAGCATAGTAATAGTCTTTGGGCTTAGTTGCGCTCAGAAGTTCTTCATAAATTGATTTTACTGCTTCTTTTCCTTCTAAAAATACAACCGATTTGACACCTGCTTGTTGAGACTTCAATGTTTCAAACAATGGCAATGTTTGGCGCAAAAGGTTTAATTTACTAGCATGTAAAACTTCCAGCATTTCTGGAGAACTAGCGGAATAGGTTTTTTTAAATCCTCGGATATGCTCTACCATTAAGCCTTTCTTCTTTAGTGTTTCAATAACAGAATAAGCTGTAGTTCTTCTAAGACGAGCACGTGTTGCCAGTTCGGTAATTCGACTTGGTCCTAGTGTAAATGCCGCCAGGTAAAGATCCGCCTCTTTTTCACTGAGTCCTAACTCAGCCAGCATTTTTTGTAATTGCAGTAAATTATTGGCCATAGCGACGAAAATTCCGACGTCATTAAAATTGAATAATAATAGACTATTATGTGATAAATTTTTAGTTTTGTCGACAAATATGACAATATTTGTAATTCGCGATAATCTTTGGGTTCAAACAAAGACTTAAGAGATGTATGAAAAAAGTTTGTAGTTTAACCGAGACTGTTTTTGAAGTAACTCCAGAAGACTTAGAATTTTATTACAAAGTCTCACCGACACTTGCTGACAAAAAATATCTTATCCCAGCTCCGAGCTTATGTCCGAGGGCGCGAGTGCAGCGCAAATTGACTTGGAGAAATGAAAGAACACTTTATCGACGTAAATGCGACTACTCCGGAAAAGAAATAATTTCAACTTATTCTCCTGAAGCCGCATTTTTAGTTTACGAACACAAAATTTGGGCCTCTGATTGTTGGGATGCTTTAGAGTATGGACGAGACTTCGATTTTTCACGAACATTTTTCGAGCAGTTTAAAGAATTGCTGCAAGAAGTTCCGGTATGCTCCTTAATGCATCGACAAGAAGAACAAAACTGTCCTTATACCAACTATGTGAGCGGCAACAAAAATTGTCATTATATTTTTAATGCCAGTGCCAATGAAAATTGTTTTTACTCTACTTACTTGCAACGATGTCGAGATATTTCCGATTGTTTTTTTGTTTTTGATTGTGAACTTTGTTATGAATGTATTGATTGCGCTAAATGTTATGCACTAAAATATTCCCAAGAATGTGAAGGTTGTTTTGATAGCGAATATTTAATTGGTTGTTTGAGTTGTAATAACTGTTTGGCTTGTGTGTCACTGACGCGAGCAGAATACTGCATTCTTAATCAGCAATATAGTAAAGAGGATTATCATTCTGTTCTGGAAAAAATAAAATCTAATCCTGCCTGGAGAAAGTCGATCAGTGAACAGCTACAAGCTCTTTCTGCCGTTACACCCCATAAATATTATTCCGGAATAAATAACGATAATTTTTCGGGAGACCATATTTTCAATTGTAAAAATACTTTTGATTGTTTTGATGTAACTAATCTTGAAGATTGTAAGAACTGTATTTGGCTGCACAAGGCAAAAGACTGTCAGGATTGTTACGCCTGGGGATTAAAAGGGGAACTGGGTTATGAAGATCATCTTTGCGGTGACAATTTTTATCAATGTATTTTTTGTGAGAATTGTTGGAACAATGTTTCTAATCTGAGTTATTGTCGAGATTGCCATAGCGGCAGCAGCTATCTTTTTGGCTGCATCGGGTTAGGTAGAAAGAAATACTGTATTTTTAATAAGCAATATTCGGAAGAAGAGTATTATCAATTAGCAGCAAAAATAATTCTTCATATGCAAGAAACTAAGGAATGGGGAGAATTCTTTCCTCAAAATTTATCTCCTTACGGTTATAATGAAACAGTGGCAGCGGAATATTTTCCTCTTTCTCGAGAAGAGGTCATCGCTGCCGGCTGGAACTGGCGGGATTCCGCTCTTCCCGGGATCTACGGAAAAGCTGAAATTAAAGGAAAGGAATTGGAAATCAATGCTTTGGAGGCAGATCCGGAAATCTGCGAGAAAATTATCGAGTGTGCGCAGTCTCAAAAAAACTTCAAAGTTACCAAAGCTGAATTTGAACTATATAAGAAGTTAAATATTCCTCTTCCGCAGCTTTGTTTTGATGCTCGATATCAGGCGCGATCAAAAAAACGAAATCCCAGGCAGTTAACAACAATGGCTTGCAGTTCTTGTTGCAAATCAATCTTCAGTGCCTATCAGCAAAGTGACAAGAAGAAGATCTATTGTGAGGAATGCTTTTTAAATAAAACTAGGTGATGTTTACCTAAAATGGCCTCGCATCCTAAAAAATTAATAAAGTTAGGAAACAATCCTTTTCTTCTAGCGAAAACTAACCGCAGAGATTTTTAATCAGATTTCAAATTTGACTAGTAGACCGTCTAGGGGTATAATGATAAAAACTTTTAAAAATGTGGGAACCAAAGATATTTTTTATAGAATTTTTAGTAAGGAAAGTAGAAATATACTTCCTCAGCATTTACATAAGATTGCTTTTGCTAGACTGATTATTTTAGACAATTGTGATTCTTTGACTGAGATTTCGGGAAATAATGGTTTTAGATTACACAAGCTAAAGAATGATAGAAACGATCAATTCAGCATAAGAATCAATAACAAATATAGAATTTGTTTTAATTGGATTATGGGAGATGCTTTTAACGTAGAAATTATTGATTATCATTAGGAATAAAAAATGATTAAGGCAAAAAAAAGAGTAGTTGTTCATCCCGGAGTAATTTTGCAAATTCTTTTGGATGAAAATAAAATAACTCAAACCAAACTTGCAAAGTATCTTTGTATGCCCCAAACAAAAATTAGTGAGATTTGTAGAGGGAAAAGAGGAATTTCGGCATTGATGGCAAAGAAACTGTCAATAGTTTTAGGTATTGCTCCCGATGTTTGGATGAGAATTCAAAATAGTTGGGAATTAAGTCAGGTCAATGAAAGTAAATTAAAAAAGCTAAAATCTTTAGTCACTCTTGATGAAGATTTATTAGACAAAAAAGCAGCATAAGACAAATATCAGCCTTAAGCCACTTGGGGTAACACTATGTTTCTTCCACGAAAACTAAATGAAAGATATTTAGCTCTATCATTTTGGACACGTCTTATTATAGCAACTTTTGCAGTATCATTGTTAATAATCTCTACACAAAACTTACAGATTTTCCCAGGAGCAGTAAGTTCGATTTTCGATTCTAAAATTCGCAATAGTAATGAACTTCCTGAGAATGTTGAGAGTATTTTTGTAACAACAGCTGATAATGAGAAGCTAGAACTTTGGAGATTAGAACAACCTTCTTCAAAACAGGTAGCGGTAATTTTTCATGGCAATGGAGCAGATGTGGCAAATTTCTTTCCTTATCAACAGTATTTTGCTTCAATTGGCATAACTAGTTACGGTTTTGATTACCGTGGTTATGGTAAGAGTAGTGGCTGGCCTTCTGAGCGAGGTCTTTATCTTGATGGCCAAGCGGTTATTCATTATATTTTAGAGCGTGAAAAAATTTCTCTTAAGGAAATAGTTATCGTAGGGATTTCAATCGGCAGTGGGGCTGCTGCTCATATGGCTGCAGAGTTTAATCCTGGAGCCTTGATTTTATTTTCACCTTTCGCTTCTCTTGCTGAGGCAGTTCGTAATGTGCCACTTTTTGGTCTATTATCGAAATTCACAATGTATGATTTTTCAGTCAAAGAAGATGTTCAACGTTTAAACACATCTTGTCTAATTCTTGCTCACGGAGAGAAAGACAATGTTATCCCAATCGAGCAGGGCAAAGATGTCTTTGATGCTTATCGGGGAACTTCTTTTTCCAAATTTTTGATTTCTCCAACAGCATCGCACAATGATATTTTGTTTAAAATTTACCCTGAAGTCACTACTTCAATTAAAACTTGTTTTTCGGCAATACTTAGATGAACTTGCAGCAAAATTGGGAACTCTCCAAAATCGATTCTAAAATCACCAAAGATATCAAAAAAATGGCAGCTTAAATTTTTCTTTTTAGTAATAATAAATTCTCTACCTTTTCTGATCTTCTGCTTCCAGAATTTTTTTATGAAGCTTATCAATATCGATATCAAATAATAAAGTATCTAATTCTCGATTCTCTGTAAGTAAATTGATTGCATTTTCTGTTTGCCCATTCTCCTCAAGTTTATCTGCCAGAGTTCTAATTTTGGCACCGACTAGTTTTTTTTCAATGTTATGCTCTAAGGCAGTAAGGTATGATTTTTTTGCTGAATCAAATTCTTTCAGTTCTAAATAGCAATCTCCAATCAACAAGTAGTAGAAAAAAGGATTGAGTTCGGAATGCTGTTTGTCTTTTTGTGCAAGTTTATTTGAAATGTGTTTTTTGTATTCAACAATTGCTTCTTGGTATTTTCCTTGCTTTCTTAAATCCTCAGCAACCCAGGCGGCTGAGGGAGAATAAAAACTGCAACTAATGCAAAATAAAAAAATACCAGCAATTGCTAAGTTAATTTTCATTGTTTTTCTAACCAATTTAAATAAGTTTTTGTTGAAGGCAATAATTCGGGATTCTTGTTGTAATCAATTCCTGGTCTGCGGCGCCAGCGGCGATGCCACCAAATCCATTGCTCGGGATATTGTTTAATTAACTTCTCTAGATGTTGGTTAAATATTGTAAGAACATTTCTTACGGCAGCAGGATCTTCTTTTTGATAAGGTATTTCCTCGGTAAATATTTGATGTGAAAATCGAGAGGTTCGAACAATAAAAGAAGAAAGAATAGTAATATTTTTTTTAACGGCGTATTGAATTAATCCAGAAGGTGAAGCAGCTTCTAACCCAAAGAAAGGAGCGTATTCACTTTCTAAGGCAGTATCCTGATCGATCAATGCGGCAATCACTCCGGCTTCTCTGAAGGCTTTGAGCAATTTTTTCATTGAATCCGGATCTTCTCTCCAAATGGTATGCACACCATAAGATTTACGCAGATCAGCAACAAATCTGTCTAATAAGTTATAATTTGGTTTTCTCGCAACAACACTGACATTTACTCCGAATTCTATATAGTAAGCAGCAAGAAGTTCGAAACAGCCGATATGGCCGCTAAGTGCCAAAGCACTTTTGCCTTCGTCAACTAAACTGCGAATGGTTCGATCATTGGAAGAAGAAACATAAGAATATTCACCGGCATTATTTTTTTTTAAGAGATCTTTTAAAAATAAAACTTCAGCGATCGCGGTTCCTAAATGAGAGAAATTTTTGTCCAGGAAGGATTCAGTCAAAAGACTTTTATCTTTTAAGGCGAATTCCAATTGTTTTAAGGAAATAGATCGTTCTTTTTTGCAGGAATACCCGATTATTCGGGTAATATTGGAACAAAAAACAATAATAAAACTTTTTGGGCAGAGCAAAAGAAGCCTTTTTAAGATCATCAAGAAGTTGTATATAATATTGCTGATTACGCCCATTTACTAGAAAATTAATCCAAATATTTTGTGTGAGTAAAATTCATGTTTAAAGGATCTTTGAAAATTAGTTTAATAAGTATTTTTTTGTCAGTGATATTTCTAGCATGTAACAGGGAAAATTCCCAGGAACAAACTAGTTCCAAAGAATTAAATCTCAGCAAATCCAATCAATGTACCGATGATTTAAAATTATCTGAAGTTCCAGATATTAAATTAAAAACCTTGGATAATAAAGACGTTTCCTTGAAAGATTTTTCAGGCAAAGTATTATTGTTAAATTTTTGGGCAACTTGGTGTGTGCCCTGTGTTGCCGAAATGCCTGCTTTGGAAAGATTATATCAAGGCCTGAAAAATAAAAATTTTGAAATTGTCGCAGTAAATATGGATCCCGAAGAAAGTTCGGCAGATGTTGCTAAATTTGTCAAAGATAAGGGATTGAGTTTCACGGTTTTAAAAGATCCGGAAAATACAGTGCCTCCTCTATTTGATGTATCAGGCTTCCCCGAAACTTATTTTGTTGGGAAAAAAGGGGAATTGTTATTATTCGAAGATCCTTCTGCTAAGTGTCTGGGTAAACGAGTTATTGCCGATCGGCCCTGGGATGCTCCAAGTTATATCAATGCCGTAAGTAAACTGCTTAATTAAAATAAATGATTCCCACCTTATTTACACTTTGGATTTTGCCGGTTCATAGTTTTGGACTAATGATGGTGCTTGCTTTTATTTGTTCCTGGAAAAGATTATGTCTCAGTTTAAAGGAAGTCGGAGAGTCGATTGAGATTGCGGAACCAATGATCACATGGGCAGCTGTAGGGGGAATAATTGGAGCAAGATTAGGCTATTTAGTTAGTTTTCCCACAGAGCTCTTGCAACATCCGATAGAAACGATTTTGGGCGGAGCAGGGTTTGTTTTTCATTGGGGATTAATCGGCGGATTTCTTGCTGTAACATATTATTTGAGACGCCAAAGGAAAAATTTTTTTCAATTTGCCGATATTGTCGCTCCGACAATTGCCATCGGCTATGCAGTAGGAAGAATTGGCTGTCAGCTTTCTGGAGATGGTGATTATGGGAAAATTTCTAATTTGCCTTGGGCAATGAGTTATAGCTTGGGAGTTATTCCGACAGATCCGGGAGTTTTGGTTCATCCCACACCGATCTATGAAACAATTGTTTCTTTATTGATTGCTCTTCTGTTGTTGGCACCGGCGACAAAAAAGATTTTTTCAAAACCAGGGCAAATTTTTGGTCTTTGTTTAATCTTTCTGGCAATAGAAAGATTTTTAGTGGAATTTGTGCGGATTGAACCGATTGTTTATTTTAATCTGACTCAAGCGCAATTGGTTAGTATATTTTTATTTGTTGTGGGATTGATTTTTATTTTAGTAGGGTTTGGTAAACCGGGCACCCATAAAGGCGGAGACTGAGAATCAATATTGCGCCCGCTTGACCGATTACTTGGAACAACTCAAACTAACCGCAGTACTTGCCCCATTAATTGTGGTGGTTCCACTAACTTCTAAATCTTGAAGAACTAAGCCACTGATATTTGCAGTTCCGGCAACATTTACTACTAGACTTCCTGGAATGATCGATAATGTTCCGCTGACTATACTGCTACTTGCACTGCTAAAGGACATGTTGCTGGAAAAAGTAAGACGGGAATCATCAAAGCAAACTGAATCGATTTCGCAAGGTTCAGCCGAAGATTTTTCTATTGTTGTTACTGTTAACTGAGAACTACTTGATTGAGAGACACTAACTTTTGCTTTGTCCACGGCAACAGCTAATGCCGGAGTTCCTGTTGTTGAGCCACTAGCTTCAGTCGCTTCTGTCAGCAGAGAGAGATTGCAAGTTTCTACAGAATTATCTTGTGCTTGAACAATAAGTTGTGGGCTAATTGTAGTCATTCCTGTTTCGTCTCGTGCTAAAAGTTTAACTGAAAAAGGCAAAGCTTCTGTAAAAGTAGTTACTCCGAGTAAGCTTTCATCGATGTTTACTGCTGCAGGGAAGCCCAAAAAGTTAGCAATAAGTTGTCCAGTCGGGGCACCTTTTTTGTAAAGCCAAAGTTCGCTTCTAATTTCCTGAGAATCCGAGTTGTCATCGGAGCAGTTCCATTTTACAAAAAAAGAAGTAGTTGACGCACTAGGAAGTTCTATTTGGCAGCGTGGTGGAATTTTATCTCCGCCTCCCTTGTATCTTTCCGTATAGCCGCCAAAGTCGTGAGTTTCGGCCAATGCAAATAAAGGGAAAAAAAGTAAAGAAGTAAAAAATATTTTTTTTATTTTCATAATATTTCCTTAAAAACTGGGAATACTTAATTCATTATCCGCTTCACTGCCCATCAGATACTCAATACTATCTGAATATCCATCCGTATCAGTATCTTCTAAATCCTTGTTGCTATTGTTTAAAGTCAATTCTAAATCATTAGCAATTCCATCATTGTCATTATCAGCTGGCGCTACATCTAAATGGTCTCCGCCATCTGAGCTCGGAGGGTTAGTTCTACTTGGTCTACTACTTGCATTTTTAGGATCGGAGCTGGCAATTAATTCCAAGCTATCACTATAACCATCTTCATCAGTATCAAAGGATAGGGGATCTAGAGAAATACTTTTTTCAAAAGTATCGCTCAAACCGTCTTTGTCACTATCTTTTTCTCCAATCACAACTGCCATAGGATCTAAGATGCGTTTTTTGTTAAGAGGACTGGGAGAAATGTTACTATTCAAGGGATCTCCTAGTCTTCCGACAAATTCAATTCCATCACTAAATCCATCGTTATCTGTATCAGCTTTTATTGGATTTAGTCCCAAAGTATTTTCTACTTCATTACTTAAGCCATCTGCATCATCGTCCGCTGGCGCTGTGGTGCCAGAGCCAGCAGTAGGATCTGTTGTTTTAGTAGTTGTCTCTAAATTCCCGCCTAATTTTACACTCTTAGTGAAAAAATCATCACAAGAACTTAAACTGAGGGACAAAAAAATAAGAATCAATTTAAACACTATTTGCCTATTAATTTCAATAAGCACATTTTAATCTAAAAGTAATAATTTGGGGAGATTTTTTTATCTTTAGAGATTAGTTTGCCGACACTTTTTTTGGTATTTATCGCAATATTAAAATGCAAAGAATGTTAATTCCACTTTGTTATCGAAGCACCTAAATCAACAACTTTTTTCATTAAATTTGATTGGCAGTTTTGAGACTGTAAATTATGTAATTTCCAACATAACATACACAGTCCAAGATACGTACGGAGCGCGTATATGGAATTTCCAAATAATTAACTACACTGTTTAATTTACTTTCAGGCCAATTTATCTTTTGATTAAGTGTGGTGCCTGGGACTGGACTCGAACCAGCACACTTTTGAGGGTGCTGCGACCTGAACGCAGTGCGTCTACCAATTCCGCCACCCAGGCTTTAGGACTTAAATATATATAGCGAAAAAGCTTTAAAAGGCAATATCTGTTGCCTTAGTGTTTTTTAGTTTCCAGTTTTAAAAAAATCATACTAAAGAGCCCTTTTGCCGAATTAAGATAAATTTTTTCTCGAGAAATACAAGCTTTAAAAAAGAAAATACAGCTTTTGATTAGTAAAGAAAAAGGAAGAAGAAAGCGGATTGTGCAGTATTCCAATCTAGTTCCATGTTTCTTCCAATAATGAATTAGATTTGTATACCAGATTCGATAGAAATTTGATTTATCCATGTGGTTAAGCGAATAACCGCCTTCATGGATTACTTCTGCGCGAGAATCTATTGCACAATATTTCCCCAGAGCAAAAAGTCTTTTACAAAAATCTACATCTTCAAACCAAGCCGGCCAAAAGGTTTCGTCAAACCCATTGATCAAATTAAAATCATTCGCTCTGATTAAAAGACATGCGGCCGCGGGCTGGGGGATAAGCAATGGTTTTTCTTGATCGTATTGGGGAGAGGAACCGTCTTTGATCTGAAGAAGATATTTTAGAAATAAATTATTTTTTGACAGATCATAACTTTGTGTAAAAATATTTTCCGGAAATAGGTGATTCCAAAGAAATAACTCGGCAAGTGTCGAACTAAAATTCGGAAAATTCTTCAATAAATATTGAGACTGGATGGCCCCTTTATTATTTTTCAAAACCGGGGAAATCGCCGCCAGTTCTGGGTACTCTTGCAAAGAAGTAATTAATTTTTCTAAAGCGGGAGCTTCTATTATAATATCAGGATTAAGAATTAAAAATGCTTCACTGGCAAATTGTCTTGCTGTTCGATTAATTGCTCCGGCAAAACCTTGATTTACTTTAGATTCAATGAGCTCAAATTGTGGCAATTCTTCAATTAGCGGCTTTAGTTTACTAATACTTTGATCGCCAGAATCATTATCGAAAATTGCTATTTGAATCTGATATTTTGCATTTAATTCTACTATCGCTTTATTTAAATGCTTCAAACAGCCGGCCAATCTTTCCCCGGAATTATAGTTGACAATTATTGCTGTTATTTTCTTTATTTTATCTTCGGTTTTTTTAAAACTTAGTGCCGGTTCAGAATATGGTTTAAAAGAAAACCATTTTTTTATTTCATAAAAAGGAACTCTTCTTTTGCAAGAGATCAAATAGTGATTGCGCCGACAAACAGTAAATAATTGCCAGGCGGTTCTTAAGGCAGCTCTGGAACTTTTTTCTTTTAATGAAACGGCAAGAATTACCAATAAATTTCTGCTGAGGATCCAGGGAAGTTGGCAAAAATTAACTTTCCAGGAAAAATTATTAAACTGCAATAAGAAACGATTACGCACTCCATAGGCATTAATTTCACTTTCCAATTCGGCTCTTCTTTGAGGGAGAACCTTGCGTTGATGATAACCAATGGCAGTTGGTTGATAACGGCATTTCCAACCGAGCCATTGCATCCGCCAAGCTAAATCGGCATCTTCTCTATAGGCAAAAAAATTAGGATCAAATAAAAAAAACTTTTGTTTTTCCAGAGAGTTCTTGAGATATTCTCTTTCCAAAGAGACATCTTTAATAAACTCACGGCGCAATAACATCGCCGCTCCGCTAGCTCCAAAAACATACTCTGGTTTTTCATATTGTCCTTTGTCTTCTTCGTTGGAGCCGCGATCAAAATGCCTGATTTCTGGGGTGATATACATTCCGCTGCTATCAAATGTTGGGGGACTGATCGGATTTAAATTTTCATCCGCCCGATAGAGTTTAGGGCAACAGACACCGGCTATTTTATCTTTTTCCAAATTCTGCAGCAGAATATTTAAAGCGTTTTCTTCTAATCTTAAATCCGGATTGACAATAAAAAGAAATTCTATTTCATTTTCCATGGCAATTGTTGCTCCGACATTGTGGGCAGTACAAAAACCTAAATTTCTATCATTTTTTATTATTTCAACTTTTCCGGAGAAATTACTTTCCACAAGAGAAACAGTCTTGTCCTGAGAGCAGTTATCACTGAGAATTATTTTATAATCTTCTCCCCAACTTAAATTTTTTTGTTGGAGCAAGGATTGAATGCAGGGAACAATGGTTTTTTCGTTGTTAAAACTGACCAGATGAATTAATAACTTTAGCTTAGAATATTGTGTGGCCAAAACAGGATCGCTCCAGAAATTATTTAATTATTACAGTTGTTTGGAGTTGAAATCTAAAAAGCTAGTAAAAAATAGCATTGTCTTGGATATTTTGCTATCCTATCAAGCTTTATTTACAGAGGTGATTTTCTTGTTTTTAAGAATCCCATTTTGCAATGAACAAATAAAATTTTAATTGGATGTAGTAATTATGGAAGCTATCAATAACTTAAAGGCTAAAAAAGTAGCAATTATTGGAGGTTGTGGTCATGTGGGTTTGCCCCTGGGAGTTAAATTCGCTTTGGCCGGAGCAAAAACTTTTTTAGTTGATATCAGCGAAAAGGCTGTCTCCATTGTAAATCAGGGGAAATTCCCATTTTTGGAGCATGGTGGTGATGCCCAACTTAAGGAAGCATTAAGTTTAGGTTTGAAGGCAACAACTGATCCTAAAAGCTGCAAGGGTTGTGATGTTATTGTTTTTGTTACCGGGACCCCGGTTGATGAACATTTAAATCCCAAAGTTACAGATGTCGTAAAAATATTTGATACTTATAAGGAATATTTTGATCCCAGGGCTTTAGTTGTGATGCGATCTACTTTGTTTCCAGGAACTATGGAACATCTGCACAATAAATTGCAGCAAGAAAAAGTAAATGTCTTGCTTGCTTTTTGTCCTGAAAGAGTTGCCCAAGGAATAGCGCTTGATGAAATAGATTCACTTCCGCAAATCGTATCATCCTTTGATGAAGAAAGTTTTCAAGCTGCTTATAAATTATTCGCTGCTCTTGCTCCGGAAATTATTCGATTGACTCCACTGGAAGCGGAAATGACAAAATTAATGGCTAACTCCTGGCGTTATTTGGAGTTCGCCATAGCCAATCAGTTTTATATGATTGCCGAATCTAAGGGCGTAGATTTTTTTAAAATTTTTCAGGCGATCCGTTATGATTATCCTCGGGCAAAAGCCTATAAATCCCCTGGTTTTGCTGCCGGTCCCTGTTTATTTAAAGATACAATGCAATTAGCCAGTTATTTTAATCATCAGTTTTATATGGGGCATTCGGCGATGTTGGTTAATGAAGGTTTGGCAACTTTTACCGTAGAAAAAGCAATTGCCGCCTTAGGGGGCAGTCTTTGGAATAAAAAAATTGGTTTGTTGGGAATGACATTTAAAGCGGACAATGATGATATTCGTGAGTCCTTAAGTTTTCGGGTAAAGAAAGTTTTGGAATTTAATGGAGCAAATGTAATTTGGCATGACCCGTTTTTGGAGAATTCCGCTGATTTAGATTTACTTCTTGAGCAGTCGGATTTAATTGTTCTGGGAACACCACATTCGATGTATCAAGAACTGAAATTCAAACAACCGGTAATTGATGTTTGGGGATTTTTTAAACAGCCCGTTCTGAAGATTCTTCCCGGACTCAAAGAGAATGAAGAAAAACAAGAATTAAAAATTGTAAATAAATAATAAATTTATAAGGGAAATATGACTAAAAAAATTTTGGTTACCGGTTCAGCTGGCTTTATCGGCGGTTATGTAGTTCAGGAACTGTTAAATAACGGTTGGAAAGTTGTGGGGATAGATAATTATTCCAAATACGGTCCGATCGTTAAATCTTATGACAAGCATCCCGCTTATACCTTTGTTCGAGGTGATGTAAAAAATACAGAATTAATGAAAGAGCTTTTACATGATTGCGATCATCTGCTTGCCGGAGCGGCGATGATCGGCGGAATCAGTTATTTTCATGAATTTGCTTATGATTTACTTGCTGAGAATGAAAGAATCGTCGCTTCGACCTTTGATGCAGCTATCGCCGCTTTTAAAAATCAAACTTTAAAGAAAATTACAGTTTTGAGTTCAAGCATGGTTTTTGAATCAGCGACAGTCTATCCTACTCCGGAAGGGGAAGAATTAAAATGCCCTCCGCCACTGAGCACTTATGGATTTCAAAAATTATCCTGTGAATATTTTTCTCGTGGTGCTTGGCAACAATATAAACTTCCCTACACTATTGTTCGACCATTTAATTGTGTGGGAGTAGGTGAGCAGCGAGCTCTTACCGATAAAGAAGTATTATCCGGGAATGTCAAATTGGCAATGAGTCATGTTGTTCCGGATTTAATTCAAAAAATAATTAAAGGGCAGGATCCACTTCATATTTTAGGTGCCGGTAACCAAGTCCGGCATTATACTTATGGCGGTGATTTGGCAAAAGGAATTAGACTGGCCATTGAAACTCCGGGAACAGAATGCCAAGATTATAATATTTCCACGGAGAAATCGACTACTGTAATTGATCTGGCGGAAGTCATTTGGAAAAAAATTAAACCGGGTGTTCCTTTTCGTTATGTCAGTGATTCTCCGTTTGAATACGATGTGCAAAAAAGGGTTCCTGATTGTCGCAAAGCCAAAAAAGCCTTGGGGTTTGAAGCAACGACTGATTTAAGTGCAATCCTTGATGAAGTTATTCCTTGGGTGGCTGATCAAGTAAAATTAGGCAATATCTAAGACACCATGAATGGATCAAGCGCAGCGACAGAAAAAAATATTTCTTCTCCCGAAACCGCAGAGAAAATAATTCAGCTAATCGTTCCCGTATACAACGAAGGCAAGAATATCCTTAACTTTTATTCAGAAATTAAGAATGCCGGGTTTAATTTTGATTCTTTGAAATTTATTTATGATTTTGAAGGAGATACAACTTTGCCTTTTCTTCGGCAGCTTTCAATTGAAGATCCACGCATTTTTGCCGAGAAAAATTGTTATGGTAGAGGAGTAATTAACGCTTTGCGCTGGGGTTTTGCTCATGCCACTAATGGTCCGGTAATAGTGATTATGGGAGATTGTTCAGATAAGCTGGATATTGTTCCGGAGATGTTGCGCATCTGGGAAGAAGGAGCAATCATCGTTTCTCCTTCTCGTTACATGAAAGGTGGAAAGCAATTTGGCGGCGGATTTTTAAAAAGCAGCATGTCAAAAATTGCTTGTTTATCCTTAAAACTTTTGGGTTTCCCCACAGCTGATGCGACGAATAATTTCAAACTTTATGATGGAGCCTGGTTGCGGGAACAAAAAATAGAAAGTATCGGTGGTTTTGAAATAGCGCTGGAACTTACCTATAAGGCCTTTGCTCAGGGCAAAAAAATTGTTGAATTACCCACAGAGTGGCGCGATCGGACTTTTGGTAAGAGTAATTTCAAACTGGTTGCCTGGACTCCTAAGTATTTATATTGGTATTTAAAAATTTTAGCGGTTATTCCTAGAAGATTATTTTCCTAAATAATTCAAATATTAACTTTTATTGGAAAGAGAGATAGTCAATGAAAAATATTAATTTCCTATATTTGTTTTTATTAATGATTCTTACTTCTTGTGCTTCCGGTTTTGATCGCAACTCGATGAAGAAGCAACTTACTGCTTCTGAGCAGAGTTTTAAAGAGACAAGAGTTTTAGATGGAAAGATAAAATCGCCACTGCAAGTACCGTTTAAGCTTAGTGTATATTTGGGAAATAATAATGATCCTTATTTTAAAGAGTTAGCTAAAAAAGAATTATCCCCGCTTAAAGAAGAACTGATTAGTGATCATCTCATTACAGACTTTTCTACAGAGTCTCATGATTCCGAGGCTATTTTAACTTTAAGTTATGCTTGCCAAACAGATCATTATTTAAATTCTTATGCTCTTTTGTATCCTACACTATTTGGATTTTTTGCATTTCCAGGAGACAGCGTTGCTACTTTATGCTTAGTGGATGCTAATTTAATCAATGCTCAGAATGGATTTTTATATTTTAATGCAGAAGGAAGTGGTTGGGCCGAAGTCAGGAAACCAAAAGTTTATATGGATGTTCAAGAGTTAAATAATAAGGCTTTAGAAAAAGCTTTTGAGGCTTTAACCCCCGAGTTGTTGAAGGCATTTAGAAAATTGCCTGCTTCTTTGTAAAGTTTCTCTGTAGAATTGATTATTTTTCTAGACAATTAACAGTATCACTTGGTAGTTTCACTATGGTTGCTCAATAAGTAATCAGCTTACTAAAGAACAGGCCTTTTGTTGCGAGCCTTGCTGCTAGGAAATCCAAGACAGAACCACCTGTCGTTGCGAAGGAGCCACGCGTATTTCGCGTGGCGGCTGTGGCAATTTCCCTGTGTTTACCCAAAAGAGATCTCGTAAACACCTGGAAATTGCTTCGCTTCGCTCGCAACGACAGGCTGGTTCTTTTGTAAGTTGTCTACTTATTGAGCAAATATGTTTCTGAGTTGGCAACAACTTGGATCGTTGTTTTTCACTTGATGTAATTTTTTATTCTCTTATTTCAAGAATTTTTATGGAAAAAGTAGCAATTGTTGGTGGAGTAAGAACTCCTTTTGTTAAAGCGGCTAGTGCTTTTAAAGATTATACTCTACAGGACTTGGGAGCAATGGTGCTCAGAGCTGTGGTGGAAAGATATGGTCTCAAAGGAAATCAGATTGATGAATTCGTATTTGGCACTGTGTTGCTCGATCCGCGCACACCGAACTGGGCCAGAGAAATTTTATACGCTGCAGGACTTTCTAAAAATATCTATGCTCATTCCGTGTCCAATAATTGTATTTCGGGGCTTGTGGCTATGGGTTGTGTCGCTGAAAGAATTGCCTTGGGGAAAATTAAACTGGGAATAGCCGGTGGTGTCGAAGCGATGTCTAATCCGCCAATAATGTTTGGCATACAAGCCAGTAGAAAATTTTTAAATCTGACTCGAGGTAGAAGTTTAGGAGAAAAATTAGGGCTTGCTGCAAAATTAAGACTAAAAGATTTTATGCCAGTTCCTCCCGGAGTAGCAGAACCTTCTACCGGACTGACGATGGGGCAACATATGGAAATTACCGCTAAGGAATGGAAAATTGCCAGAAAAATTCAAGATGAAATAGCTTTCAATAGTCATGCCAATGCCGCTAAGGCAATGGATCAAGGAATTTTTAAAGAATTTATTTTGCCTGTTGCGGGAGTAGATAAAGATTTATTGGTTAGAGCAGATACCAGTTTGGAAAAACTTGCAAAATTAAAAACTGTTTTTGATCGCAGTGAAAAAGGAACGCTTACTGCAGGAAATTCCAGTCCGCTTACCGATGGGGCTTCTGCTGTTTTATTAATGTCTGAACAAAGAGCGAAGGAATTGGGACACAATATTTTAGCCTATGTCGCAGATTATGAATATTCAGCAATTGATGCCAACGATGGTTTGTTGATGGCTCCAGCAGTTGCAGTTCCCAGACTTTTAAAAAGAATGGGACTGGAGTTGGAAGATTTTGATTTATTTGAAGTGCACGAAGCTTTCGCCGCACAAGTGGAAGCAAATATTCAGGCATGGGAACAAGGTTGGAAAGAACCGGCCGTTGGAAAACTAGATCGTGCAAAATTAAATATTTTAGGAGGTTCCATCGCCTTGGGACATCCTTTTGCGGCAACGGGTGGAAGAATTGCGATTCATTTGGCAAAAGAATTGGAAAAAAGAAATTTAAAACGTGGTCTAATCAGTATTTGTGCTGCTGGCGCGATGGCTTGTGCGATGGTTTTAGAGAGAAAATAAACTTCCGACACAAATGATGTAAGTATTTATTTTCATTAGATCTCCTTTTTAGGCCTCAAGCTATAAAGTTATATATTGTCTCTGCCGATACCTTTTTTATAGGCGTTAACCAAGGAGGGACAATGCCCAGTATACAATTCTCCGGACTTGCTTCCGGAATAGATTCAAAATCCTTAATCGATGCTTTAGTCAAAGCTAAAGAAGCTGTTAATGATAAGCATCAAGCGGAAATAGATCATCTTAGCGGCGAAAATAGTGCATTAGAACAACTGAATACTAAGTTGTTAGCACTAGATGAATTAATTTCTCCATTTAGAACTGCTAATTCCGGGGGTATTGCCAAAAAAGGAACAAGTTCTGATCCGACAGTGGCAACTGCCGTAGTTGGAGCAAATTCGAACAATGCTTCTTATTCCTTAACTGTAACTTCAACTGCCAATTCCTCAACGGGATCTTTTGATCAGGGTTATGCCAGTACGGGAACCTATGTTTCTACAAGTGGTTCTGGCAATGTGACAATCACAGTCGGATTAGCTTCCGAACAAAAGATTATTACCGTGCCGGTAACTGCTAATAGTACAACTCTGCAAGAAGTAGTTAATGCGATTAACGAGAGTACTGATGCTAGCGGTAGAGTAGCCGCATCGGCGGTAAATGTGGGAACTACGGCCAGTCCCAATTATCAATTGGTTTTAACAAGTTTAAATCAAGGTACTTCTAAAGGGACATTAGCACTTGCAGCGGATGTAGCAATTACTGAATTGCAAGCAAACACAATTGATCCGGCAACTGATGCTGAATTTTCTATTTTAGGAATTAACAGTTCTATTACTCGTTCCAGTAATTCTGTAAATGATGTGATTTCTGGAATTACTTTTAATTTTTTAAAAAATGGTACCAGTACAATCACTGTCGGCAATGATGCCAATACTACAGCCGATAAGATCGGGGCGATAATAAATGCTTATAATGATATTGTTAAATACATCAATGATAATAGCAGTATTAATCAAGACTCGCAAAGTTCCGATCGATCCTTTATTTTTGGCAGTCTTGCTAAAACCAGAGTGGATGATGATTTTTTAAGTGTCTTTCGAGGAAATCTTGCCGCTGCTGAGTCTAGCTCCGGAACTACTGCTACTAAAATGTCTGAACTTGGAATTTCTACAAATCGAGATGGAACATTAAGCTTTGATGCCGACGCCTTTAAAACAGCTGTTTCCAATGATCCTGTAGGCGCTGGAGAAGTTCTCAATAGCTTTGCCGATTTAACTTCCGGTTTTACAGGTTCAATTTATCAGTTCACTCAATTACAAGGGTATATTGATGTGGCTGTTGATTCTAATGATGATCAGATCAATAACTTGGAAGAAACCATTGCTCAAGTAAAAAGATCTTCGGAAAAATTAAGAGAAAGATTATTAGGACAATTTACCAGATTAGAACAAATTACCGGTCGTTTACAAACCCAACAACAAGCCTTATCAGGCATTTTGAATAGCTAAAAAATATACTGAAAAAAGCTTTAAAGTTTTGTGGGCAATTTGAACGATAGATAATTTGGATGGAAGATTTAACTAGAAAATAAGTATGGGGAGGTCTAATGTATAATGCTCATCAACAATATGCTAATATCAGTGTAACAACTGTTGATCGAGGTAGACTTCTTTTGATGCTTTATGATGGTTGTATTAGATTTTTAAAACATGCAAAAGCAGGTTTGGAAACAAAAGATTTAATGAAATTTGCAAGATATCTCAGCAAATCACAAGCAATTATTGCAGAATTAATGGCAACACTAGATTTCGAAAAAGGTGGAGAAATTGCCAAAGACTTAGATAGAATTTACGATTTCTGTTTATTTCATTTAACAGAAGCTAATCTTGAAAAAAATCCTGAAAAAATAGAAAGAGTAATCTGTGTTATTGAAACTATTACTTCAGCATATCGGGATATTATAGAAGGAAACCCTTCTGCTGAGCTAGACAGTACGGAAGCTGAAGAATTTCAGCAAGGTAGCCTTAGAATCGCGTTATAATTGCGCTTGCTAGATCTCCTAGTAAAATAATCTTATTTCTTCCCAGAGAATCTGAGGCTTTAAATTAAACTGTTTCATTTCCAATATACGTACGGAGCGCGGACTTTAGGCCGCTTATTTCCAAATTATTATTATCGGCCCTACCATATATTTGGTAATAAGCGGCCTAAAGTCCGCGCTCCGTACGTTTTATGCTTGTAATTAAGTATAAGGAAATTCTAAATAATTAATTACGTAGTTTAATTTACAGTCTCGAGAATCTTGATACTCTGTAATTAAATTCCGCATCTAAACTTTAGGGGAACTCACCTAAAGCAGTTTCTGTCATAAAAGAGTCGGTTTTTTTGCAACAAACCCTTTCGGTGCCAGCCCCTGAAATAAATTAATTCTTAGGAAATATTTTGAACTATGGAAAGGTTTTTAGAGGAAGAGTTTTGCAAATATTCCTACCCGCAAGCTGTTACTCGGACTAAAGATTTTCTCGATCGCGGACGTTCCCTGGAAGCGCTGAGCGCACTTGAATTTATTGTCAAAAATTTCCAAGAAGTTGAACTGGAAGTTAAAGAAGTTCTTCAAGATTTAAGAACGCTTCTGGGAAAAGATCAAAAAACTGATTTACATCAATTGCCCAAAAATGCTGGTACTAAATTCCCAGGAGAAATCAAATCAGAAATTTATTGTAAAAATTTAGAGATTTTAAATTCTTGTTTTCCCGAAATTGCCGGCTATTTGGAAAAAGTAGTTATTCCGGCCGAATTCAGTCAAAGAAAAAATACTTCCGGGCAGATAGTTTTGGAATACAAAAATATTTCACTAATCAATTTAGAAAAGCCGGAAAGAGCAGCGGAGGTTTGGGCAGAACAAATTATCAATAGCCCTAAATTTTTACGTGCTCAAGAATTACTAATTTGCGGTTTTGCTCCAAGTTTTCACTTAAAGGCTTTAAAAAAGAGGACTGCAAAAAGAATTCATGTTTTTGAAAATTCTTTGGAAGCACTGAAGGCTACTTTGTCCCTTTATGATTGTCGCGAGTTAATAGAAGGGATTTCTAGTTTTAATATCGATCTCAAAAGTTTCAAGACTGATTTATCAGAGAAAATTAGTAATCAAGAAATCGAACTGTTTATTTTCCCCCAAGCGAAATTACTGGCTGCTCAAACCGTAGATAATTTGTTAAAGACGATTATTTCCATTCGTGGGGTGCAACAAATTAAACCGGGAATCGGAGTGGTTGGACCAATGTATGGGGGATCGCTGCCGATTGCAAAATATACTACTCAAGCTTTATTGCAGCAGCAACAGCGAACTTTCGGTTATGATCTCAGTCCATTTTTCAAAGGATTTAATCAAGCAGGATCTCTTTTTAAGAATCTGGGAAGAAAAGCGGTAGTGGAGACTCGCTATCTGGAAATGCTTTCAGATTTGGTACTGGAAGGAATTAATGAGCGACCAATAGATATTATGATTTGTTTGGCACAAGCACCCCTAACGCCAAAAGTTCTAGAAGAAGTCCGCAAGCGTGGTATCATTACCGTGATGTGGTTTGTCGAAGATTGTTACCGTTTTCAAACATGGAAGCATCTTGCCCCATATTTTGATTATTGGTTTGTTATCCAAAAAGAAGCTGTAAGAATGATCGAAGCAGCCGGCGCTCCTCGGGTGATTTATTTGCCTTTAGCCTGCGATCCTAATATTCATCGACCTTTGCTGCTTTCTCCAAAAGAAAAAGAAAAATACGGTTCAGATATTTCTTTTCTTGGTGCCGGATATAACAATCGCACCAACATGTTTGCCACATTAGTCAATCGGGATTTTAAAATTTGGGGTACAGAATGGCCTACGGGAATGCCTTTTTCTAAACTGGTTCAGGATGCCGGTAGAAGATTGGAGCCGGAAGAATATATTAAAGTTTTCAATGCTTCAAAAATTAACTTGAACTTACATTCCTCTGCGGAAAGGGATGGAGTGGAACCAAACGGAGATTTTGTTAACCCTCGAACTTTTGAATTGGCCGCATGTGGAGCATTTCAATTGGCCGATGAAAGAACTTTAATGCCTGAACTTTTTCAGATTGGCAAGGAAATGGCAGTATTTCATGATCGTCAAGAAATGATCGAGCAAATTGATTATTATCTGGCGCGACCCCAGGAAAGAATGGAGATCGTTCAGGCTTCCAGAAAAAGAGTTTTAGCAGAGCATACTTATGGGCAGCGGGTTAAAGACATGCTCGAATATATTTATTTGGATAAATATGAACAGTTGAAAGCGAAACAAGAAGAAAGCCAATGGCATAAGACATTGCGGGCTGCCGAAAAATATCCACAGTTGGAAATTGCCTTGCAAAATATTTACCAAAATAATGAAGAGCCGCAATTCAAGGCACTTGCTGATAAAGTGATTGCTAAAAAGGGCATTTTAAGTGAGCACGATCAAAAAATCTTATTTTTGCATCATCTCTACACCCAGGTAGCAACAATTGAAGGAATTAAAAATGGCCCCAGTTAATAATATTTTGGTATTAGCCGTGACCAGACTGGGGGATATGCTGCAATCTTCGCCCACTTTTGTTGGTTTAAAACGGCAAAATCCCGGAGCAAAGGTTACTGTGCTTGTCGATAAAGCGGTTGCTCCGGTTTGTGCGGGGATTGCAGGAATTGATGAAATTTATCCAATGGAACTATCGATGTTGCTTCGACAGATCCATTTTGGAGGAGAAGGCATTGTTGAAGCCTACAAATATGTCGATGATACTTTGGCCGAGTTAAGAAAAAGAAATTTTGATATGATTTTTAATTTATCTTCTTCTCCTTATACGGCCATTTTAATGAAGATGTTGGGAATAAAAAACAGCAGAGGTTGGATTGCTGACGATGAAGGTTTTAGATTAATTACCGAACCCTGGGCCATGCTTTTTGCGGCTTTTGTTTTTCATTCCAATCGAGATTATAATTCCATAAACTTAGTTGATATTTTACGATGTTCCGTGGGAGTAAATCAACATCCTCGGCATTTAGTGTATGAAATTAGCAAAGAAGGATTGGAATTCGGAGAAAAGTTTTTTGCTGAAAATAATATCAGCGACGATGGACCGATTATCGCGTTACAAGCGGGGGCCAGTCAGGAAAAGCGTCAATGGGCGCCACATCTATTTGCAAAATTGATGAAAATGTTTGTTGAGCAAATGAATGCCCGTATTATTCTTACAGGGACTAAAAGTGAATTGAAAATTTCCGAACAGATTTTAAAACTTTATAACCACCCGCGAATTTATTCTGCCCTGGGAAAAACTAATATTCCTCAACTTGCAGCCTTATTAAAAAAATCTGACGTTTTAGTTACAGGTGATACGGGAACGATGCATCTTTCTGTTGCCGGAGGGACTCCGGTGGTCGCTGCTTTTTTGGCGTCTGCTTATTGTTTTGAAACCGGGCCTTATGGGTCGGGGAATTTTGTCTTACAGCCTCAAATTGAGTGTGGACCCTGCAATCCGAATTTCCGTTGTTTAAAAACAGATTGTCACAATCATATTACTCCAGAGATGATTTATTCTCTGGTAAAAATCCGTTTAGAAACACCCCCGGGGAAAGAAGATCAGATTTGCTTGCCGGATCATTTAATAAAACAAAAATCGGCAGCAATTTATATTACCCAATTTGATCAAGATGGCTTTTTGGAATTTCGTCATTTAGCGGGAGAAAATTCAAAAAACGGCTTAGCAGCAAAAACATATAGCTTGGCAAAAAGTTCTTATCGAGCATTATGGAAAGAAGAGTTTGAAAAAATTCCTTATCAAGCTTTGACTCCTGGAATTAATAGAGAGTTAACTTCCGATAACATTGTGGATCGGGGTCTGGCCCAGGCAATAGAATTATCCAAAGAAGGAATTTCTATGTTGGAAAAGTTGGCTGCTGCTGTAAATGATTTGGGAACTGGACCGGAAATTTTGCGGGAATTGAATGCCAGATTGAGCGAAATAGATAAAGAAATCGAGTCTGTAGGCTTAAGTTGCCCTGTCTTAGGTGCCGTAATTAGAATATTTTTAATGGAGAAAGAAAATATTCGTGGAGACGAAATCCTAGAATTGGCATCTGATAATAAAAGTGCTTACCAAAGATTACTGAGGAGAAGTCATCGGTTTGCAGATTTATTTAAACATTTTGAAGAAAAGGTGTCTCAATGATTAGGCTTGAAATAAATGGATCTCAGAGAGAAGAAGATTTAACTGCGTATCGCTCTATGGGGGAAATGCTTGAATTTGTAAAAAGCCAAATTGACCCTGATACTATGATAGTATCGCTATTACTTGACGGACAAGAGTTGACTGATAGTGAATGGAATGCTCCATTTTCTGCAGGAAGAGATCGAATATTGCAGATTCAAACCGGAACAAAAAAAGATTATATCAAACAGAGATTAAATACTGCTCCAACTTTAGTGGAACAAATTTCTGTAGAATTTGGAAATGCCGGTCAGGCTTATCAATCAGGTTCAAATATTGAAGGCAACACTAAATTCAGTCTGGCAGTGAAAGATTTAGGTGCTTTTGTCCGTTGGTATAATTCATTATTAGGCATGGACAGTGCTTTAGAAACTCAACTTAAGGGTTTTATCGATCAGGTTTCTTCTCTTCAAGGAATTTGCGAACAATTGCATAAACAGCAAGTGATTCAATCTTGGTGGAGTGCTGGAGATATGATTAATCAAAAACTAAGACCGAAATTGGAAGAGATCAAAAATTATTGTCAGGATACTTCGAATAGGTAGTATTTTTTTAAAATCAGAAATCAGAAAAACCGCCCTCTCCCAAAAATATTTTTCACTGTAAATATTTCTTCACCGCTTCGTCTTCAAATACAACTCTTCAATTTCTTTTTGATATCTGCTCTCAACCTCTTTTCTCTTAATTTTAAAAGTCGGAGTTAGCATCCCATTTTCTACTGTAAACTCTTCGGGGATAATCAGAAAATTTTTAATTGTTTCAAAACTAGCTAAGCGAGAATTGATTGTCAGGAAATCGTTTTTTATTTTTTCAATTACTTCCGGAGTGTTATCGCGTGGATTTTTTAAAGTAATTAATGCCAGACAAAATGGACGATTATCGCCAATCAAGATTGCCTGAGAAACAAACGGAATTGTTTTGATGTTGTCTTCTATTGCTAAAGGGCTAATTTTTTTACCTCCGGAGGTAACAATGATTTCTTTTTTTCTGCCGATTATTTTTAAAAATCCGTCTTCAATTGTTCCTAGATCTCCTGTATGAAACCAGCCTTCGTCGTCCCAAGAAGCTTTTGTGGCAGTGGGTCTTTTATAATAACCAAGACTGATATTCGGCCCGCGAAAAAGAATTTCCGAATCTTCAGCAATTTTTATTTCAATATCTTTTGCCAACAATTGACCGACGGTGCCAATTCTATTTTTGGCCAGCGTATTGACATTGGTGGCAACGCAAGTTTCTGTTAAGCCGTATCCTTCAAAAACTGTGATTCCTAAAGAATTAAAAAAAATACCAACTTCCAAGGGAAGCTTTGCTCCGCCAGAGATTGCATAGAGAAAATTATTTCCGAATAATTTATGTTTTAACTTTCTTCTAATGCCGGCGGTGATAGTGAAAACTATTTTATCCAAAAATTTGGCTTTTTTGAGAAAAATCTTTTGGGAACTGTTTATTGTCAACTGTAGAATTTTGGAGGATAATTTTTTATTTTTTAAAAGAGATTCTATGCCTTCTTTCATTTTTTCCAAAAATCGAGGAACAATTGGAACAATCTCGGCATTAATCTCCTTAATATCCCTGAGAATTGAGATGGGAGTTATTTTAGAGGAATCCCTGCTCAGTATTGCGGGGAAAAATATTTTTACCGGGCTTAAGAATCCGATATAGCCCATTAGTTTGGCAAAAGAATGGGCCAGTGGAAGAAAAAGAATCATCGTATTGTTATCTTTGACAATTCCCGAGTCGAAGGATTGGCGGATATTCGAAAGATGATTAAAGTGGGTTTGTACAACTCCTTTCGGAGGACCGGAAGTTCCTGAAGTATAGACTAAGGAAGCAATATCGTGTGGTTCGATCTGATCTAATTTTATTTCTTCTTTAGGTAAATCTCTCTTATAAATTTCCGATAAGCTTGTAATAAATTGATTGCTTAAAGTTTCAATACTAATAATTTTTTTTATTTTAATTTCTACATTTAGATCTTTTCTGTCTTCATGGCCGGGAATAAATATTTCCCTTTCTTGAATTCCTAATATTTTATCAACTTGCTCTTGATTCTCCGCAAAAACCACTTCCGCTTCAGAATCGAATAAAATATAGGCGATATCAGTTGCCGGAAGTGATTGATAAATGGAAACAACGATGCCGCCAATGGATAAAATCCCCAAATCTATTTCCAGCCATTCAGAACGCGTATTGGCAATAATGGCAACTTTATCGCCTTTTTTCAGTCCGAAATCTTTAAGATAAGCAGCAATTTTTTTCACTCTTTCTGCGGAGTCTTTGTAACAAATCGCAGTTTTTTTTCTTCTGCCCGCCGAATCTTCGTCGACAATTATTTGATAATAGAGCTGCTCTTCCGGGAATTTACCGGCAATATCAAAAAAAACTTCTGGAATATTTCTAAACTTATCTATTTGCAAAGCTAGTCTGACTATTAATTATCAATATTTACTGCTATTAAATGTGTGCCCTGATTTTGGTGAGCTCGCCTGCGTAAGCAGGTGAGTCGAAGGGTTATTAATAGTATAATTTATATGATGAATATCCAGCAAGATTTAATTAAAGCCAAAGAAATTATTTTAAGTGGAGGAGTCGTTGGTATTCCTACGGAAACAGTTTATGGACTGGCTGCCGCAATTGATTCTGAAAAAGGAATTAAAAATATTTTCCAATACAAAGAAAGACCTTTTTTCGATCCATTAATTGTGCATATTTCCAAGCTTGAGCAATTAAAAACCATTACTGCAGAGTTTCCAAGTATTATTCTGGAAATAGCTAAAATATTTTGGCCTGGACCATTAACTCTAATTCTTCCTAAGCAGCAATCTTTAAATCCTTTAATTACTTCCGGTTTGGAAACGGTGGCTGTACGTTTCCCAGCAGATCCCATTGCACAGCAGTTAATTGAATTGTGTGGAATACCGCTTGCTGCACCGAGTGCCAATAAATTTGGAAAAACAAGTCCGACTACCGCAGAACATGTAAGAAAGGAATGGCCAAAGGGAGAAGTTTTTGTTCTTGATGGCGGGCCTTGTGTTATTGGTATTGAATCCACTGTGTTAGAAATCAGAGAACAAGGTGAGGGTCTAGTTTTTGAAATATTTCGTCCCGGTTATATTTTAGAAGAAGATTTGGAAAAAGCGGCTTCGCTATTGGGAAGAAAAGCGCAGATTAATAAAGTGGAGAGTGAAAAATCTCCTGGTCATTTGCCTTATCATTATCAGCCGGAAATTCCTTTGGTAATTGTTGAAAATAAAAAAGAATTGGCAAAATCGGATTTTCAAGAAATAAAAAATAAATTAAATCTTAAGAGTTTAAATTATAAATTATTAGAATTAGATCAATCTCCGGCCATTGCTGCACGAGAAGTTTATGCGAAACTTAGAGAGTTATCTAATTCTGAAGCTGATTTTATTTTGCTTTATAAAAATGAAAAACAAACTGCTGGGCTTTGGACGGCAATTTGGGATCGTTTGAATCGGGCTGCAAGTTTAAAGATTTTGTAGGGGCAGCCTTCATGGCTGCCCGTTTTCCAATATATTTGGGAATTCCGGGCAGGCATAAAACCTGCCCCTACAGTTTTATCTATTTCCCAACAGAAAACTTTCTTACTTCCGGATCGTTGCTATTGGCAAAACCTGCGGTATAACTTCTAAAATCATTATCTTCCTGTGCTCTGGATGTTGCCATTTGAGCAAGCTCACGTCTAAGACCGTCATTGGAAACATGATCGATATGCAAGGCGATTGCTCCGGCTAATCCTCTTAAGTTTCTATTTTGCATATCGCTTTTTAAAGCAGTTGCCACATCGGAGCGCTCTGCATATTTCAACAATAGTTTTTCTGATCGAATGGAAACAAAAGGCAATTTGTCTGTTGTTCTTAATTGCAGCAGTGAAGAAACCAGATTATCTGGGCCACCAGCAATTTTTTCCAATTGTTCCTTGCTTAAATTTGCATGATATCCAGAAAGGGCGTTTGCAACTTTTTCTGTAACATCTTCGGAATCAGCTCGTGCATTAAAGGAGCAAGCAGAAATCATTACCGCAAGAACGAATATTTTATTTAAGCTGCCAAATATTTTTTTAATCATAGTATTCCTTCATTAATCAACAATAGTTGCTAAATTTAAAAGAGCCTTTTGCTGTCCACTGAGAGTTCTTTGTTGTAGCACCCCCGTTACTGGAGTAGGGAACATCAAATTTTGAGATAATCCAGTACCATTGCAAGTGACAAGTGTTGTGCATTCCGCTGTGTCGCTTAGACGATCTCCAGGCAAAAATGTTGCGTGTGTCGCGTCGGCGAATTCTACGGGATGAAATAGGCCCAAGTAGTGTCCACTTTCGTGGGCCATTGTTTCTCCCAATAACTCAATTTCAAAAGGGTTAAATACTGAATCTGCTCCGTAGTGAGGTTCCAAACTGATTGCCACAGCAGAAGCGGTAGATTTAATAAATGGTCCAGGAATGCTGTGCACCAAGCCCAGTACATCAAGAATATTTCCTCCTCCTGTGCTGGCATCGGCTGAAACATTTAAGCCAATATAAATATTGACTGCCAGTGATTCAGAGTTAGTCGAATAAAAACTAGATCCACTTGAAGGATTGGGAAGTATTCCCGGGCTGCTGTTTAAGGAAGTGATCACCGTGGGAATTATTGTAATTCCCACTTGAGAATAAATTTGGCTAAAGATATCAATCGCATCTTGGATATCGTTATTGTAACCTTGAACTGCTACGCCAACGAGAAAGATATTTACATATAGAACTCCGGAATTAAGATTGCTATCATGTTTTGCCAGAAATAAAGTTCTGAAATTTGTATTTACATCCATACCGACTTCTAGATTATAACTTCCCGTATCAACATTTGTTTGATCAGGATCGACTGGGAAAGACAAGGAATTAACATTGCTGTTGCTAAAGGGAGCGAAGCTGTTTGGTGGATTAAGCGCCGATACTAAGGAATTGCCATTTGCATCTTTAAGTGTAGAAAAAATATTTTGTCCAAGTTTTTGAGTGATTGCCTGAAATGAAGTGGTATTCTCAAGATTGATCGTAATTTGAGTGATTCCGGCAGCGGTGCTGGAAGTGTCGATAAAAGTAAAATCAAGTGTATTGCCGTTGTTTGTGGGATTAAGGTTTACAATATTGCCCCCTCCACTTCCGGCATTGTTGGAAGGATTGGCATCTTCGCCGTTGTCGCCCAAATCGGGTGCTGGTCCATTATCGGGAGCAGGAGTATTATTATCAGGAGGAGTTACAGAATCCCCTGCAGAGCCGCCAGGATTAGCGGAATCACCAATAGCAACTCCCGCACCTGTAGTATTGCTATTTACGCTGCCAGAATTGCCGCTGCTTCCCCCTCCACCACAAGAAAAAAATATTAAAAATAAAAATAGGAGAAAATGTGATTTAATCATTTTGGCGAAAAATTTCATTAAACCTCTAAGTTCAAGAATTTTTAAGTAACAGGTAACTTTTAAACTAACTAAGCTAAAGACTTATACATTATAAGGCTCAAAAGTAAAAAGCATATATTTCGGAGCGAATCACGCATTTTTTAGTAGTTTTTCTATGGGAATCGAAAACGATTATAATGCATCTAATATTTAAGCACCAAACTAAAATAATTATCAATAAGGCGCGATAATTTTAAAATCTATCAGCAGAAGTAACAAAAAGCATAAATGAGCAATCAAGAAATCAGTAGTTCCAATAGATCTTGGCAAGAAGTTTTGGGACAAAAATTATTTGCCTATAAAGATCAACCTTTTTCCATTAATCAAATCGCTGCTTGCCATGTTCATGGAGATGGAGTGGGAAATTGTATGCTTCATGTGAGAAATGTGATCAGGGAGTGGGGTATACCTAGTTATATCTTCACTCATCATTCGGATGGTAAGTCTTTCGACCAAAGATATGCTTATGAAGAGCATCGAAAGATTGCCCATGCTAATAATTTATTATTTCTTCATCCTAGCGACGGAACTTCTCCGATTATTGAATATTTTAAAAAAGCTCCGGATAAGAAATATTTATACTATCACAATATTACTCCCGCCAAATATTTTGCTCCCTATAATGAAAAAACCGCCAACATTTGTGAGACTGCCGCAACTTCAGTATCGGGCTTTCTTCCTTATATCAAGGGTGCCATTTGCGATTCACATTTTAATGCTCAAGGTTTAGAGGAACTAGGTTTTAATCAGAACACTGTTATACCTTTGCCCTTTTTTAGAGAAAGTTTTGAAAATCAAATGCCTGATGCCGATACTCTAAATCAATATTCAGACGGAAAACACAACATTCTATTTGTTGGAAGATTGGCCCCTAACAAAGCACAGCATGATTTGATAAACTGCTTTAGTTTCTATAAAAATATTATCAATCCCAATTCCAGACTAATCTTAGCTGGCCATAGCGAGGGGATAGAAGAGTACACTAAATATTTACACAATTTAGTATCAGAAAAAGGACTTATTTTGGATAGCGATGTGGTTATTACCGGACATATTAGCATTGCAAAATTATTGGCTTTTTATAAAGCTTCTCAGGTCTTTCTTTGTTTAAGCGAACATGAAGGTTTTTGTTTACCCTTACTGGAAAGTATGAACCTTGGTCTTCCTGTTATTGCATATCCAACTTCAGCGATTGGAGAAACTCTAGGCAATAGCGGAGTGCGGATCAATGCCCGGGATCCGGTAACAGTTTCTCAAGCTATCGAATCTTTAAGAAGAGATCCTCTATTGGTTGAAACTGTAATTAACAAGCAATTTCTTCGAGTTCAGGATTTTTCCTTGGGACTAATTCGCGAAAAGTTGGCAAAATTTATCTGCGATCAGATATAGTAAAATTATTTATTTTATTTTTATTAAGTGCTATTTGTTGAGCCTGTTTTGCCGTTTTTATTGATTCTTGATGATTGCCCATTTTATTTAAAGCTTCCGACAATAACCAATAAACATCTTCCAGATTATTGGAATCATTATTGCTTAAAAATTCTATACCGAGGGCGGCCATTTCCAGATGAACGTGTTCCAAGGCGGCATAAACCATTCCCAAAGCTTCTTCTTCTCTTCGTGGTAGTGGAAAAGGAGAAGTATAAGGTACGGGAGATTTAATTCGGTAATAATAGAAATCTTTCCAATAGTTAATTCTATCTGTAAGACTAAGAAAGTCCTGAAAAGGTCTGACAATTTCCTGCCAAACTAAATGCTGATCTTCCCAAGGACCTTGAGATTTTGCGCCTTTTCTTACCAACGTGGCATAAGATAAGACTTGATCGACAAAGACCACATTATATTTTTTTGCTGCAGTTCTTAACCAATACTCATAATCGATACCATATTTTAAATCTTCTCTAAATTCACCGACCTCGGCAATTACTTTTCTTGAATAGAACATGCTAGGTTGATAGAGATTGGGATTTGCAAACCATCTCATGATCGTCGCTAAATTAAAATTGGAAAATGAGCGCCGATACCAAAGAATCTCTCCTTCCTCATTCACTGCAAGACCTTTGCCGTAAACTTTATCGCAACTTGAATTTTTAAAGATATTCACCACCAATTCAAAAACATCTGTTCCCAGATATTGATCATCGACATTTAACCAAGTGATAATATCGCCTGTTGTCATTCTCAATGCTTTATTTAAAGCTTCGGCTTCACCGCTATCTTTTTCCGATATCCATTTGATTCGCTGATTATATTTTTTTAAGACTTCAATTGTGCCGTCGGTTGAAGCACCATCAACGATAATATGTTCGATATTGGGATAATTTTGCGTACTGACACTATGAATACATTTCTCGATTAGATGAACACAATTAAGCGAGGGAGAAACAACTGAAATTTTTGGACAATCTTTTAGCATAAAGTTAAGACCTTGCTAGATAATGGGAAAGCTAATTATAGAATTTTGCTACACTATATTTGATGAGTTTTTTAGCCTGGCGGTCTAAATATTTAAGAATATCTGATAAAAAAGAAGCCTAATACTGCAATGAACCCCTGTTAGAACAACTTTCATCTTAATAACGCTGCTTGAACTAAAATTATCTATAAAATTATTAAAGGAAAAACTAATGTTTCGTCTTGGAGTTTTCGGTAATTGCCAGGCAGAATGTTTAACAAAATTCTTAAACAAGGCGCTGCGAAATGATCCCTCAGAGATCCGCTGGTTTGCCAGTTATGAACCAAGAACAGAGGAGCAAATAGCTTATCTGAAGCAAGCAGATTTAATTTTAGAACAGATTTCCACTCCAGATTTTTTCACTTTGGATTCTGAGATAAAGGGCGATAAACCGGTGCTTAAATTTCCCTATGTGGGAGGAACTTTTCTCTGGCCTTTTGAGCAAGCTCATCCTAAAAATTATCCCCTTCCTTATCTACCTCGCGGACCATTTCCCAATGATGTAGGAAATATTTTTTTAAATCGCATTATTCAAGAATCGGCTTCTCCTGAAGAAGCACTAGATCGTTGGTTTAATACTGACATCAAAGAGCATATTAATTTAGATCGTATTTTTCATATGACCAAAACATTAATGAAGAAAATCGGCAGCAACTCTGATTTTTGTCTTTGGGAAGAAGTGGAAAAAACATTTTGCAATCAGCGACTTTTTTGGACATCGCAACATGCCAGCAGAATTTTATTGGAAAAAATCATCTTTGGCGTATTGGATATTTTAAAAATACCTCTTTCCAAAGAAGAAATAACCAATGCTCTACAGGAAGATCGTTATGATATCCACTGCCTCCATCATCCCCTGCATCCTCAAATCATCGAACATTTTGGTTTAAAATGGTGCGATTCCACAACAAAATATAAATATTATGACGAAGATTTTTATACTTATCAAGAGTTTATTAAAAAATATGTTTATTTTGAGTTTGATGATGAACTTTTGCGCGGAACTTCTTTAACCAGGGAGGGAAAAGAAATTCCTTCTGCGGAACGGTTAATTAGAGAAGGTCTGCAACGTCATCCCAATTCCCCCTATGCACTTGATGAACTTGCTAAAAATCTAGAACTGCAAGGGAAACTAAATGAAGCGTTGAATGTCGTGGAAAAGGCCGCTCAACTTTGTGCTGAGGTTCCTCGATTTCAATTTCGTCTGGCCAGCATTGAATCTAAATGCGGCTTACACGAACGAGCGAATCAGAGTATGATTCGCTACAAAACCTTATTGCAGCATCC
Source organism: uncultured Bdellovibrionales bacterium (assembly GCA_964405665.1). Lineage (GTDB taxonomy): Bacteria > Bdellovibrionota_C > UBA2361 > SZUA-149 > CAZDWZ01 > CAYOOT01. Next base: position 3,388 of record CAYOOT010000011.1, on the reverse strand, counting down.
AATTTAAAAATTCTGCGAATGGCCAAGATAAGCAAAGAATGCTAAAGATCGGGCAATAAAATTGGCAGTCACTGAGTAATTTAGATTAAATGATAAAATTAATTCTTGCTTCTTCTTCTCCCAGGAGAAAGGAGCTGCTTTCATATTTAGATATTCCTTTTACTTGTCTGCCTGCAGATGTGGATGAAACTATTTTAGTCGGCGAAACTCCGGAGCAAGTAGTATCTCGGCTTTCTCGGATGAAAGCAGATCTCATTGCCAAACAAAATCCTTCGGATTTTGTAATAGGTTCGGATACAATTGTTGCAATAGAAAATTCAAATAATAAGTTTGAAATATTAGGAAAGCCGATAGATAAAAAAGATGCTTTGAGAATGTTAAAACTCCTTCAAGGGAAAATTCATTTAGTTTTTACGGGCATTTCTCTGCTTTGTTTGGACAAGAATTATTCTTTTGATAAAGTTGTAGTTTCCAAGGTTAAGTTTATTAATCTTAGTGAAGAAGAAATTATTACTTATATCGAAACCGGGGAGCCAATGGATAAAGCCGGAGCTTATGCTTTGCAGGGGATAGGTTGTCGTTTTATTGATTCAATAGAGGGATCTTTTAGCAGCGTGATTGGCTTGCCGCTAGCAGAGGTTTATCTAGAATTGCGTAGCTATTTTAAATAATTGCCGAAATGTAGGGACACCCATAAAGGGCGCCCCTACGTTATATAAATTATTACATGGTTGTATGTTGAAAAATAATCTTTTAAAAATTAAAAATAAAATTGCCGAGGCGGCTAAAACTGCGGGAAGAAAGCCTGAAGAAATAAAATTAATTGCCGTAAGTAAAACTATGGGCTTGGAAAAAGTCAAAGAAGCGATAGCAGCCAGTCAATTTGTTTTTGGAGAAAATTATCTTCAGGAAGCCAAAGCAAAAATTTTACAGTTGAGAGAGGAAAATATTGATCAAGAAATAGAGTTTCACTTTATTGGACATTTGCAGAGAAACAAGGCTAAAGACGCTGTTGGGCTTTTTTCGATGATTCAGACTGTCGATACAACAGAACTTGCTTTAGAAATAAATAAACAAGCCCAGAAAAAAGGATTGATCCAAAAGGTCTTGATGCAAATTAATATTTCCGGAGAAGAAAGTAAATCCGGTCTACTACCAGAACAAGCCGAGGAACTTGCTCAAAAAATTTTAGGACTTGAAAATTTAAGTTGGCAAGGATTGATGTCTATCGGTCATTTCTATCAAGAAGATTTAGCAGAAGAACAAAGAAGACAGGAATTTAAAGCAATGCGCGAGCTCAGAGATAGTTTGGAGAAAAAGCTTTCTCGGCCTTTACCCGAGCTTTCTATGGGCATGAGTCATGATTTTGATTTGGCAATCGCCGAGGGATCTACTATGATTAGAGTGGGAACAGCGATTTTTGGAGAGAGAAAGTAAGCACTGATAATAATTTTGAGCGCTTACCTGCATGGAGAATTATTATGGAATATGGAATTTTCGATCAAAGTATCAGCTTAATTGGTTGTGGCAATCTTGGCCGGGCATTAATTGTCGGTTTTTGTGGATTGGAAGAGGGAATTAATTTAGGAAAAATAACAATTTTTGATCGCAATAGTTTTAAAATCGACAATTGCGTTGAAAATGTCGGGAACAAAGTAAAAGTAGCAAAAGATCTACAATCAGCAATTGCTGCTTCCAAGCTTTTGATTATGGCGATCAAACCAAAAGATTTTTCTGAGGTTTTAAGAGAAATTGGAACGTACTTAAGAAAAGATCAAACGATAATTTCCTTGGCTGCCGGAGTGCGCATCGATCAGATTAATCAAATGTTAGGGAAAGATAATCCTGTTGTCAGAGTGATGCCTAATATTGCAGCGATGGTGGGAGAAAGCGTTTCCTTGATTTATGGCAAAGACGAACAAAGTATTTCCGAAGTTAAGGAATTATTTTCTTTAATTGGCGAAGCAATTGTTCTGGAAAAAGAAGAAGAGATTAATGTTGCTGGGGTTTTGGGAGCCTGTGTCCCGGCTATCGCCGCACAAATAATTGAAGGATTGGCCGATGGCGGGGTGAAGATGGGACTAAAATGGGATAGATCGATGCTCATTGCCGCTCAAGCAACCTTAGGAGCAGCTTCGATGATAGTGGACTTGTGTGTGCATCCCTCAGAAATAAAAAATATGGTTGCTTCTCCGGGTGGAACTACAGTAGAAAGTCTGCATGTGCTGGAAAAAGCTGCAGTTAAAGGGACTTTGATTTCTGCAGTAGTTGCAGCAACTGAAAAGGCTTTTGAGTTGGGTGCCCAGAAAGAGGATAAGGATAAAAAATGATACTTTTAGGTAATTTACTGCTTGGTATTGCCGGAGCATTAAATATGCTTCTCAATTTTTTTCAAATTATTTTAATTATTCGCTGCTGTCTTTCTTTTGTTAGTCCGGATCCTCGAAACCCGATTGTGCAATTTCTATATTCTTCCACTGAACCGATGCTGACCAGGGTGAGACAATATGTTAAGCCGATTGGGATGTTTGATCTTTCGCCAATTATTGTTTTTATGTTCATTTATTTATTACAGTCAGTTCTAGTAAATTCCCTTGCCAGTTATGGAACGAGAATTTTAAATTCTGCTGGCGCTGTGTAAAAAATGCTCTTTCTTAAATTGGGAAAAGCAGGCCTCAATATTAGTATCCGTGTCCAGCCCAAATCAGCAAAAGTTGGACCTTTAGGATTAGCAGGAGAAAAATCTGAGTATTTAAAATGGGGAGTGCGATCGCTTCCCCTGGAGGGAAAAGCAAACCAGGAATTAATAGAAAGTTTTGCTGATTTTTTTAAAATTTCAAAAAGTTCAATTGAACTTTTAAAAGGCGCTACTGCGAGATTTAAGATCTTGAATTTAAAGAATATTTCTGAAAGGGAATTGCTAGAAAAATTAAAAAATTTCATATAACACTTGACCTTATCTTCTGTAATGCTTACTAAAGCAACGGTTTAGGTGATTGAAAGATAAAGATTATGCCCACATACGAATATCAATGTAATGACTGTAAGGATGTTTTCGAAGCATTTCAAAAAATTAGCGAAGCAGCTTTAAAAGAATGTCCCAAGTGTCACGGGAAAAATATTCAGCGATTAATTTCCGCGACTTCCTTTCAACTTAAAGGGTCTGGTTGGTATAAGACTGATTATTCGTCGGGTTCAAGTGGTAGTACTTCTTCTCACCATGCCCCTGCTAATTCTACAAAAACTGATGTTGCGGCAACTCCAAAAACAGAAAGTTCTTCAGCTACTCCAAGCCCCAGTGTTTCTACCGCAGAAAAAAAATCGTAAGTTTGGTTTCAGAAATCAGAAATCAGAAATCAGAAATCAGAAATCAGAAATCAGAAATCAG
>CAYOOT010000010.1:48897-58907 GCA_964405665.1 uncultured Bdellovibrionales bacterium | reverse complement strand
AAACGTTATCCAATGTTGGTTACTAAAGCCGATAAAATTACAAAGAGGAGTTATGTATAGAACTGTTAAATGGAAAATGCTTTGGCTTTCTTGCCTATTTGTTACGTTTGAGATTGTTTCTCTTTTGCCAGTAGCGCAAGCAGAAGACACATTAAAGATCGGCTCTATTCTAATATTATCAGGTGAAGGAGCTTCTTGGGGAATCGCAGCTCGCAACGGAATTGAAATGGCGGTGGAAAAGATAAATTCTCAGGGTGGTGTTCTAGGAAAGAAATTTGTTGTTACCTATCAAGATGATCAAGCTGATCCGAAGAAATCTTTATCGGCATTTAACTATTTAGTTGATGTCTCCCAGGTTAAATTTATTATTGGTCCTTCGTGGAGCAGACTGGGTCTTCCGTTAATCGATATGGTTAACCGTAAAAAGATCTTGATGATTTCTCCCACAATAGGTATGGCGAAATTTACTCGGTCTAGTGAATTTCTTTTTTCTACTTATCCACTTGATTATAGTTCAGCAGAGAAGCTAGCCGACTATGTCTTCAATAAAGGACATAGACGTATTGCTCTAGTTGGTGCCCAGGACCCATGGGTAATCGAGCAGACAGAAGCTTTTCAACATCGTTTCAAAAAATTAGGAGGAACAATAGCTTTTCATACTGAGCCTAGTCCAGATGCACGAGATCTGCGAACAGAAGCTTTAAAAATTGCTAAGACTACTAAAGTTGACGCAATGGTTTCTATGACTGATGGTATTCTTGTCGGTTCTTTTGTTGCGAAATTACTTAAAGAAATGAATGTAAAAATTCCTATTTATTCTGTAACTATTGACCAGAAGGCAATTGATGTTGCAGAGGGTGGGTTTGAAGGGATGGAGTTCACTACATTTTTTACTCCAAATACAGCGTTCAAAACAGAATACGAGCAAAGATTTGGAGCAACTGTGGATCTTGGTTCTGACAGTGCTTATGATGCTGTAATGATTCTTGCTGATGCTATCCGTAAGACTGGTTCTACGGAAACAGAAAAAGTTGCTCAAGAAATTGCCAAAATTACTAAATACGAAGGTGTGTCTGGAGTGTTAGTTTCTGATGGCAACCGAGGCTTTACTAAGGACTTTTTAATTAAGAAAATCGTTAGCGGTAAACCGACTGATGACTCCTCTACTAGGTGAACATCTTTAACAGGATCTTTAAGGATGGATAACAAACGCTTGCAACAGCGCGAATAAATATATATTTTAAAACCAAGCTTCAGGCGCGCTGTTGAAGCTTACCGCCCTCCTGGAGGAAGCTCAGTGAAGCAGCGCCACAATATTACGGTCTTGCCGCAGATTGACGCGGAAATTTTGGCTGAGCCAATGCCCTTGAACTGCGAGCTTATTGACTCAGGCTTCGGGTGGCTCATTACGAAGGAGAAGTGACATGATGAAGCAAGCAAAGAATACGATTTGCCTTTGGTATGATGGCGACGCCGAAGAGGCGGCGTATTTTTATGCCAAGACCTTCCCTGATTCATCCGTGGGCGCTGTGCACCGCGCACCGGGAGATTTTCCATCAGGGAAACAAGGGGATGTGTTAATGGTCGAGTTTATCGTGATGGGAATTCCCTGTCTGGGGCTTAATGGCGGATCTACTTTCAAGCACAACGAAGCATTCTCGTTTCTGATCGCAACCACTGACCAGGCCGAAACGGATCGTTACTGGAATGCGATTGTCGGCAACGGCGGCCAGGAGAGCGCATGTGGCTGGTGCAAGGACAAATGGGGTTTGTCCTGGCAGATTACTCCGCTGGCTTTGACCGCAGCGGTAACAGATCCTGATCGCGCTGTTGCCAAGCGTGCGTTCGATGCGATGATGCAGATGAAAAAGATTGATATCGCTCTCATCGAGGCGGCGCGCCAAGGTTGAAGCTCTGCGTTGAGTGGGCACTTACAGTATGAAATTATTTCAATTATTTGTCGTTTCAGTTGTCTGTGGAGGTTTCGTAGTTTTCTTAGGACGCGAAATAGTAAAAGGCCTGCGTTCTGGTCGAATGCGTCATAAAAATACTTCCAGTTATGTTGAAAGAAAGAAGAACCTTTTTTTATTGGGCACTGGTGGTGATTTTTATGGACTTTGTTTTTGCGGCTCTTCGTACGTGGTTACATGTAGCATATGTTTTTTAAGTGGTATCTTCGGCAGTATGGATTTCATTAGGGGAAAGTTTTATGCTAATAATAAATTTTATTAGCGCCGAAAGCTCAATTTAATTTTTATAGTGCAAATTTATGAAAAACATTTTTTTTAAATTATTTTTTTATTTTCTTTTTATTATCTTGAATCTTGGCCTTGCTGATAACTCCACCGCGCAAGCAGATGAACCTTCGACATTTGCCGTGGCTTGTATTCTTCCCTTATCCGGTCGTTCAGCAGAATATGGTGTTGCTGCAAAAAATGGCATCGAGCTTGCTCAAAAAAACAAGCCCGAACTATTTAAGCATATTCGTTTTCTTTATGAAGATTCCTTATATGATGGAAAGACAGCAATCACAGCTTTTCGGAAATTGACGACAGTAGATCAAGCAGATTTGAACTTTGTCTGGGGTCATGGTCCTTCGCAAGCGGTAGCGCCTGTTGCTGAAGGAAGTAAAAAACCGACAGTTCTTGTTAGCGGGCAATGGAATGTTGCTGAGGGAAAGAAATATATTGTTCGTTTTTGTTCTCCTCATATGGCCTACGCCAATGCACTTCTAAAAGAAGTGAGAAAAAAAGGTTACAAAAAAATTGCAGTTGTGAAAACAGAGATCGGGTTTTTAAACGATACGGTGGAAGCACTTAGTGCCGGTATTCAAAGTCCGGAAACTTTTGAGCTTATTGATAACTTTCAACCGGGAGAAACTGATTTTCAAGCAACTGTCACCAAACTCAAATCCAAACAATATGATCTTTTAGGTCTGTTTATTGGAGAAGACCAAGTGCCATTATTTCTATCTCGAATGGGAGCCGTGAGATTAAATTCCCCGTTATTTGGAACGCATAGCTTTGGAGGCAAAGATGCGATTTTAGCAACTCAACGTCACAGCGATGGTGCATTTTTCGCGGCAAATTACGTCGATGAAAATTTTCACAAACAATATTTATCTTTATTTAATGGAGATATTCAAATAACTTGGGCGGCAAACGCTTATGATTTTGCGATGCTTACTGCAGATCTTTTTGCTGAGCAAAAAGACAAGCCTACAGCAGAGCAAATTATTGCCGCTTATCAAAGTGTTAAGAATAAAACTGGCGTTACCGGAACTTATAACTTCGTCAGTGACGCAGCGCATGGAACTGGTTTTGTTTTTCCTGTAGTGATGAAGACGATCACAAAAAGTGGAGTGGAAGAGGCTCCGCTTGATAAATAGTATTTCTACTGTCAGTTGAAATTTACAAATGGATGAAAAGGAATCACTAAACCTGGCGATTAAAGAACAAGTGAAAATTGTTTCTTATGATCCTTTGTGGCCAGATCAATACGAAAGTGAAAAGAAACGTCTGCTTAGTTTATTTCCGGATAGTTTTTTAGCAATAGAACATATCGGCAGCACTGCGGTGCCAGGGCTTGCTGCTAAACCGATTATTGATCTGGTTGCAGCTGTTACTTCGATGGAAATTGCAGATACTCTCCTGCCTTCTTTGTGCGCTAAGGGGTATACAACTTCCGCAGAATTTAACTTAACGTTGAAAGATAGAAGATGGTTGATGAGACATTTTGCAGGTCGACGGACTCATCATCTTCATTTGGTTTTAATGAATGCTGAAGACTGGTTGAATAAATTGCGTTTTCGCGATCTTCTAAGATCTGATACTTTTGTGGCTGGAGAATATCTGAAATTAAAAAAAAGTTTAGCAGAGAGTGTCGGTTCTGATCGAGAGGCTTATAGCGAGGCCAAGACGGACTTTATAAATAAAGTGTTAGAACAGAAGAAATGAAACAAGCCAGGGTTTTACATATCATCAACACATTCACTGAAATAATGGAGGGCTATCGAGTGCTGGGCAGTCCCCTTTCTGACGAGTTATTGAATCTTTGTCCGGGAGAAATTAAAATTGATCTATTGAAGGGAGATGTAAGAACTAAGTTAGAGAAAAAAGAACTTGTGTCCAAATTTGTTGAACCTTTTATTGAATATCTTAAAAAAGAAATTGTTCAGGATAAAGGACTGCCGCATATTGAGAAATGTGAAGTGATTTTTACTTTGGGAAATCCATCAAAATTTTCAAAAGTGGAAGAAGTGAATTGTAACTTTGATGTAAAAAAGAATTCTGTGGGACAATCGTATCGGACCCAGGAAACTCGTTTCGTAAAATACTTTGGAAGAGAATATGATCTTGTAATGCAGGGATTTATTATGCATGGGAACAAAAAACATAATTTTAGCAATAACTGGCAAATGAAAATTCAAGAAGGGCGAGAAGAGCCCGGCTAGTTGTCACAAGTAAATTAATTCTATGAAACCCTGGATTTTCTCATTCATTTCTTCTGTAATAATATTTGCAATAACATTCTTTGTGATTCTTCTTACGATATCCGCAAATGCAGTTGAAGATGATGTTAGTAGAGAAATGTGTTGTGAATCTCATGGTGGCTGCACGGAAGGTGCAGGTTTAATAAAAGAATGCCAGCACTTACAGATCAATAAAGATGATTGGGAAGTCAGATATTCTCAAGGTTTTCGCAGTGGCATTCCTGCCTTAGTCGGACTTATGTTTTTTGTTTTAATGCCAATAAAATTTAATGGAACAAAAATCTGGCGAACTGTGTTAGGAGGTATAATTATAGCTTTTAGTCTTTGTCTCTTATCTGCTCAAGGCTATGTTTGGATTTGGCAACCGCCAATGTATTAAAAAAGCGGTAAAAACTTATTAAAATAAAGTAACGGATGAAGCGATTTTAGCATTAAAAGTTTTGTGGTAAGACTAAAATGCCATTGGGTAAAATTTCTTTAGCTTTAAAATTATTCGCTATGACAAATCGATTTTATTTTTTAATCATCATTGTAGTTTTTTTCTTAATTAATTTTTCAACTATCGTTAATGCCGACGATAAAATACCAATTGGCGTTTCCCTTCCTTTAAGCGGTGATGCGGCGGGTTACGGAACTGATATTAAAAATGGAATTATTTTTGCTGCAGAAAAACTTGGAGCCGGGCGTTATCAGCTGATTATCGAAGATGATCAGTGTAGTGAAAAGGGGGCGGTAACTGTTGCTCATAAATTTGTAACTTTGGATAAAGTTAAAGCAGTTGTGGGATTTGGTTGCAGTGGTGCGGTGTTGGGCTCAGCTCCCGTATATGAAAAGGCAAAAGTTTTAGTTATTGCTTCCTCTACCGGAGCACCGGCGATTACTGCCGCAGGAGATTATATTTTCCGCACAATTCCTAGTTTGACTGTTGCCGCAGAAAAGTTGGCAGAGCATGTGGCGCTATCTCACAAAAATATTGGAATTATTTCTGAAGAAACAGCTTATGGTTTGGGACTGAAAGAGGCATTTCTAAAAAGTGCTGCGCCTAAGAAAGTGAATGTGATCACGGAAGATTTTCTTCCGAACACATCTGATTTTCGCACACAACTTATTAAGTTACGGGGTAAGGGAATTACTGCACTCTTTGTAAATTCACAATCGGAAGCAGGGTTGGTAATGATCGTGCGGCAACTAAAAGATCTAAAATGGAATCCAGCACTCTATGGAGTTTATTATCCGGGGAGTCCCGCATATTTAGAAGCTTTTGGGTCCTCGGGTGATGGTATTGTCTATGCCGACTTGCCCTTTAATGAACAAATGCTTAATCAACAAGGACTAAAAGATTACCAAGAATTTTTGCAAAAATATGGACCTCCGAAAAGCGGTGAGTTTAATATAATTTTAGCATATATCTCTTTTTCTGTTCTGGATCAGGCGATTCGGGCCAAAGCAACAGATCTCAAAGATTATCTTTACCAGCATCGATTTTCAGGATGGGTAGATGATTTTTCTTTTGATCAAAATGGGGATGTTCAAAGCGAAAAAATTAACTTTGTTTTGAAAACGATTAAGAATGGGAAACCTGCACCACTAGAGTAGAAAAATATTATTGATGTTTCTTCTCCCTCTCTTGAACACTTTTATAAAAATTCCATAAAGCAGTTTGAGTGGGCAGATATTTTTCGTCGGTAAAATTCAAATGAGTAAGCATATTCCAACTTCCGGCAAATAAACTTCTGGCGTTATCTTTAACTCCGGAAAAAATAACATGCCACTGATGTAATTTTGCATTCGGTTCAAAAAGGCCTAAATCAGCACAGCCATCTCCGTCAAAATCGCCAACGAAAGAAGACACATCTTTCCCTGCCCGATCCTCATAACCAAGTGTCCAATTAATTTTCTTTTGACTTTCATCTTTAAAGATAAAATACCAAGCAGCTTCACTTGGTCTAAAAACTGCCAAATCATCTTTGCCGTCACAATCAAAATCGGCAATAATCGGCAAATCCCCTTTTTTGCCGAAACTTTTTGTTTTCTCTCTTGTGCCGCCGGTATCCGGTCCCAACAATTTTATTTTCCAGACAGAATTATCAAGATCATTTTCCGCTTCGTGATAAAGAATTAAATCAGCATATCCATCTCCGTTATAGTCTCCTTTAATCGGTAAATCTCCTTTGTCTCCCCAAACAATATTGAAACCATAACGATTAATATTATTTAATGCCTTGGCTAAATCAAAGCCCATTTTGGAAAGAGCAATTTGCCAGTTTTGTGAATTGTAATCATAAACAGCGATATCAGTTGTGCCATCGGCATCATAATCAGCAGGGACAGGAAGAGCAGTGGTGGTTCCCAATTGAAAAGTTAAATACATTGCTGTGGGATTAATTATTGCTGAGTCTTTAAGGCTTTGCCCTTGGGCTAGATAAATTTGCCATTGTCCTTTTGTCTCAGTGTTATCAAAGCCATTTCCGGGACTAAAAGTTGCTAAATCTAGCACTCCGTCACCATTATAATCAGCAGGGACAGGCAAGCCTTTAGCATCACCAACTCTAAAGTTACTGCTCATTCCTTTTCGCGCCGCTTCTTGTTTGCTTAAACTATCCATGCCATCCAGAGTGTATGACCTCCAAAGAGGGAAAGGAGAATCGTTGGCAAATGCCAATAAATCATCAAAGCCATCAGAGTTAACATCCAGCATGTTAACTTTTGATTTTAAATGGATTTGTTTGATGATTAAATCTTTAACCTCTTCTTTAGCTTGAACTGTGGTGATTAATTGGTTTTTAAAATTAGTTGTTAAAGGAGAAGAATTTAAGCCCAGGGCTAATATTTGATAAGACTGAGCGCTTGTTTTTAAACCGGATAAAGGGAAATTTTTATCTTCTGCTATTTTGTCGAACTCAATTAAAAACCCGGAATTTAGATTTGCTGGATTTTGATTTTGAGCCGTTAAGACTTTTGCTGAGGAAGAACCGGGGAAGAACAAAACTTTATTTCCTGATTCTGTGGTATTAAGCAGCCAATCATTACTTAAGGCCAAATCTTTTATTTTCTCAATTCCCAGTCCTTCTCTCCAACGGAACAAAAAGTTTTCAGTATTATTTGCTCCCAGGAAAAAAATTGTTTTACCATTAGCGGGAAATAAAACAGTTGTAATTTTATTAAGGTCTTTAAAATTTTCAAGAATATTTCTTAAGCCTATTCCCAGCTCCCAAAGTAAGATGGAGTATTTATCAGAATTGTTTTTAGTTAAAAAAACTGCTTTAGAGCCAGTATTCGATAATAAAGGACCGTTTATTATTTGTTGATCTTGAGGAAAGTTTAAAGCAATTTCTTCTGTAGTTCCAGAGAATTTTGAATCGATACTTTTAATTCCCGGACTGACAATAGCCCGCTGTAAATAGAAAACAACGCTTAGGCAAAGCAGGGAAGTTACTAAAAGTGAAACCGTGAAAATTTTAAGATTATTCATAATTATTATCTATTTTTCTAAATATTATCAGAGGTAGCAATAAAATCAAAAGGACAATTAAAGCCTGGAAAGAAAAATAATAAGGGGAAGCGTGCATGAAAATTCTTAATTCGGAATGATAATAGATAAAGATTGCGGCAAACATCAGGCTGAAGCCAATTTGTAGTTTGGCTAAAGTGTTACTAAGGAAATTATTTTTTGATAAAATATATGCCGCTAAAATCATACTGATTGTAAAGGCGGGGTAACCACAGTGATGATTGTGAGTAGTTCTTTCGCAAGCGAAAAGAAGAGAAGCCACGGGATAAGAACTGAAAGAAATCAGTACGATATAAACTAAGTTTTTTATTTTTTGATCTTTATAAGCAAGGAATAAAGAAACAATAAATGCTAAGAAGGCGATTACTCCTACTGCCAAATATAATTGAAAAAAGGTATAGGCACAGAGGATATTGATAGAAAGAAGAATATTATGCTTCAAAAGTCCTAAAGCTTCCCAGGTAAAGACAACATCTACAGGATAGACTAAGTTTACAAAAGCGGTATGCAGCATTTTTTCTAAGGGAGTATTTTTCAGGTGATCCAAAAAAGCTTGTTGAAAACTTCCTGTAGTGGGCATCGTATCACTTTGATCGCAGAGCAAGTGCATGAAAAGTAATTTTTCGGAAGCGGCAGCATAAGATCTTTTAAAATGAGACCAGGGAGCAAGCGTTGCAATAAAACCGAGTAGAAAAGGCCAGGTTCTTAGAACAGTAAGAAAAATTTCTTTGGGCTTGAAGGGACTTAAAGAATATTTTTTGCTTAACTGAAACAAGAGAAATAAACCTAATACCGGCAAACTAAAAACTACGGAATTGTGTGAAAGCAAGGCTGCCGCAACTAAAACTCCCGGAATCCATAGGGACAGGGATTTTTTTAGAAAATATAGTCCGAGAAAGAAATAAAAAATCATAAAAAATTTTGGCCAGGTAAAAGCCGTATTCATAATAAAAAAATAATTGGAACACAAAAACAAGCTGGCCATGATTGCGCAACTCAAACCAAAGCATTCCAGACAAATAAAATACACTACTAATAGCGCTAACAAATTAAGGCTGGAAACAAGGGTTTGATAAATAAAGACTAAACCTCTGGAAGCATCAGACCAGTGATTGTTCTCATCAATATTGGCAAATAAAAAAACTGTCGCTGTGGCCAGTGCGGCCAAGGGTCCGCGATCGGAGAACTTCCAACCGCCGGCAACTTGGATGTTGTTGGGATTTAGTCGATCTAAAATAAATCTTGCTCCTTGATAAGGGAGGAAATTGTCTACTGGAAGATTAAAAATCATTCTTGTTTGTTCGTGGGAAATATTTCTCCAGTTATTATTTGGTAATGCGGTAACGGAATTAGAGAGTAGTAAAAATAAATAAAAGAGAATTGTGATATAGAGATTTTCTTTTTTTGCTAAAGGTTTGAAATTTTTTCGCTGCCAAGTAAAATAATGAGCAGTGCTGGCAATAACTATTATTCTGATTAACCAGGCGATGCTGTGATTATTCAATCCGAATTTGATGCTAATTCCGATTAGCAATGCTTGAAATAAGATTCCTAAAGCAAGTGAAAGGAGGAATTGAAATTCCGGGGAGATTTCAATTTTAAGTTGGGAAACAATTAAATTTCCTATAGGGAAAAAAATAATTAGAAAAAGAAGCAGGAAAATAAAAGTATAAAAAGCAAGTTCAAGAAAATATATTGTTTCTAGCATTGTTTGAGAGATTATTGAGAAATAGTTTGTTCTTCTTTAGCATAGGATTGTGGCTAATAAAACTGGAGCGCGGACGTCCTCGTCCGCAACCTGGAACGTATTTCATACAGAAATCTCAAAGCTAACTTTAACAAACATTATTTTAAACCGTGAGGATTTATGTCCTAATACTTTCCAGGTTGCGGACGAGGACGTCCGCGGTCCAGTTTGTGTCTAAATTTATAAGAATCTACTGGAAATAAACTATTTCTTCTTTGACTTAGTCTTCTTTTCTTTCTTAGCCTTTTTTTCCTTTTTAG
>CAYOOT010000010.1:0-48797 GCA_964405665.1 uncultured Bdellovibrionales bacterium | reverse complement strand
TTTTTAGCTTTCTTTTCTTTCTTTGGCTTAGGAGCCTTTACCTTCTTAGGCTTCTTTTCTTTCTTCTTTTTATCCTTAGAAGGAGTAACTCCTTCTTTTAATCTTTGAATTTCTCCATAACTGCTTAAGCAAAGAGGAATGTCAGCAGAAGTTCCGTATTGTTTATAATTTTCTTGAGAGTTTGAAGACTGTCTGAAATGCCATCCTCCGGTGGATGGACGATAGACTGCAAAATCTAAAATACCATCACCATCAAAATCTCCAGTTACTGGTTCATCACCATTTTGTCCAAAGCTGACTTCCGTTCCTTGAGAACAATCCCAGGAAGTCAATGAAGAACAAATTCTCCATTTGTAATCAGCTTTGGAGTAGATGACTAAATCTGCCTTGTGATCGCCGTCGTAATCGCCATTCAGCGGGTAGGCATCATTTGCCGACCAGTTTTTGCTCAGGCGATTATCGCTATTGTAGTTTTGAGAAGAAAGTAATATTTCCCACATTCCGTTTTCGCGATTGAAAACCGCAAAGTCATCAATTCGATCTCCATCATAATCCGCGGCTACAGGAATCGAAGTGCTATTTCCCAGAGTTATTTCCAATTGTCCGGAGGAACTGCGATTGGATGTCCATTTTCCTGCAGCTTGATTGTAAATAGTCCGATCGCTTATTCCGTCGCCGTCAAAATCCGCAAGAATTGGTTGTTGCCCCGTTGTTCCTAAACGAACTTGTTCAGTTAATGTTGTGGAAGAGACATAATTTTGCCAGAGAGTGTTGGGGATACCTTTTACTCTGATTAATCCAGGGTCGGCAATTAAGTCACCATCAAAATCTCCCGGAATAAAAAGGTCATTGCGAACATTGGCATTGGTGTGAGTGCTTGTGCCGCCTGTTGATGTATAAAAGGTATCGATATAAGAAGCGCCGTTAGAAGGACTAAATTTTACTACACTAAAATCAGTTTTGCCGTCCCCATCAAAATCGCAAGGAGTTCCTTTTCTTTTAGAATAACGTTCCGCAGAGCTGACTTCTACTTTGACATCAGAGTAATATTTCCCAACATTTCCGTTGCTATCAGTAACAAGACTATAAATATAATACTTACCTGCAGGAACACTTGCTGTATCCCAACGATATGATCCATCTCCCAGGCCTTGTCCATTTAAAGTTGTAATTAAAGTGCCATTGAATCCGCTTTTGTCGGTGTCATAGTATAAACTTACAGAAAAACTACTGCTATCGGAATCAGATAATTTCCATTTGATATCATAAAAGCGATCCAGTGAATCTGAGTTTTCAGCGTAGAGGGCAGCCCAGTCAATGATGAAATCAGTTTCATAGTGGGCTTCCATGGGATCAAATCTCATTACGTCAGAAAATTTCAGTTGTCGCCAGGTAACCCCTGACTCATGACCAGAGCCCTCTCCGGAATCATTCCAAAGATCATAACAATAAGTAGCAAAACCATTTTCATAATCGGGAAATTGGGTGGAACGTTCCGTAAATTCTATGTCCTGAGAACTGCCGAAACCATTGGCGCGAACTCCTTTTCGAGTATGAGAAACTCGGGCCACACCTCCGACATCATCCATTCCTTGCCAGTTACCATCTCGAGGATAATGAAAGCCCGCCTGCATCCGAAAACAAAAATAGCGATAATAATTAGTGTCGATTGGGGCATTGGGTTTTACTCGAAAATGAACTTGGGTATCAACGGTATTGCGCACCACATCTTCATCGGAAGTGGCATAGAAATAGCCATTTTCAAAACGCCAGTTATGTAATCCTCTCCAAGCTGTGGGAGTAGGGCTACCATCACTATAAACCAGATTGGCCACATCGGCTTGATCGTTCATATCCCAAGCATTTCCTGCTTCGTCTCTGGAATATTCAACACCGCTGGTTCTACTTGGTGCGGTAATTTGCATCATTGGTTTTTCCGTAACAACAAATGGACCAACATAATTACTATAAGCAACAACATGTTGAGCAGAGCTACTGTATGAATATAATACTCCGTAGATATAATATGTTCCTGGGGGAACCTGTCCTGAATCAAAATTTGTAGAACTGTTTTTGCCCAAGCCCCGGGAAAAAACACTGCCGTCATATCCCGAGTTATTATTATCAATATATAAATCTACGTAACCATTGGAGCTTGCATAGCTGGCCGTTGCCCAACTTATGGGAATATTAGTTGAGGTGCTAGGATCGTATAATCTAATCCAATCAATGCTGGTTGAACCACCGATTGGTTGGCTACCACTTGGCCAAATTGTCATTCCGGTAATATCTCCGCTCCAAGGAAAAGAACTGGACGCCAATGTATTTAAAGGAAAACTGCGCACTACCCATTTATTAGCTTCTGTTTGTACATTGGTTGCGCCAATTTTATATCCATCAAATTGATCAAAGCCATGATAGGCGTAATCATAAGTTTTACTCCAGAGCACAGCCAAGCCGCTAGGAGTACTATTTTTCATTTTCCAGGACATGTTTTTATATTTAGCACTGTTAACTCTGTAGTCTTCCTGTAAGGCCATGTCCCGGCAATCTTCATGGTAAGTGGCAAAGTTTGAACCTAAAGTGGGCACGGTCAATATCCCCAGTTTCGGACCAACATCAGCATTATGCACAGCGGTATAAATTCCATTTTCAACTTGTTTTGTGGAATAGCGAAAATTATCAAAGCCAATGTCACAATGGGAATTAAAATCCCTGGGATTTTGCAGCACGTCTTTAAAATAATCATCTGCTTCTTGAACTGTTCTAGGGCTGGCGGAAAGAGTTAGATTTTGAGCCTGAGCAGAAAAAGACGATAAAGAAATTCCAATGATTAGGGTTAAACTTAAAAGGAAAAACTTTGAAAAACTGCTTTTGTTCATAGATCTCTTTTCGCTCAAGAAAAGAGTAGTGCAATCAATATGCCAGATAAGTTCGGTTCTGAAGAAAGAAGAGAGATAGTTAAGCTCTTGTAGTGAAAGGGTATTTTTAGTATTAGAACTATTATTTTGGACAATTGCTTTAACTAGAACTAACTTTCTATGAGTAAGGCTGCTGTTTGAAGTTGATTTTTTTTCACAGCATCAGAGCTCAAGAGATAATTTCATGAGACGAATATTAAATTTCCTTAACAGCGGGCTTTTTCTCACCACAATCGGTGTTTTTGTAATTGTTGTTGCCCGGATGTCCCAAAAACTTTTTCAAGCGCAATTTTTTGCAGAAGACGGGATTTTTTTTAAAACTGCCTATGAATCTTCATTCTTGGAAAATATTTTTAGGCCACATTTAAATTATTTTTTAGTTATTCCAAGAATTATTGTGGAATTGATTGTTGAAAGTAGACAGTGGGAAGCTGCGCCACTTTTGTTTTTTCTTTCCACTATTATTATTTATTGCATTACCTTAAGTATTTTTTCTACGGAGCTTTATAAAAAATATATTCCCCACGATACCTTAAGGCATTTGTTTCCCTTAGCGCTTGCTGCTTTTGGTTGTAATTATGAAGTAATTGGTTCAATTTGTAACTTGCAATGGTATTTAATATTAAATGCTTTGCATATTCTGGTTTATTGTTGGGATGATGATCGGCCGCTTAATTTATATCAACTCTTTCTTTTAAGTTTATTTTCAGTTTTGCTTCCTTTCTCTGCGGCTAGTGCGGTAATTTTTACGCCATTTTTTATTATTTGTTTATTTAAAAGCAAGAATAAACTACCGCTGATCGCTTTTATTTTATCATCAGCATTTACCTCTTATTACACTTTGACCCATGTAGAAGGAGTCCAGGTAGAAAACTTCAATGGAACTTTCTGGGAATTTATTCAGGGAATTTTTGCTGGTGTCTATTATCGAGGAATAATTCAAAATTTATTTCCTAAATCATTTATCGTTTATGCTCCGGAAATTGCTTTACATATTATTGCCGGAATTTTTATTGCTTTTATTGTTCCGACAATGATTATTACAAGGAACCTATTGGGAATTGTTTTAATTCTTTTAAATATTTTATTTTATGGAATATTGATCAAAAATCGCGCCGAGTTTATATCGAGCCAATTAAATCTTGAAGTTTTGATTAGATATGGTGCTGGTGGAGCGGGAAGATATTTCTATCTTTCTTATATTAGTTTTGTTTTTCTTTGTTTTATGCAACTTAATTATTTTTGGAAGAGCGAGAAATTGTTTTATAGAAATATTACTTATTTTTTATTTTTATGTATGGTTTGCACAGGATCGAGTTATTTTAAATATAAGGGAAGTTATCACTATAAAAATTGGCCGAAGAATGCGGGCAAAAAACTGAGAGAATTAAAAAAAGGCGAAAGCATGAAATTTACAGTAGATCCATATAATTGGCGAATTGATATCACAAATAATCGAGAATAAATCATTGCTATCTCCGATAGTTCATTGGTTTTTCTTGTGGTTTCTGCTATGAAGCTTGGCAAGTTAAAAATGGATCAAGAGCAAATGAAAGAACAAACAAAACTTAAATTAATCGATGAAGGTATCGGTTTAGAAAACGATATTTATCTACGTCGTTTTTGCGCACAAGAAGAGCACTTACGGGGTGCGACTTGGGCAATTTTAGTAAAAGACTTTTTTCAAAAATATATCTCTCCTAGTGATACAGTAGTTGATATTGGAGCAGGAGATGGACTTTTTCTAAAGAATATTCAGGCAAAAAGAAAAATTGCTGTTGATATCAGTGCGCATGCTTTGGAGTTAAAGAATTTTGGCTGTGAGGTTTTGCAGGTTCCGGCAACGGAAATTTCTTCCTTGTTCCCCGATCAAGCAGATGTCGTGTTTATGAGTAATTTTTTAGAGCATTTGCCAACAAAGAGGGTGTTGCTTGAAGTATTACAAGAGTGTCACAAAATTCTTAAGCCCGGTGGCCTGGTGATGATTTTACAACCGAATATTCGCTATATCGGATCAGCCTATTGGGATTATATTGATCATCATATTGCTCTCACTGAGCATAGCCTAGTTGAAGCTTTAGAAGTTAGTGGATTCAAGATCAGTAAATTAATACCAAGATTTCTTCCTTATACAGCCAAATCATCTTTAGGGCATTTTGCCGGAGATAAGAAATTTCTTGTTAGCTGGTATTTAAAATTGCCGCTATTGTGGAAAATTTTTGGTCAGCAAACATTTGTTGTGGCTAAAAAATAGATTTATTTCTGATTCTTCAAAGTAACTGCAACTTTTTTCATTTCTCAATCATAACTCTATATATAAGAGCCACAAATCAGGTTTTTAAGGTTTTTCATGAAAACTCTCAAGATCGCCATTTCTTTAATAAAAATTCCTCGACTATTTCTTAATTTGCTTTTTTGGCCATTAATTATTGGTTTGCTGATTACGATTATCGAGATTTTTTCGACTACGACTTATATTCATTTCTTGGAGGAAGATGCTACGCAATACAGGGAAAGACATGATTATCCCGATCAGTTTGCGGAATGGATTAAAACGAAACTGTATGGAAAAAATGAGATCAGCATAGAGCCTAAAGTATGCCGTTGGAAAGAAGACAAGCAGCCCAGTGCGGAATGTAATTTGGATTCAATCGATGTGGCAATCAATGTAGAAAATCCGGAAACATATGATCCTGGGGCATATGTTTCCTTATTTAGCGAGTCGGTAGAGAAAATTCATCTTTGTAAAAGATGCCAAACAGATTTGACGATTAAGATTATCGGTGCTGAAGCAGTATCGGAAGTTACTTCTTTGCCCGCTACGGGAATTTATGTTTTGGTTGAATCAAAATCCCAGAAAATATTTTCCGATCAATTTTACTTGCTTAAACAGCTTGCTGACGAAAGAAAAAAAACACAAGGAACGGTGTTGTTTAATTTGCCGGGATTTAATCAGCCAATTAATTTAACCAGAACTTCAATGTTGATGTTCTTGATTATTAATTCTTCTTTGTTGATTATCATTGCTCTTTGGCTGACATTGTTGGGACATAAAAAGGTTTTACAGTATTTTGCAAAAAACGATGTTTTACTTCCCTTGGTTGCCGCTTGCGGTAAAAAGGAATTTTATGGGGCGATGTGGATTATTACGTTGCTGAGAGTTTTTTGCTTTCTGATGACCTCTTTACCGGCAAATATAATAATTTATCGATATGCTGTGCCTAAAGACATTCTGCAATTATTTATTGGCAATAAACAAGATTTTATTATTTGGGCCTTTGCAATTCTTAATAGTCTAACAACGATTGCCGTTATTTCTTCAATTTCCGAATTAAGGAACAGGACCTCGCTGATAAGTTGGACATATAAATATGCAACAATATTTTTGTTTATCTTGGGATTTGTTTTTTGGGTGCCGGCGTTATTTAATGAGAGTTTTTATGCCGGCATATTAAAAAACTTTTTGGCGGTAATTCCCATTGTTGGCTTAAGTCAGGTAATCTTATTTCCAATTATTAAAATAAATAGTGTTTTTCTTTTGCTTCATTCTGTTTTTGCTCTCACTTTAACCGTTTATTTCTTTCGTCTTAATGCCCGCTGGTTTGCAACACACCTTGAGGATATATAAAAATGAAACCAGAAATTAATATTAGGGCTGCAAATTTAAAAGTACAATACGCACAAAATATTGCCCTGGATATTAATGCCTTGGAGTTGAGAGGTAATATTATTGCGATTATTGGGCAAAATGGTTCAGGTAAATCTACCTTAATTAAAACTATTTTAAATTTACTTTATCCAAAAACTGGACAACTTGCCTTAATTTTGCAAAATGATTCTCAGTTACTCATTCCTCAAAAAGATATGGCCTTTTCTCCGGAAACAGGGGCGATATTTTCAGATATTTCTGTAGAAGAATACTTGCAGCTTTGGTCCCGACTTAAACATAAGAATAAAGATCATTTTAAAAAAGAAGGGAAAAAGTATTTAGAGCTATTTGAAATTGCACCTTTTTTAAAAAAACTTGGTCGAGAACTTTCTAAGGGGCAAAGAAGAAGAGTGCAAATTGTAGCGGGATTTATTTGTCAACCAAAGTTGTTTTTATTTGATGAACCCTTTGATGGACTCGATATTACCCAAACAAATAACTTAGTGGAGATCCTTCAGCAAGAGTCCAAAAACATGTCTTTAATTATTTCCTCCCATCGAATGGAAATAGTAGAAAGATTAGCCGATCAGGTAATTGTCTTAAATCATGGTCATCTAGTTACGGCAGGTTCGATTGCCAAAGTTTCTGTCGATCTCTGCAAGAATTTAGGAAAAAATGATTTAGAGCCTTTTGTGGAAGAGGAGGAAATTAATTCTTCCAACATGAAAATTCAAAAAATTGCCCCATCTTTATCTTTATTGGAAGCAATGCATTATTACTTACAGAGTCAGAGTTTTTTAACTTAGGCCATTATATAAATGTCTGACACCATATTATCTTAATAAGACCTTAAAATCATAGTTATTTTTTGTAGACAAAATTAATTAACAAATTTCTTATTAAAAAATCATCCCCTTTCCTTGACATCCAGTAATCCGATGCTTAAAACACTTGGCGAAGTAGGGCGGCTTTCTTGTCTTTTTAGGTCGGAAATGCTATTAGCTCTGCTCTCAATTGCAATGTTCTTGATTTTAAAAAAATAAAGAAATTTTTAACTTTGCTTAATATTAACTAAGGAGAATAAAAGGCGTATGTCTAAAAAATCACTTCGTCCATTACATGATCGAATCATCGTAGAAAGAATTTCTGAAGATGAAAAAACTGCTTCTGGAATTATCATTCCTGATACTGCAAAAGAAAAACCTCAAAAAGGAAAAGTCATAGCAGTTGGTAAAGGAAAAATTACTGATGATGGAAAAACTCTTCCGCTAGATATCAAAGCAGGAGATGTTGTTCTTTTTGGTAAATACTCAGGAACAGAAGTAAAAATCGATAATGAGGACAAACTCATTATGCGAGAAGATGATGTTCTTGCAATCGTTGAATAATTTTAAAATTTAATAACAATTTAATAAAACAAAATAAAGGGAGTTTCACCATGGGTGTAAAAATTCTTGAATACGGACTAGATGCTAGAGATGAAATGTTAAAAGGCGTTAATGCCTTGGCTGATGCAGTTGCTGTAACTATGGGACCTCGCGGTCGTAACGTAGTTATCGAAAAGTCCTTCGGTGGACCGACTGTAACTAAAGATGGAGTTACTGTAGCAAAAGAAATTGAATTGGAAGGGAAATTCGCAAACATGGGCGCTGCTATGGTTCGTGAAGTTGCTTCTAAGACTTCTGATGTTGCTGGTGACGGAACAACAACAGCAACAGTTTTGGCCCGCGCGATTTTCCGCGAAGGTTCAAAAATGGTTGCCGCCGGACATGATCCAATGAGCATTAAGCGCGGTATTGACAAGGCAGTTACAGCTATTGTTGAAGAGCTTAAAAAACTTTCCAAACCAACAAAAACCAAAGAAGAAATCGCACAAGTTGGCAGTATTTCTGCAAACAACGATCCTTTCATTGGAAACATCATTGCTGAAGCAATGGAAAAAGTTGGTAAGGAAGGAGTGATTACTGTTGAAGAAGCAAAAGGTCTGGAAACAACTCTAGAAGTTGTTGAAGGAATGCAGTTTGACCGTGGTTACCTTTCTCCTTACTTTGTAACTGATCCAGACAGAATGGAATGCGTCTTGGAAAATTGTTACATTTTAATTTATGAAAAGAAAATTAGCAGCATGAAAGACTTGCTTCCTTTGCTTGAGCAAACAGCACGTTCTGGTCGTCCATTGTTAATCATCGCTGAAGAAGTTGATGGTGAAGCATTGGCAACTTTAGTTGTTAACAAAATTCGTGGAACTTTACAGATTTGTTCAGTTAAAGCTCCTGGATTTGGTGATAGAAGAAAAGCAATGCTTGAAGATATTGCCACTCTAACTGGCGGTAAATTCGTCAGTGAAGATTTGGGAATCAAGCTGGAAGGTGTTGGAATTGACAGTCTAGGTCAAGCAAAAAGAGTTGTTATTGATAAAGACAATACAACAATTATTGATGGTGCCGGAGTTAAGAAAGACATCGAAGCTAGAGTAAAGCAAATCCGCAACCAAGTTGAAGGAACAACTAGCGATTATGATCGTGAAAAATTACAAGAACGCCTAGCTAAATTAGTTGGTGGTGTTGCTGTAATCAATGTTGGTGCTGCAACTGAAATCGAAATGAAAGAAAAGAAAGCCAGAGTCGAAGACGCTCTTCATGCCACACGCGCTGCGGTAGAAGAAGGCGTAGTTCCTGGTGGTGGGGTTGCTTACATCAGAGTTGTAAAAGTACTGGATACAGTAAAATGCAATGATGAAGAAAAAATTGGTTTGCAAATTGTTGCTAAAGCCTTAGAAGCGCCAATTCGCACGATTGTCACTAACGCTGGACATGAAGCAAGCGTGGTTTTAGACCGCGTAAAAAATGCTGAATCATCAGTTGGTTTCAATGCTTTGACTGAAAAAATGGAAGACTTAGTGAAGGCCGGTGTGATCGACCCAACTAAGGTAAGCCGTTCAGCATTACAAAATGCTGCCTCTGTAGCCGGCTTAATGCTGACAACAGAAGCAATAATCGCTGAAAAGCCAGATGACAAGAAAGATGGTCATGGTGGTGGAGCTGGTGGAATGGGCGGTATGGGAGGAATGGGTGGTATGGGTGGAATGATGTAATTTTGCCTTACCTAAGGGCCTAATTAAATTAGGCTTATTATTCAAAAGGGCGTCTTAGGACGCCCTTTTTTATTTCCGCTGGTAATTTTCTAAATTATAGCTAACAGTTTTTAACAAAAGTGCATAACAATTTAGTACGAAGTTTATTAGGAAGTTAGAATGAGTACTATAGCGAGAACAAATAAGCAGCCTGCAGATTCAGTAAAATTGCCTGCTAGCGGGAGTAGTTTAGGAGAAAAGATTGCTCAGTGCTTAAAAGATAATCCTGATTATATGCGAGCTTTAGGCAAGCTCCAAGAGAGCGTTAGTAACTCAGATTCTTATGCGGAATACAAAGGAAAAGTTCTTACGCAGAACGCATTTAATATCATTAAAGCGAATCCTGAAGCGGCATATCTATTTGTGAATCCAAGAACGAACAAGGCTTATGAGGAAAAAGCACAAGAGAGTATTATATATTCCGGTAAAAAAGAATCTCTTTTCAAACCAGGGATTGCTCTTTCAGATATTTTGGAAAAAGGAATCATCAGGTCAAACCTTATGTTCTTAGCCAACGGAAGCTTATATCATGAAATATTGGAAGAAGGCAGAGAGAAAGGGCGTGTTTTAACGGAACAAAGAAATCAAGCAGAAATTGATAGAAAGCAAGAAATGGCAGAGTTATCAAGAGAAATAGATAAAAACAGAGAGCCGTGGCAGCAATCGCCCCATACAAGAGAAAGAAGGAATAAAGAAGTGCAACTTGCTTTAGCCGGAAGTACAAGAGAAAATCCAAACTACACCGTGAGCGTGGCAGAGCCTTTGGTCACACGTTATGAACAAGCAATAAAGGATTCTCCTCATTTGTTTGATTCTTCTGATCCTATTCCGAAAGCTGTAGGAGCTTTTTTGGAAAAAAATGTTAGAAATCTTGCCGGTATTCAAAGAGATCCTAATATTAAAGGCACTGCAAAAACCAATTTGGAAACTAATTTAAAAAGTGCCAGAAGTCGTTTGGAAAGTTTCAAGGGAGCATTTGTTCCGGGAAATCAGCGAGAAAATGAAAGCAGTAATTCAAAACCATTTCCAGTTATTAGAGAACAAAGCGCAGCAACTCAAGCGGTGAAAGTACCGCCTCAGAAAGTAGCAAAACCAATTCCAGAAGTAGTAAGGCCTGTTCCGGAAAAGGTAATTAAGGAAGCATATTTTGTAACTACTGATAGAAAACAAATTAGAGAGGTTTTTATTGATAAAAATCATTCTGGTTCTCCAAGTCGCGTAAAAGTTCCAATGGATTTAGAGGTTGACGGAAAGGCATTTAATTTAACGGATGATATTTCAATCAAGAGAGTCGCAAGCGGTTCGAGTACAAAATATCGATATAATTTAATATTTCATAATCAAGGGAATTATCAGATTGGTGGAGCGATTGTTGATTTTGGTACTAATTTTGGCCCTAAGAATTTTAATATTCAAGAAAATGCTATAGTGCAAAGCAGACCCCTAAGATCACCTGAAGCAGCAAGGCCCCAGGCAAGTAGTAATCAGCAGAAATCTCCAGCTGTTCCGAAAGAAAGGACAATAGTAAAACAAGATCCAACAAGAGTTCTTGTGCCAAATTCAGTTCCTGTAAACCCTATCCCTTCACCAATGCCGGCAGCGATAGCCAATCAGAATAAGACAATAGATCAACGTCTTATGGAATTAAACTCCAAAGTTTCTTTTTTAGATCAACACAAGCATTTCTTGCCCACCGAAAAGGCATCGCAGTGGTATTGGTATATTGATGCACAGCAGAAAGAAATTCAGCGTTTAAAGGTAAATGGAGATATCGCGCAGCTGGAAACTTCAATACTTAAAACTAATAAGAATTTAGATGAGATTAATAATTATTTACATAATTATGCCAAAACAAAAGCAGTAGGATATCAGGTGCATGAGGTTGTGGAGTTCGATGCATATGGCAGACAAATAAAAATGTTGGATGTTTATTGGTCAGCAAACAATGTGCAATCAATGCAATCTTATAATGCTAATTATGAAAGTTTCTACACACAGCAAGGTAATATTGCTTCACGTCATCGGACATTTGCTGGAGGTTGGGCAAGTTATTGTAATCAAAATCAAGAATCTATTACTTTTTATTCTCACAATTTTGGGTATAAAGGGCTTATTTTTAAATAATCCCCGCGAGAGCACTCTGTGGTTTTTATTTTACCTGCCGGTAACTCGATCATATAATTTGCCAGTGCAGCGAATTTTGAAATTTTCCAGGGACTAAAATTTTCTTGGAGTAAAACAATTTTATTTTCTTTGTTACAAAAAATAAGATCGATCGAAAATCTCATAAAAAAACTGTGTGCTATTTTACATTGTGGAAGAATTAAGGCGGTATTTTCTAGCATTTGGGCTTTGCCCATAAGTCCCAATAGTTTTTGCTGAAAACAATTGGCCAATATCGCCTGTTCGGCAATAAGCTTATTGCTGGTTATATTTAGTATTTGAAACAATCTTTTAACTAGTTGAAAATAGTAAATATTTTATCTTCTTTTAAGTATTGATTGAAGCAACTTAATACAGATTCCTACACTAAGCCACACATTCCCCTAGCCTTCCATAACATAATAAATACCTTTTGATGAGGATGTATTATGTCAGGAAAAGCAGCGTTTCTAAGAGAAATCAAAGGCGGATTATCAGAAGTTGAGATGATAGAGAAAAAGCCTTTTAATAAGCTTTCTCCTGATAAAATTAAAGAAATAGTAATTGAACATCGGGAGCATGGGAAGCGATTAGCCTGGAGTTTTTTAACAACCTGGCGCATGACTTTAAGAAACGATGAGGTTCATAGTATTGTTGGAGCGGCTCTTTGTGAAGCGGCAAACAGATTTGACGAGAGCAGAGAGGCTTCTTTTAAGACTTTCTTTTTTTACCACCTGCGAGGAATGCTTTTAAAAGAAATTGCAAAGATTATCAACGAGCAAAGGATTTTTCATTATATTCCCAACCTTTCAATTGATAGCGCAGAAGATTATGAAAATGCCAGAATTCCTTTGGCGCAAATTGAACAGGATGACCCGGAAAAACTTATTTTAAAAAAGCAACGTGCTGAGGAATGTTGGGGAGCTTGTCAGGTGTTAGATGAACTGGAACGAGAAGTGATCATTCGTCATTATGTCTATGATGAACCGTTAATCAAAATAGCAAAAGAATTAAAATATTGCCGCTGCCATATCTCTCGGGTAAAAAGCAGAGGTCTTTCTAAACTAAGAAGATTTTTTAAAAAACAAAAGAATTTAAAAAAGGGGTTTTCCGATCGTTTAACACCGGAAGTAATAAGAGTTAAGAAAAAGGAAGATCAATTTTATACCGGCGGCAGGGGCAGAAGAAAAATTCAAACTCTCAGTAAAAAAGCCGAACAGATTAGAGGGAATAAGTTAAAAAAAGCTTAAAAAATAATACTTCAATTAAACTTGCTATCTAATCAGATTTCCCGATCGCCTTGGAGGTGATATTTTGGGAAAATGAATTATCAGGAATTATATAATCAAAGTATTAAGGATCCCAAAGCTGTAAAATATTGTGTTAGATTATGCGAGCGATTGTTGATGGCAACTATTTTAACTTTCCTTCGATAATTGAAGAGAGTGGTGTTTGGGAGGAATTAAGGGAACTGCATAAAGTGTCCAATTTTGCCAGGTGAAAATTAATTTGTTATATTTTTATAAATGAGCAACCTTTTACTAGTTAGAATAGATAGAAATAACAAAACAGCCACTTTTTCTGGTCCGGGAACTTTTCAAGCTAAGGAAATTATAAAAACTTTTGGAAAATATCAATTTGATTCTTCCAAGAAAGCTTGGATTATCAGTTCTTTTAATTTAAGTGATCGGGAATTGAAGGAGAAATTTCCGGGAATTGTAATTGAAGAAATGGAGCCGCTAAACTCTTCGGTTGTGGTTTTAGAAATCCCAACTGTCGAAGTAATAGAAAAGCCGGAAAATGCTTTCTCTGTTTCTGAGTTTATGCAAAAAGTGCAAATTGCATTGAAGGCATCGTTTCCTCAAGTTTTTTGTATTTATGGAGTGCTGAGTGAGGTCAAGGTAACGCAAGATAGGATTTTTATGGATCTTGCAGAACAAGAGCAGCGAGATACCAGGGTTAAATGTGTCATTTGGAATGCTGCGGAAAAAATTTGCGCCCCCCTTGTGGAAAATGGCTTTAAGCTGGAAGCTGATTTGCCGGTAATGTTTTTAGTTTCTACAAGTTTAAATTTAAAAGGAGGGCAACTTTCATTAACGATTAAGAAGATAATTGTGGAATATACAAAGAGTAAACTTGCCTCTTTACGAGAACAAACTAATGAAAGATTAAAGAAAGAGGGCATTTTCACAAAAAATAAGGAGTTGCAATTAAATTTTTTACCTAGAAATCTTGGTATTTTGACCAGCGCTGGCGGTACGGTAATAAATGATTTTATGGCTTCATTATCAGAGGCCAAATTTGGATTTAACTTGTTTTGGTTAAACGTCAATGTGCAAGGAGGTGAAGCCAAAAGTTCTGTTTTAAAAGGAATAGAAAAATTGACTAGCTTAGGTAATCTTGATGCGATCTTGATTTTTCGAGGAGGTGGTAGTCAGGCGGAGCTTTCTGTATTTAATGATTATGATATTGCTAGGGCGGTTTGCCTTTGTCCGCTTCCGGTAATTTCCGCAATTGGCCATCAAGAGGATCAATGTTCAGCGCAAGATGTTAGTTTCAAATCGTGTGGTGTGCCCAAAGAGATCGGTTGGTTTTTTGCTAATATTGTTATTGATTATAGAAATCGTTTTATGCAAGCTATCAATAACACTTCAAATTATTCATCATTAAGTCAACAACGCTTTCAGCAAAGATTTATTGATCTGATTTCTCCGCTTTTTTTTCTTGGAAAAAAAGTAATGCAAATGCAAGCGGCAAATTTAAAAGCAATGTTAGAAAAACTTCCTTTACAAATACAGACACTCTTTAATAAGAGGGAAGTAGCTTTAGTTAATTGGGGGAATCAGAGTTGTTTTTCATCTGAAAAAATTATTTTAAAAGAAAAAAATAAACTAGAAAGGAGTTCTCTTTTATTGCGAGAAGTGGAATTTTTAATTGATCGCAAGCAAAATAAACTCAATTCTTTTGAAGAGCAAATTCAAGCTGCCAGTCCTGAAGTGCAATTAAAAAGGGGATTTGCTATTGTAAAAATAAAGGATCAAGAGCGTTTTATTAAAAAAGCCTCAGAACTAAATAGCGGTGATTTGGTTAATATTGAGTTTTCTGATACTAAGAAATTAGCGGAGATTAAATAGGTGTAAAATGGCAAAAGAAGATCAAACATTTGAAGTTAATTTTAAAAAATTGGAAAAACTTTCTGTGGAATTACAGGAAAACAAGATTAGTATTGATGAACTGGTTCCTAAAATGAAAGAAGCTCTCGGTGCAATTAAGATTTGCAAGGAAGTTTTAAAAGAGACCAAATTACAATTAAAAGAAATTAGTTCCGAATTCGCCGAATTATCAAAACAAGAAGAATAGGTGTCAGAAGAATAGGTGTCAAAGAATTATTTAAAAATTTTAATTTAGAGCAGAAGATTTAAATAATTTTATCTACCAATGTAAATATTCATATGATTTAGTTATTTGGAAAGCACTAAAATTCATTGCTTTACCAAATAATAAAAACCTATTGATAATAATTACTTAATTTTAGATAAAGTTATTTCAAATGCTCTTTTGAAAAATTAGTCTAATTTAATTATATTTTAAGGTTTTATACATTTTGGTTTCATGTTGCAATTTGCCAAGCCGGAGGTTTAAAAGTCCACTTTGGAAAAATAGTATCTAGTATTCCTGATAAAAATTCTTTTGAAGATTTTCTAAAATCTTTTATTGTTTGTTTACAAAATTCAATATAATCCATTCTTCGTTTTGGACAAGTGGTATGGCAATAGGGTCTATTTTCTTTTTTACTACTAAAAGGTTTTGATCCAGCAATAATATGTAATATTTTATTTTTTCCAAGAACTTTCTTGTTTTCAATCTTTCGTTTTTTCTCACAACGATTCTCAAAGATTAGGATTGCTTTTTGAGCTTCTTTAAGTCTCTGTTCAATACTTAATTTTTCCCAAATAGGAAGTGGACTAAGTTCTAATTCCTATTCTATTTGGTATTCTTGAATGTTAATAGGTTTAGTACTTCCCCTTACCTTTCTATCACTGTTATATCTTGCCCAATCGGTCCAAATAAATGTTGGAATTTTTCCTGTGACTATTTGATTATAACTGGAGATTCCTGGATACTCTCCACATTTACTTACTAGATTTGAAGAAACTGCATTCGCAGTTACGTAACAAAAGATTTGCAATAACTTATCTTCAAATACAATTTCGCAATCATACCTTCTGTGCCAAAATTTTCCTCCGTCCCATCCCGATATTTTCTTTAATCTAATTGCAATTGCGGATTTGATATCTTTCATGAACTTTGGAATGTCATGTTTATTACCCTTTAAAAGTAAATGAAAATGATTTCCTAAAAAACAATATGCATAAATTGTAATATTATACCGATGCTTTGCCCTTGCTAATATTGATCCTAATGTTCTATTAATTGTGTGATTTGGTATCATCCAAATTTCACTTTTAGTTGTTCGAGAGCAAATATGATATATTTCTTTTGAGTTTAATATTCTTAAAGGCCAACCCATAAAATTAGTCATCTTTTTAAATTGTGGTATTAGTTTCTTCTCTATTCCATTATCGTCATTATTAAGAAAAATGTACTTTAGGTAATAAATAATTGTCTGACACCTCTTAAAGGAGCTTTTTTATTTTCTCGTATTTTTCGTTTAATTCTTTAAATAGCTCTTCACTGCCCGTGGCTACATCGGGATGGTATTTTTTTGCAAGAATATAATAGGCTTCAACTAATTTTTCTTTTTCCTTGCAGTTTAAATTAAAATAATTAAACAATTCATTAAGTTCTTTATTTTTGAGCTTATTTTTGGCAATAAATATGGCAATAAGCATAAGAATTAAAACTCCTAACGCATAGAAAAGATGCACTCGCCTTGTTTCTAGTGTTTCTTCAACTAAATTACATTTAGTGTCCCGGAGATTGTTTAATATTTTTTTTATATTTTCATCGTATTTTTCATATTCATTTAATAAAACTTGATATTGATAATAAATCTTCTTTGCTTCACAAATGTTGTTTTTTTCTAGCGTTTCTAAGGATTGATAGAGAAGCTGATGAGAGTCAGGTGTTCTTACGACATAATAATTTGTTTTTGATATTAAATTAATAATGTCTTCAGGTTTAAAAGAAAAATTTTTTTTAATTTCAGTTAGAATAAAATTAAATTTTAACTTAGAAATTAAAACCAATGTTGCAATGTTTAGCTCAGGTAAATTAATCTCTGAACATTTTTCATTACTTAAGGTGGAATTTATATTAAAACAATCTTCCAGGAAATTTTTAAGTAACGCTAACTGTTCCACTGTTTTAGGCTTTTTGCCTTGAGAACTTGCTTTGTAAATTTCTATTATTTCTAATTGCGAAGTTAATGGTTTGTCTAAGAGGCTAAAATATAAAATATCTTTAAAAAGCTCTTCACTGGGAATATCTAAATAGGCGAAAATTTTACTTCTCACTAAGGCATCAATTTTTGGATCTTGGAAATTTGTAGAGTTCCAAACTGCTTGCCAAACATCTTGATATTGATAACTAAATGGTATTACTTCTGAAAAAAAAATTGCTGCTTGACCAATAAAATCATTAATATTTTCCAAAAACAATTTTCTTCCATCCTCGCTTTTTAATAGAAGAGTTAAAGCACTTGCTTTTAAATTTTTATTTTTGCTTGGCAATAAAATATAATTTTTTAACTCCAAAACCGAAGGATATTGATTATTATGGTCGGTTATTTTAAGGATTGAAAAAAAATAATCCAGGGCTTGGTCACAGGAGAAAATTATATCTTCAGTTCTTAAATATAGATTGCAATTATTTTCAGTTTCTTTAACTTCACAATTATTACAATTAAAACTTAAATTATTTATTTTGATTATACTTTGAGCGGCAGAAATATCTACTATAATAATATTTACCAAAAAAAACAGTAAATATAATGTAGTAGAATTAATGTACAGACTTAGAGTCTTTTCCGGAGGTTGATTTTGCACCAAGTGTTGTTGCCATCATTAAAGATTGATGAATATCATCTAAACTTTCGCTCTTTTTAACATAAGTAACAGGATTATCAATGGAAAATTTTTCTTGTTTAGGACTTTCTTCATCCGTGCAAACCATTACTGGTGGATGATTCATTGTTAGACTATCAAAGAAAAGATCTTTCTCCGCCTCATTCTCATGATCCATCATCACCACATCAGGCTTAAGTTGTTCTAATAAAGCAAGTGCTTCAGAAGCATCGCGTGCATGGAATAACTCTACAGGTGGGAGCGCAGCTAAGACTTTAGCAATACACTTTCTTACTTGAAATGATGTTTCATCATTATCAACGATTAAGATCTTTGTTGTTTTGTCTTTTTCGTTATATGCCATTATCTACTCCATAACCTATTCCTTGGTTCTAAGAGTAAGTGTCGGAAGCTTGGCTTAATAACTTAAGAAAATATTCCTCTAACGCATTGAAAAAATTAAATAAAGCAGCAAATCGATGCTTGAAATTATTACTTTGTTAGAGGCTTATTATCATTAGGGTTATTGATAGAAACTAGCAATTTATCTTTATCTAAAGTGATGTAGATATCAGAACCATCAAAAACTTCACCACCAATTATTGCCCTACCAATTTGAGTTTCAATCACTTTTTGAATGTATCGTTTCAAAGGTCTTGCTCCATACATCGGATCGTAGGCTTCTTTGGCAATAAATTCAGCTGCTTCAGTACTTAAGTGCAGACGAATTTGTCTTTCCTTCAAACGTTCTTGCAAAAGTTGGATTTGCAAATTCACAATTTTAATAATTTCTTCTAACTTCAGAGGAGAAAAAAGAATTATTTCATCGACACGATTTAAAAATTCCGGTCGGAAAGATTGTCTTAACTCTTTCATTACTGCTTCACGAGCGTTCTCTTTAATTTCCCCTTGATCATTTACTCCACCCAATAAAGCATGGGCTCCGATATTAGAAGTCATGATGATAACAGTATTTTTAAAATTTACAGTTCTTCCTTGACCATCGGTAATATGCCCGTCATCAAGTATTTGCAAAAGAATATTAAATACTTCGCCGTTTGCTTTTTCTATTTCATCAAAGAGAACAACGGCATAAGGTTTTCTACGAATTGTTTCAGTTAATTGGCCACCTTCTTCGTAACCGACATATCCCGGAGGAGCGCCAATTAATCTGGAAACGGAATGTTTTTCCATGTATTCGCTCATATCAATTCGCACAATGTTATCTTCTGAATCAAAAAGATTTTCTGCTAATGCTCTTGCTAATTCCGTTTTACCGACTCCGGTCGGCCCAAGAAAAATAAATGATCCGATAGGTCTTTTGGGATCCTTGATTCCAGCTCTAGCACGAATTACAGCATCGGCCACCAAATTCACCGCTTCATCTTGGCCAATTACTCGGTGGTGTAAAACATCAGCCAGTTTTAATAATTTTTCCTTTTCTCCTTCTACCAGTTTTGTTACGGGAATATTTGTCCAACGGGAGACAATTTCTGCAATTTCTTCATCCGTGACAACTTCTCTTAAAAGTCTTTCGCTACCTTCGCTATCATCAAGCAGCTTTTCTTCAGCAGCCAGTTGTTTTTGCAAAATCGGCAATCTCCCATGTTTTAATTCCGCAGCAACATTTAAGTTGTAGGATAATTCAGCTTTTTCAATTTCTCTTTTTACAGTTTCAATCGCTCCGCGGATTGCTTGAACTTTGTGAATAGCTGATTTTTCAGCATCCCATTTTGCTTTCATTACATCAGCTTTGGATTTTAAATTTGCTAACTCTTTGCGGATGGCTTGTAATCGGTCCTGACTGGGTTTGTCAGTTTCGTTTTTTAATGCAGCTTCTTCAATTTGTAATTGCATCACTCGTCTTGTTACTTCATCAAGTTCAGCAGGCATCGAATCCATTTCTGTTCTAATCATCGCACAGGCTTCATCTACTAAGTCAATTGCTTTGTCCGGTAAGAAACGATCGCTAATATAGCGGTGCGATAAAATTGCAGCAGAAACTAAGGCGCTATCTTGAATTTTTACTCCATGATGTACTTCAAACCGCTCTTTTAATCCTCGAAGAATTGATATGGTATCTTCAGGTGTTGGTTGCTCAACTAACACCGGTTGAAATCTTCGTTCCAGAGCCTTGTCTTTTTCGATGTACATCCGATATTCATCAAGGGTCGTAGCGCCGATACAATTTAGCTCACCGCGTGCCAACATTGGTTTTAGCATGTTACCGGCATCCATTGCTCCGTCGCCTTTTCCGGCCCCGACAATCAAATGCAATTCATCAATAAAAAGGATGATTTTACCATCAGACTGTTTAACTTCATTGAGGACTGCTTTTAGTCGTTCTTCGAACTCTCCACGAAACTTTGCTCCTGCGACAAGGGCACCCATATCAAGAGCAAAGACTGTGCGATCTTTTAAACCATCAGGCACATCGCCGCGCAAAATTCTTTGGGCAAGTCCTTCAACAATTGCCGTTTTACCAACCCCCGGTTCGCCAATTAACACCGGATTGTTTTTTGTTTTTCTGGAAAGTATTCTAATTGTTCTTCTTATCTCCGCGTCTCTGCCAATTACTGGGTCTAACTTTCCTCTTCTAGCTTCACTTACCAAGTCCCGACCATATTTTTCCAATGCTTCATAGCTAGCTTCAGGAGTGGTGTTTTGGACTCTTTGGTTTCCCCGAATTGCAGCCAAGGCACTTAAAATTTTTTCTCTTGTAATTTGAAAACGATTTAGTAATTGTTTGCTATCGGGATTTCCATATTCAGCAATTATCGCTAAAATAAGATGTTCAACAGATACGTAGTCATCTTTTAAGCGTTTAGCTTCTTCTTCGGCAGCACTAATAATCTGATTTATCCTTTGCGTAATGTATATTTTCCCTTGTTCAGTATCCGTGCTGCTAGTTACTTTTGGTCTTTTATCTAAAGTTGCTTGCAATTGATCACGAAAATTTTCCGGAGCAATTTCCATTTTTTTTAACAGTCTGGGGAAAAGACCATCTTGTTGTTGACATAAGGCAAAAAGCAAGTGTTCGACATCAATGGCCTGGTGGTTAAGGCGCTTGGCAATCGAACTTGCCTCCTGTAAAGCTTCCTGACATTTCTGTGTTAATTTATTAAAATTCATAAATTTTCCTTATAAATTTTTCAATTCACGGGGATTAAAAGAAGAAATTTTTGCTAGCTCTGAAAAAAGTTCTTTTTCTTTCTCGGTAGGATGATCGGGAACTACTATTTTTAATTCTACAAATAAATCTCCATGATGATTTGATTTTGTAGGCATCCCTTTGCCCTTTAATCTAAATCGTTTCCCTGTTTGACTTCCTGCTGGAATATTTAATGCCAGATTGCCAGAAAGTGTGGGAAAAGTGATTTTTCCACCAAGCAAAGCTTCCCAAGGAGAAACTGCTAATTCCAAAGTCAGATCCTTGCCCCGCAATTGATATTTGGAATGAGGAGCAATATTAATCTTTAATAAAAGATTTCCACTCTCACCGCCCCCGCTGCCTTTTGCTCCCATTTTAGCAAGTCTAATTACTTGTCCGTCAGTTGTGCCCGGTGGGATTTTTATTTTCAATTGCTTGGGTTTTAATTCCGCAAGTCCTGAGGCATTTGATTCTGTTCCGGCAATAGAAATCATTTTTGTAGTGCCATGAAACGCTTCTTCAAGGGGAATAGTAATCGAAGAATTATAATCCTCTCCTGTTTCTGCAAGCATTTCTTCATTTTCGTGCCCGCCAAAAAATCCTCGGGCATTTTGCGAAGACATGCTGCCTGAGTTAAACAGTGCATCGAAAAAATCACTAAAGCCACTGGAGCCAAAACTAAAGCTTTCTCCAGCACCGGTCTTAAATGTTCTTCCGGCCCGAGCTTTCCCTCCGGTTTGTCCTGAAAAATTTCCAAAAACATTTTCCCAGCCAGGAGGTGCCTGGAAATCCTGTCCTGCCTTCCAATTATTTCCGAGAGTATCGTATTTTTTTCTCTTTTCAGGATCGCTTAAGACCTCATAGGCTTCATTGATAGTCTTGAATTTTTCTTCTGCATCCTTTGTTTTGTTAATATCGGGATGGAATTTTCTTGCAAGCTTCCTATAAGCTTTGGTAATTTCTTCTTTACTAGCCGTCCGGGGAACTTCTAGAGTTTCATAATAATCTTGGAATTTTACTGACAAATCCTATTTCTCCATATTTTAGCTAGTGATATAAGCATGATAGGAATGTTTGTCAAAAATTATAATTGCCTATTTTTATGTTTGGACCGGCGGAAATTCTTATTAAGCTGTTTAATCAATTTCTTTCAGGAGAGAAGCTTAGAATTATGCAAAATAAGCTCTTAAATTTTCGATTAAGAGCGGCAATACCAATTCCGGAGTCTGAAGTAGTGGTTTTTGCTTCTGAAGGTAATTATAAAAAATTATTTAATGAGTATTTATATAAAATTGACTTAGAAAAAGAAAAAAATCAGCAATTATCCCCGCCTCAATATTCACTGCTGACAACTTGTCTTAATGAAGCAGAAAATATTGTGCCTTGGTTGGATTCCGTGGCTAGTCAGCAGCATCTTCCCCAGGAGGTGATTATTGTTGATGCCGGTTCCAGAGATGCTACTTTAGCCGAAATAGAAAAATGGAAAAATAAAAGTAAAATAAATTTGCCAATAGAAATTCATTCTTTAGAAAATTGCAATATTGCAGAAGGCCGAAATCTAGCAGCAAGGAAAGCCAACACGGAAATCCTTGCTTTTAGTGATATTGGTGCGGAATTAGATCGCCTTTGGGCAAAAAAATTATTTGAACCTTTTTTGCTAATTCCGGATTTAGAAGTTTCTATGGGTTGGTATAAAATAATAACAAAATCTAAATTTCAGTATGCCTTAAGCCGTTATTTAAGCCCTAAGTTGGAACAAATCAACCCCCGTTTTTTTCTACCATCAGCCCGTTCTTTAGCGATCAAAAGAGAAATTTTTTTTTCTTTAGCAGGGTTTCCGGAATATTTAAGTTTGGCCGGAGAAGATTCCCTATTTGATTACTATTTAAAAAGCTCTGCAAAAAGATTTGCTTTTGTGCCTGAAGCAACGGCGTTCTGGCATTTCCCAACAACTTTAAGCAAATCATTTAAAACTATATTTAATTATGCTCGCGGAGACGCTGAAGGAGGTAAGCTCTTTTGGGCTAATTATTCTAATGTTTGTGAGCAATATTTAAAATTGTCTTTGGAGTTGGTTTTATTTTTTGGATTTCTATATATTTATCAGATCACTAATTTTTTATTTTGCTTTTGGATTTCCTTAATTGTCGGTATTTTTTTCCTGTTACGTTCTTGTCGACTGATTTTTTCTTATCATCCCGGTTTTATTTTCTCAAGGGAAGGGATGGCAAATATCGGGGCAATAATATTTTTAACTTTAGCGCAATTTTTGGGTTTTATTCGGGGATTGTTTGCCAGAAAGGAAGTTTTAGAAAGAAGATTACTTCAAGCAAAAGCGGGACACCTGATTCTGTTTTTAAAAGAAGCCTTAATCAGAGATAGTAATAGTGAGGATAAAAATCTTTTAAAAACTTATTTGGATCGAAACTATTTTGTCACCTTGATTTTTACCGCTTATCCCAAGCAAAAAGACGTTATTCTCTTTCAACATCAATTTATGGAAATTTATTTGCGCAGTAATTTTGATTTAGAAGCCTGGAAAAAACAGTATCCAGCTTTACTTGTTAAAGATCAAAAAAGGACTTTTAAAATAATCGATCAAGTAAATGATTCTTTTTCCTGGCAAATTATCGAAAAATTGAACTCACGAACTTAGATTTTTCTTTTGGTCCATTTTGATTTCTTGAAAAATTCTTTTTAGTTTCGCACTAGTATCATCTAATGCTTGCTGGGGATTGTTGTTGTTGTGAGAATCCCTTTTGATTATTTGCGTTTGGTAAGCGGTTGTTGATCTGATTAAGCTGTCTGCGGCGATTAAGTTGGCATTAGATCCATTTCTCATGTTTTGATCTATTTTTTTACTGCGCAGTTTCAAATCATTGAGGATATCTTCCGCAGCTTTCATTCCAATATGTGATGAATGTCCAAAATACTGTGATTTCTTTTCTACTTCCAAGCGAATCTGCTCAAGGATACTTTCATTTTCTTCGATAATTTCGTTAATTTTTTCATAATATGTTTGTATTTTTTTGGCGAAAGTTTTATCACCCCGAATTGCAAAACGTCCTTTTTTTGAAGCGCGAATTGCCAAACCCAAAAAAGAAAAACTTAAAATGACTAGACAGCCTTGGAATATTCTAAGATATTCATAGCTTAAACGAGCTTTAATTACTTCATTTAAAGTCAAATAGAATAAGGTCCAAATTCCTGTAATAATTAATAGCGTCCAGGAAACAATTTTTCCACTCTGGTCATTGATGATTTTATGCTTCATAATATAGTTTAAATCGACAATTTGCCGGCAAAAGTTAAGGGCTTAATTTAAGGAATAACTATATAAATTTATTATTGTTTTTTTAAGCGGGAAAGTTCTTTTTCTTGAATCAAGTCATAGATCTCTTTAGCGAGAAAAACTCTTTGCACATAATTTCTGGTTTCAGGAAAACTTATTTGTTCAACAAAATAAGCTTTTTCACTCAAGTTGGAAAAGTCTTTAATTTTCGTTTTACTAATCCAACGGTTTGTGGCGTCCCTTCCTCCATTATAGGCAGCAGCAGCAAGGATGAAGTTATTATCATAATAATGTAAAAGAGTAGAAAGATGCTTAGCTCCAAATTTAATATTTGTTTGATAGTCATATAAGTCATCATTGGAAGTTAAACCTTCCTCTTGAGCAGTAGCTTTTAACAGTTGCATTAATCCTAGAGCATCTTTAGGAGAGTGGGCCAGAGGATTAAAAAAACTTTCTGTCCGGGCAATGGCGAGTAAAAAGCTAACAGGAACATTATACTTGTCAGAAGCTTCTCGAAAATTTTCCAAAAAAGGTGTGGGGAAGGAGCTATAAAAAAGATTATCAAAGCAATCTTTTGCGATTTTTTCGTTGGGATATAGAATTGGTATCAAACGCAGAGCATTATCGGACAAAGCTACTCCTTTATTTCCTAGGCCATATTGAAAATGTAGATAACTTTTACTGCTTACTTGTTTAAGTAAATTGATATTTATAGGAGTTAAGGGAGGGAAGGAAGTTGCCTTCTTAGAGAAAAACCAGCTTATTTCATTATCGGCAAGTTGTTCCATTTTAAATTGTTTTAAAGTTTTCAATTTATTGCTCAGGGAATTGGGGATTTCAGGCAAACAGGAGTTATTTTTATTTTCTTCAATTTCGAATTTATTGTTCAGTAAAAACCGATAATAGGAAAGAGGGGAAAGTTTAATTATTTTATTTTCAATCTCGGTAATGCTCGTTTGATCCGCCTTAAGTTGATCTAAGATTTGACTTAGCCAAAAAAGGAAATGTAAGTGATCGAATGATAAGTTGCGCAGGTTTTTTAAATCTTGATCAAGAGAAGAGCTATTATCTTGAATTTTCGACTTCAATTTTTTTATTTCTCGACTACAAAAAACAATTGCTTCTTCTAATATTTTTTTAGTTTCTTCTAAATTACCTTGTTTTAGTTGTTGGAGATAGAGATCTTTGTAGGATTTTGTTTTGGATTCTAGCTCCGTATTGGGAGAATTAATAATTCTCCTAAAGATGGAGTGGGCAACTGCTAGCTGGCCTAAATCTTCATTACATTTGGCTTCAATATATAAAATATCAGTTGAAAGGTTGCTCGGATAATTAGTTTTAAATTTTTTAATTAAATTTAAACAAAGATTGGATTCGTTTTTATTCCAAGCTTTTTTAATATCTTTTTTCAATTTTGATTCCGGACTTAGTTCTTCAGTCGGTTCTGTGAGAGAAGGGTATTTTTCTTTATATTCATTAAGCTCTTTGATCAGATCGTAACGCTCAGCTTTCTGTAGTTTTTCTCCGAGTATTGTGTTTTTTTTGGCCAATATTTTACCGGAATTTTTATTTTCCAAATAAGCAATTCTGATTATTCCAACTTCTGCATCAAGATTTGCCGCTTGATCTTGGGGAATACTTTTATAAAGTTCTTTTGCTTTTTCTTTGTTTCCTTCTAGTTCGTTGATTTCTGCGGAAACTAGTTTGGCCCAAGATTCTAAGCCTTTTTGGGAAGATAAGGTTTGATACTTTTGTTTTAAAACACTTATTTTTTCTTTGTTGCTTTCCTCAGTAAATTTTGCTCGGGCAGAATTTACTGAACAAGAAATCCAGGCAATGATCAAAGAAGTAAGGAAAATTTTTTTGAAAAATCCAAGCATTTTTAATTAAATTTGACTAATTTACAGCTTACTTTATAAGGGATCTCGCATTTTTATGTACGAGTAGTATAAACAAGGCGTGATTTTAATATAAAAAACAAATATTTGCCACTTAA
This sequence comes from uncultured Bdellovibrionales bacterium, assembly GCA_964405665.1. GTDB lineage: Bacteria > Bdellovibrionota_C > UBA2361 > SZUA-149 > CAZDWZ01 > CAYOOT01. The sequence goes on along the minus strand of CAYOOT010000010.1, from coordinate 22,487 downwards.
GTATTAATTAATGTTACAGAAACTAGAACAAGTAGAAGCCAGGTTTAATGAGTTAAATAATTTGCTTGCTGATCCTAATGTGGTCACTGATCGCGAGCGCTATCGAAATTTAACAAAAGAGCACTTTGATCTGGAACCAATTGTTAAATGTTTTCGAGAATGGAAAAAGGCAGATCTGGGGCATAAAGAAAGTAAAGAAATACTAGAAAACTCTAATGATGAAGATTTAAGAGCTCTAGCGCAAATGGAAATAGTTGAGCTTAAAGATAAGTGCGAGTTGCTTTACCGTGAACTAATGGTGCTTCTTCTTCCAAAAGATCCTAATGATGATAAAAATATAATTATGGAAATGAGAGCTGGTACTGGAGGAGATGAATCGGCGTTATTTGTGGCTGAGCTTTTTGATGCCTATTGTCGTTATGCAGGGATTAAGGGTTGGAAAGTGGAATTGTTGTCTACTTCAGATTCCTCAGTTGGAGGTTTTAAAGAAGTTGTGGCGATGATTAATGGCAAAGGTGCTTATAGTAGATTTAAATATGAAAGAGGTGTTCATCGAGTGCAGCGGGTTCCCAAAACCGAAACTCAAGGTCGAGTGCATACTTCCACGATAACGGTAGCAGTACTTCCTGAAGCCGAAGATGTGGATATAGATATTCAAGATAAAGATTTAAGAATAGATGTCTACCGATCTTCTGGGCCCGGTGGACAAAGTGTTAACACGACTGATTCTGCTGTGAGAATTACTCACATTCCTACAGGCTTAGTAGTAACTTGTCAGGATGAAAAATCACAGCTTAAAAATAAGCAAAAAGCCCTAAAAGTTCTTCGTTCCAGGTTATTGGATGCCAAGCAAGCCGCTGCGGATGCAGAACGTAGAGATGACAGACGTTCTCAAATAGGAACGGGAGAAAGAGCGGAAAAAGTCAGAACATACAATTTTCCACAATCTAGAGTAACAGATCATCGTATTGGTTTAACGCTTTATCAAATTGATACAATTATGAAAGGAAATTTAGATTTGCTAATCGATCCTCTTAATGCTTTTTTTCAAGCAGAAGCCCTGAAGGGTGGAGCAAATTAAAGTTATACGAATATGTCGACAATTTTAGAGTTGCGACTATGGGCTAAAAAAGAATTAGATCTGGTTAATAAAGACTCTTCGCAATTAGATACAGATATTTTGTTAGGAAGCGTCCTCAATTTAGAGCGAGTGCAGATTATCTCTCGTTCTGAAGATCGAGTCAGTAAAGATCAAGAATCTAGATTTAAGAATTATATTTTAAGAAGAGCAAAGCATGAACCAGTTGCTTACATTCTTGGTCGAAAGGAATTTTTTGGAATTAATTTTAAAGTTACTGCAGACACTTTGATTCCCCGTCCGGAAACGGAAGTCTTAGTAGAAGAAGTAATCAAAATTATTAAGAGCATTGATATAGAGAAAGGCTTGTTGCTAGTTGATGTGGGAACGGGAAGTGGGGCGATTATTCTTTCAATTTTAGATTCTCTAAGAAAAGATTTAGGAGAGGATTATTTAAGTAAAATTAATGCCTTTGCCGGCGATGTCTCTGAAAAAGCTTTGAAGGTAGCAAAAGAAAATGCAAGAGATTTAAGACTGGATTCCTTTGTTAACTTTTATCAAGGAAGTTTACTTAAGGAGATGTCTGACACCTTAGTTTTTGTAGATAGAGATTTAACTGGCTGTGATCATTATGAATTAATTGTAGCGAACTTACCTTATGTTTCGGAAACAGAACCTTTACCGGTTGATGTGGAATTATATGAACCACAATTGGCTTTGAGAGCTAAGAAAGAAGGCTTAGAATTGATTTTTGAGTTTATTCATCAGAATTTATCCAGGCCTGATAAAAAACAGGGGCAAATGCTGCTAGAAATTGGCATAAAACAGTTAACTGAGATAAAATCTTATCTTTTGAATTTTGGAATTAAGGAAATAAAAACTTTTAGCGATCTTCAAGGAATAGATCGGATAATTAGTTTTTTATATTAGGCTAGAATAAAGTGCTTGATCATTTAATTATCATGGGCGGTTCTAAACTTGAGGGAAGTTTGAAAATTTCTGGCGCAAAAAATTCTTCACTTCCTATTTTAAAAGCTTGCTTACTTACTTCTTGTCCTTGCGTTATCACTAATGTGCCTGATTTGGAAGATATTACAATCACTCTTAAACTACTGGAGTCCTTGGGTTGTAAAACCAATTATCATGGCAATACAGTTGAAATTGAAGCGGCAAATATTACTTCCTCTGAAGCGCCCTACCGCTTTGTGAAATCTTTAAGATCTTCTTTTTGGGTACTTGGTCCATTGATTGCCAGAACTGGAAACGCTCGTGTTGCTTTCCCCGGAGGAGATGCGATTGGTTCTCGTCCTGTTGATTTACATCTGCGAGGGTTAGCACAATTCGGCGCAGATATTCATTTAAGTCATGGAGTAGTTTATGGTTCTGCTCCCGGAGGTTTAAAACCAAAAAAAATAAAACTTGATTTCCCTTCTGTTGGAGCTACTCACCAGATTATGATGACCGCCGCATTAATTGAGGGAACTTCAGTGATTACTGGTGCAGCTTGTGAGCCAGAAATCGTGGAACTGGCCCATTTTCTTAGCACTCTTGGTGCTGAAATTGAAGGAGCGGGAACAGAAAACATTGTAATTACCGGAAAAAAAGAACTGGGAAAAGGGAACTACGAGATTCAAGGAGATCGAATTGAAGCGGCTACTTTTTTGATTGCCGCAGCAGCTACCGGAGGAAAAGTTACCATTAAAGGTATTGAGCGAGAAAAATTAGCGGGAGTGATCGAAGTGCTGGAACAAAGTGGCTGTTTAATTATTTCCAGCGGACAAAGTATTAGTCTCTCTGCTCCAGAAAAACTAATTGCTACTTCTTTTGCTACTGCTCCCTACCCGGGAGTAGCTACTGATGTTCAACCTCTTCTTCTTGCTGCTTTAACTAAAGCAGAAGGAGTTTCTGTTATAGAAGAAACTATTTTTGAAAATCGCTTTGGTCACGTTGCTGAATATAGAAGATTGGGTGCTAATATTAATCTATCTTCTAATATCGCCACAGTTCATGGTGTTAAGGAATTAAGTAGTGCGCCTGTTGAAGGAATGGACATTCGAGCAGCAGCCGGATTGGTGATTATGGGATTAATGGCCAATGGCGTAACTAAAGTTTCAGGAATTCACCATTTAGATCGGGGTTATGGTTCCTTTGTTGATAAAATGAAGAGTATCGGTGCGCAAATCTCTAGAGTTCCTGTTTTCGAACATAAGGAAATTGTAGTTGGTTGTTAACTTGCATGCAAATTAAAGCCACACAATTAAATCTGGAACTTCCTCATTCAAAAAATAGTTTTCTTTATTATTTTGTTCCTCATAGCGGCGTTAATTCTCAGTGGATATTTCTCCAGCAAAATATTGAAGAATTAAGTAAACAAGATTATATTTTCCAGGTTTTTTATCTCTACGGAGAAAAAGGAGTTGGTAAAACTTATCTAATAAACTGCCTTAAGGAAATTTCCGGTTTAGAGTTTTCTTATTTTGATTTTTCAAAATTAAATATTAACAATAGTGAAGGTATTGTTGCTTCTTTTGTAGAGCAGTATGAGAGAATTAAATCCCGAGGTGGATTAATTGTAATTGAGGCGAGCATGCCGGCAGCCGATTTAACTTCCAACCCCCATCTTTTAAGCAGGCTCAATGTTGCTCAATTAATAAAATTAAATTTTCCACAAGAAAATGAATTAGTAGCATTGGTTTCTTCCTTGTTGGAAAGGCATAATTTAAAATTAAAAGAAAAAGATATTAATTATATTCTTGAGCATTCGCCTAGTGATCCTTTGTCTTTATCCTTAATTTCAGCTAGAATAGAAAAGCTTGTTTTTCAGGATAATGCTTCACCAAAACGTTCATTGATCAAAGAAGCATTAAACTTGTTGCCTAAATAAGTTAGAAATTATTTTTTATTTTCTTTGATTTTTCTAATTACAGCGCAACAAGATTAGATTGAATTCTCCTAGTGTGAATTCAATCTAAATAATAATTTAACTTTAAAGGACAATTATATGCGTAGAGTTGTTGTCACGGGATTAGGTTGTATTACTGCATTGGGTCATGATCTAGATTCAACTTGGACAGGTTTAATGGAAGGCAAATCCGGTGTAGATAAGATTAGCCTTTTTGATGCTACAAATTACGCCAGCCAAATTGCTGCTGAAGTAAAAAATTTTAATTCCGAAGAAATTGTCGAAAAAAAAGAAATAAAACGATATGATCGATTTTCTTTATTTGCTTTAAAGGCCGCCAAGGAAGCGTTACTTGACGCTGCTTATCAAGATGCGCATTACGATCCTTTAAAAATGGGAGTAATTCTCGGAATAGGAATCGGTGGTTTGGCGACATTGGAAAGCAATCACCAAGATTTGTTAGCCGGCGGTCCGCGCAAAGTATCTCCTTTTCTAATCCCAGCGATGATTTCTAATTTGGCTCCGGGAAATGTTGCTATCGCACATAACTTACAAGGTGTGAATTATACAATCACCAGCGCCTGCACCTCTGGAACTCATGCCATTGGAGAAGCTTACCGAATGATTGCCTCAGGCTTGCAAGATCTAATGGTTACCGGTGGTGCCGAAGCGGCGATTACGCCAATTGGACTTGCCGGTTTTGCTAGAATGCGTGCGCTTTCTACGAGAAATGAAGAACCCCAAAGAGCTAGCCGGCCATTTGATCGCGACAGAGATGGTTTTGTAATCGGAGAAGGAGCTGGAGTCTTGGTGTTTGAAGATTACGAAACAGCTAAAAAACGAGGAGCAAAAATTTATGCTGAAGTAGTGGGCTATGGTTTTTCTTGCGATGCGTATCATATTACTGGACAGCGTGAAGGTGGAGAAGGAGCAGTAGCTTGCATGAATATGGCCATTAAGTCCTCGGGATTACCTTTAGAGAAAATTTCTTATGTTAATGCCCATGGCACCTCTACCCCTTTAAATGATCCTAATGAAACAATGGCTATTAAGAAAGTTTATGGAGAATATTCTAAGAAAGGTTTGATGGTTAGTTCTACAAAATCTATGACCGGACACTTATTGGGTGCGGCTGGTGGGGTGGAAGGAGTTTTCTGTGCACTGGCTCTTGACCGAGGAATGATTCCTCCGACAACCAATTTGGAAAATCCGGATGAAGGTTGTGATTTGGATTACGTGGCAAATCAAGCAAGAAAAATTCAAGTTGAGGCAGCAATGTCCAACTCTTTTGGCTTTGGCGGTACCAATGCTTCCGTCGTGATGAAACGAATATAGGTTTTTAGGAAGCAAGATGAAAATTTCAAGTTACCTTAGTGGTCTGGGGATGAATGTTCCAAAGAAAGTGGTGAAGAATGATTTCTTTGCAACTTATTTGGAAACTTCTGATGAGTGGATTAAAAGCCGTACTGGAATTGAAGAAAGGCGTTGGGCCGAGGCAAGTGACTTAGTAAGTGAATTGGCCTTGCCTGCTTGCTTGCAGGCAATTAATCAGGCAGGAATTTCCAAAGATGAAATCGATGGAGTTATTTTTGCAACAGTTACTCCCGATAAAGTATTCCCCAGTTCTGCTTGTTGTTTGCAAAAGCGTTTAAATCTTAAACCTGGTTTTGCTTTTGACATCAATGCCGTTTGTTCGGGTTTTATTTATGCTTTGATTACGGCTGATTCCTTAATTGCTAAAGGTTTGGCCAAACATGTTTTAGTCATCGGAGCCGATCTTTTTAGCCAAATAATTAATATGCAGGACAGGGCAACCTGCGTGCTTTTTGGCGATGGTGCTGGAGCCGTTGTTTTATCGAAGGTGGAATCAGAAAAATCCAATCGTGGAACGCCCACCACAAGAGGAATTATTTCCAGTATCTGGGGAGCAGATGGAAACTTGGGAGATATTCTATGTGTAGAAAAAGATAACCATCTTAGTCCTGAACTAAGCACAAAAGATCCCCGAGTGGTAATGAACGGCAAGGAAGTTTTTAAAGTTGCTGTGCGCAAAATGGGAGAAATTAGTCTGGAATTGATCGAAAAATCCGGAGTGAATGTGGAAGATATTCAAGCGGTAATTTGTCATCAAGCCAACAAGAGAATTCTGGACGCGGTGGCAAAACAGCTAAATATTAGTTTGGAAAAAATGCTCTCCAATGTTGAAAAATATGGCAATACCAGTGCCGCTAGTGTTCCTATTTTATTGGCAGAAGCTTTTAAAGAAAAAAAAGTAAAAACCGGAGACCTGTTGTTGATGAATGCTTTCGGTGGTGGAGTTACTTGGGGCGCGGTTTTACTAAGACTCTAGAAAAGGATTAATTATGCCAATACTCAGTGAACAAGAGGCCAGAGAATATGCAGCAAAAAATGCCGTAACAATTGCTGGAAAAAATCTTTTATTAATCATCCCTGACAAAACCCGTTCTGGTGGAAAATATATCGGTCAAGTAATCAGAGGAATTTATGATGCCGTTGGCCAGAAAGTAGATCGATTTACAGTTTTAATCGCTCTGGGAACTCATGGTCCGATGCTTGATCAAGCAATCTATGATTATTTAAAATTCTCAGAAGAAGAACTGCAACATCAGTTTCCTAAAATTAAATTTGTAAATCACGAATGGAACGACAAAACTAAACTTAAACAAATCGGACTACTGACTCGAGAAGAGATGCTTCGTTTAAGTGGCAATCGTTTTGATTTGGCTGCAGTGCGTCGCCCTGAAGGAATCCCGGTTGAAGTGAATTACCGGGTAACCGAAGCCGATGAGATAGTAATTATTGGTCCATCGCTTCCTCACGAAGTTGTCGGTTGCAGTGGCGGTAATAAGTATTTTTTCCCCGGTTGCTCCGGAGCAGATGTGACCAATCATACTCATTGGCTGGGTGCAACGGTAACTATTCCCGGAATAATTGGGAAAATACGCACTCCTGTTCGTGATGTAATTGATTATCTGGCTTCATTGATTAAAGTAAAAAAGAATTGCTTTGCCTTAGTTGTTTCTGGAGATACTTTACATGAATTACATTTTGGAACTCCGGAAGCTGCTTATGAAAATGCAGCAAGAGGAACCTTGAAAGTCAATGCCAAATATGTCGATCGAAAATATAAAACGGTTTTAGCGCTTTGTTCTAAAAAATATCCGGAAATCTGGACCGGAGGAAAATGCTCTTATAAACTTCAAGGAATAGTGGAAGAAGGCGGAGATTTGATTATTTATGCTCCCCACATGGACCGGGTTTCAGAATCCTGGGGACCATTAATTGAAAAAGTAGGTTATCATTGTTTGCCCTATATTGAGGCGCACTTTACAGAATATCTTGATCAGAAAATTGGATTAGGAGTATTGGCTCATGTTACCCATGTCAAAGGAGTGGGGACTTATCAGAATGGAGTAGAGAAACCCAGTGTGAATATCGTTATGGCTACTGCTTTAACTAAACAAAAGTGCAGAGAAATTAATTTAGGATATTTAGATTATCATTCTGTGGACATCGAAAAATATCGTCAAGATCCTGATTGTCTTGTGGTTGATGATGCCGGGGAAATTCTTCATATTCCGAGATAGGTTGCTAGGGGCAGGTTTTACCCACTTTCTATTCTCAGTCTCTGCCTTCATCTCAGCCTTGGTCGATAGTCTATGTTCTTTTTTTCTATAGTCATGGGAGGAAACTTTTTAATTATTCTAAAAGAAAAATCTGAACAGGAATATTGACTATAGAATTTAGACTATCGACCAAGACCATGACCAAGGCTGAGATGAAGGCAGAGACTGAGACAGGGAAATTGGTAATTGTGGGTAATAGTTAGGCCTACCCTACCCCTAGAGTCAATCTTGACAACCCGATCAATTAACAGTAGTTATCTTTGAATATTTAAAGCTAATCTCGCGAAAGGAAAATTTTTTATGCCATCGAAATCTGGAAAAAGTAAAAGAGCCATTAAGGCCACAAGAATTAAAAAAAATAGAGGTAAGAAATCAAGAAGTCAGCTTAAAAAACAAGCAAAAAATTTAGCTTTATTGAAAGCTTAATTTACGTCAAATTTTAGTTCTTCTTCGATCTTTTTTAAATCATTTTCGTGCGAAAGTTTATCTTTCAAAGAACAAAGATGCTTTTTGCCATAAATATTGCAAGTAGCAAGTGTTTCGTTCTGTGGCGTTTCCGCCAAAATCCAGGAATTTTTTAAATACTTAATGTAGGGGATGTCTTTTAATTTGTCATTCTGTTCTAGTTGTCTATTTTCATTCGCTTGATTTTCTAAAGATATTTTATCACATAGTGTTTGAGCAAAAAGAGAATCACTAACGATGATTTGTCGCTTATTTTTGTTTGCTTTAGAATTGGCTGCCAGCTCTATCGTTGTTGTGTGATTCTTTGAATCCTCCAAAATATTAATAATATTATAAGTAATACGATTATCTTGATTATCGCTTTGCCAACTGGAATTCCATTTCAGAGTTTGTCCTTTGATTTGAAGAAGGCAAGAAATATTATCAGCTTTTACTGAGGTGGAGAGGAATAAAGTGATACTTAAGATTAGTTTAATATTTGTCTTCATTTTTTAAATTTAATTTTTCCGCAAAACGCTCAAGTTTGTTCGTAATCTCGGGATTTAATTGATTGGCGCCATTATCTAGGATCTTAGTTAGTTCTTCATAATATTTTTGACTATAAAGATCTTCGTTTTGTTTGCTCATAATTGATCCCAGATGGCACAATGCCTGATGAGCATAGAGACAATTTGCTTTATAAATTATTTTTGTTAAATCATTTAAATCCGTGTTTTCATTCCCCTTTACTAATTGCATATCGTTTAAAATCCCTATGGCATTTTCATAAAAATATCTGTTTTGACCAAAATGAACAGTATTGACCGAGGATTTTCTAAGTAAGGTATACCCCGACTTGATATTGGCAAACCAGGATTCCAGAGAATTAGCTATCGGAAAATTTCTTTCCTTGGAGCAAAGATTAAGAATGGTTTCATATCCACTTTGGGGATCGTTGTCACCGAGAGTGATACGGTGTGCATATTCGGTTAGAGATAATTTGTGACAGCGACGCTTGCAAATTTCTTTATTATTAAGACTCAGTGAATTGCATTTATTGAGACAACTGACTACGGTCTGCGGACCAAAAAGAAACTCTGTACGATAACCATAATTGGTATAGGCAAAAGCTTTTGCTATCGGGTATTCCGTTTCCAACCAAGAAGCTAATTCAGTCATCGGTTTAGAAGAAGCAATGTGCACGGTAATGGCAGCAGCAATAGCCAATTGCAAAAACCCAAGATGTGCTCCAATCCCATGGAGAAAATATTGAAATGGTGATTTCTTTTTTTCTTCTTCTTGCATAATCTTCAATTAATGTATCGACCAAAAAAGACATTTGCTTGATCAACAGCAAGAGGTTTAATCCTCGGAAATAATTGGATTTTTATCGGAGAGAAAGATTGAAAACCGCAAATTGAATCAATTTCCTTTTTTTCTTAAGAATGCTATATCGCAGAACTCTTTGGGTGATTAGCTCAGTTGGTAGAGCAGCTGACTCTTAATCAGCGGGTCGTAGGTTCGATCCCTACATCACCCAAATTTTTCGCTTTGCAAAAAATTTGCCCTGAGCGAGCGTAGCGAGTCGAAGGGCAGGACTTTAGCTATTTAATAAATAATTTTTAGATCATCGGCTTTTTAAAAGTTTAGTTTAAATCTTGTACCCCAAACTCTCTAATTTTTCCGCAAACTCTATCCGTTCTCTTTTGTTTACTATTTCTTCTTCCAGCTTGTATGGTTGCTGAGCGAGAATTTTTTTAAGAACATTTATTTCTAAACGGGTTAAGTGAATTGATTCAATGGAATAATCTTGAAATGCTTTCCAAGTTAATGGAGTTTTTTCTTTGACAATTTCGGCCATTGCTTCGGCAAATACGCGAATTTCATATTGCGCATGTTTGTCCAGACGAAGTTTTAGAAAATGTAAAAGATTATGTAAATCTATTTTCCAATACCATTCGGTGTAAAGTGAAACCGGAAGATTGATGCGTGCCAGTTCCCGACGCATATCTTTGGCGATATACATCTCATATTGCTCATAAGTTTCATCTTGTGTTTTAACAAAACTCTCCGCAATTTCTTCGGCATTAGCCACTGGCGTTCCCGTTCCCCCTTGTTTATTTTGAGCAGATTGGGTGGTGCAAAGTTCGGCCGGTGGTTGGTAAAACCAATCGGGCATTTCGCTATAGCGCCCACTCATCTCATTGACATTAGCAGTGCGATGCCGAATCCATTGCCGGGCAACAAATATCGGCATTCGACAGTGAAATTTAAATTCTACCATTTCCAGTGGCGTGGTGTGCTGATGACGCATCAAGTAGCGAATCAAGCCTTCATCTTCATTTACTGATTTAGTGCCTTTGCCGTAAGAGACTCTGGCTGCTTGTACGATGGAAGAATCATCTCCCATTACGTCAACCAGTTTAACAAAACCTTTATCTAAAACTTTAATTGCCCCTTCGGGGTAAGTTACATCACTGCGTGGCATTAATTATTACCTGATTATGTCTTTAAGATGTATTGTAAAACGGGCAGCCATAAAGGCTGCCCTACATGTGCTTCAATCGTCTTTTATTGCATAGGTCGGGGGTTTAGAAAAATAGAGAAACTTTAGAAGCAATGAATTTTAAAGAATATGATAAAAACCAGTTACTTAGCTTGACTTGACTGGACAAAACTTTAATTTTCTAGTAAATAGACGCACATTTTAATGGATCAATAAAATAATATGCGTTTAATATCCTTAGTCATTCCCCTCTATAATGAAGAAGAAAATGTTAGCAATCTCTATCATGAGATTAGCAGTGTTGTAGAACGGGCAAATTTAAATTGTGAATTTGTTTTTGTTGATGATGGTTCTCGAGATAAAACAATAGAAAATCTTCTTGCTGTTAGCAAAAGCGATCCGCGAGTGAAAATTATTTCCTTTCGTAAAAACTTCGGTCAAACTGCCGCCATGGCTGCTGGTTTTGATTATTCAGAAGGAGAGGTGATTATTACTCTTGATGGTGATTTGCAAAATGATCCGGCAGAAATTCCTAGGATGCTTGCCAAGTTAGACGAAGGGTATGATCTGGTTGCTGGCTGGAGAAAAAGACGAAAAGATGCAGCGCTTAGTAGAAAGCTACCTTCGATGCTGGCCAATAAATTAATTTCCAAAATCACAAAAGTAGAACTTCATGATTATGGCTGCACATTAAAAGCAATTCGTGCCGATGTGGCAAAGAATATTAATCTCTATGGTGAAATGCATCGTTTCATTCCGGCGATTGCGGCGGAATATGGAGTAAAGATTGCAGAGATTGATGTTAATCATCGTCCGCGGACAGCGGGGAAATCTAAATATGGTATTTCCAGAACTTTTAGAGTTCTTCTGGATTTACTGACAGTAAAATTTTTTCTCGGCTATTCCAAAAGGCCTTTGCATATGTTTGGTCTTTTTGGATTTATTACCGGCGGCTTTGGTTCCTTGATGCTACTTGTGCTTTTGGCTGAACGAATTCTTTGGAATGTGCCTCTGGGTAATCGCCCCTTACTTCCTATTGCTACGATGTTTATTTTAATTGGCTTTCAATTTATTTGTTTTGGACTTTTAGCTGAAATTTTAGTGCGGACATATCATGAATCACAAAATAAAAAGACTTATACGGTACGCAGAATTTTTACTTTTGCCGGAGGCCCCAAAGAAAGCGATCAGATTTCAGAATTACGAGTGGCTAGGGCGAAATAAGCTAAATGATACCAAAAGTCTTAATTGATGCTAGAAAATTGGGTGATGGGGGTATTGGTGTTTACATTGAAAACCTGGTTGACGGTTTATTATTGCTCAATGAAAAAGGCAGCGCCAAATCAGAAATTTCCTTACTAGTTTCCGGAAACTTATTTTACAGCTCTTCCGGGGAATTAAAAAAAAATTCTGTTCCTGCTTCCTATCGTAGTAGTGGATTGGGTTCGATCATTGACACTATTCGTTTACGCTGGGAAGGAAAGGTAAATTTCATTCTGGAAACTGCTGCTAAATATTCTTTAAGCGAATATTTTTTTCTTCCTCATCGGCAAAAAAAAGAATTACTTGCTCATGATATTTACCATAGCCCTCATTATACTTTGCCTTTTAATTTAAATATTCCTAAAGTAGTAACGATTCATGACTTGATTCACCTTAGTCATCCGGAAAATTTTTATCATCGACCGGTAGCAAGTTTCTTGATTCGTTCTGCCGTCAAAAGAGCCGATCAGATTATTACAGTTAGCAAAGAAAGTTGTAGACAATTAAAAGAATTTATTGGCGATTTAACTGTGCCGATTTCTATTGTCCCTAATGCTTTGCGGGCCAATATGTTTAAACGGACCTCTAATGAAGTGGCTGATTTCAAAAAAAGAGAATTTTTAACAAGACCATATTGTTTATATGTGGGAAGTGATAGGCCGCATAAAGGTTTTTCTGATTTAATTTCTTCCTGGGTAGAGTTGCAAAAATCTACTTTGCTTGAGCAATGTCCGGATTTAATAGTTGTAGGAAAAAGTTTTAATAAAGTTCGGGACCGGGTGCAGGAATTGGGTTTGGATGCGGTTGTGCGTTTTTTTGGGGAAGTAAGCACAGAGCGTTTGGAAATTTTATATTCCGGAGCCAGTGCAGTTTTGGTGCCTTCTCGAGTTGAAGGATTTGGACTGCCGGCATTAGAAGCTTTGGGCATGGGGGTGCCGGTAATTTGTGCCAATATTCCCAGTTTAAAAGAAATTTGTGAAGATGCCGCTTATTTTGTTGAAAATACAAATGCTCTGGGCACTGGATGTTACATTGCTAGCGAACCATCCATTAGTAACTCTGGCACAAAAGAATCCGTTTCTTTTGTGGAAGCAGTAGCTAATGTTTTGAATAATCCCGAAGAAGCAAAAGTTAAAACCCGATTAGGTCTTAAAATTGCAGCCAAATATTCGATAGAAGAATGCGCCTTGAAAACTTGGAAAATTTATCAGAATGTTATTTTAAAAAAACAAGGAAAAACTCCGGAAGTTATTGAGAATACTGAAATGCCCATTTCAAAATTAGTTCGACCTGCTCCGCTGGAATCTGGAAAGACGAGTTAGCTGAGATGAAAGTAGCAATTGTACATGATTGGCTCCTGGGTATGCGAGGAGGGGAGCGTTGTTTGGAAGTAATAGCGGATTTGTTTCCCCAAGTTGATATTTATACTTTATTCTATGATCCCCGAGCTGTAACAAAAGAAATAAAGCGCCATACTATTTTTGTAAGTTCGTTACAAAAATTTCCTTTTGTAAAAAAATATTATCGGGCGTTGCTTCCCATCTATTGTTTGGGAATTAAAGAAATCAGCAAAAAACTTGCTGAGAATAATTATGATTTAGTAATCAGTATCAGTCATTGCGTTGCTAAAAATGTTCTTGTTCCTAAAAATACATATCATCTTTGTTATTGTCTTACTCCGGTTCGCTATTTCTGGGATCAATATGACAGCTATTTCTCAAAAAGTTTTTTTGAACCGGTAATTAGAAAAATAATTAATCAATTAAGAACCTGGGATGTGCAAGGGGCAAAAAATGTAGATTGTTTTTTAGGAATCAGTGAATTTGTTGTAGAAAGAATCAGAAAAATTTACCAAAAAGAAGCGGCAGTAGTCTATCCTCCAGTAAAAACAGATTGGATTGAGGCAAGGAAAGACAAGGAAAAAGGTAAGTTTTTTCTTTGTGTTAATGCTTTGGTTCCTTATAAAAATACCCAGCTTATAGTGGAAACGTTTAATTCTCTACAATACCCCTTAATTATTGTCGGTAGTGGCCCGGAAGAAAACCGGCTAAAAAGTCTAGCCCAATCAAATATAAAATTTATCAATAATATTGAAGACTTAGAGCTTGCCAAACTTTATAAAGAGTGTCAGACACTTGTTTTTGCAGCAAAAGAAGACTTTGGAATGACCCCAGTGGAAGTTCAAGCTGCTGGCCGTCCAGTGATTTGCTATGCTCAGGGAGGGGTGCTAGAAACAGTCAACTTTAAGAAAGGAGAGGAAACTGGACTTGGGTTTTCTGAGCTTTCTACTGAAGCTTTAGCTGCCGCTGTCAATGAGTTTTTCCATCGACAAGATGACTTTACTGTAGATAATTGTATTAAACAGGCAAAAAAGTTTTCCTTAGAAAATTTTAAGCTTGGTTTTTGCAGGGTTTTAGAAAATATTGAGACTTTAAAAAATACTGATATTTCTTTAAGCCTCGATTACAAAACCAAGTTTAGTAATAATTAAAAAACGTATGCTGAAAAGGCATTATCAATTATTTGAAAGTTTATTTGTTGCCTCTGATTTAATTGTCGTCTCCATTGCTTGGGTCTTAAGTTATTTTGTTCGTTTTAGTTGGGGCGTGCTTCCCATAGAAAAAGGTATTCCTTTATTCAGCGATTACTTAAGAATGCTGATTTTTGTTTGGTTGATCTGGGGTTTTGTTTTTAAAAAATTCCATTTGTATCGACCAATGCGCGGTGCCAGCAGATTGAGAGAAATTTGGCTGTTAATTAGAGCAAATTCTTTTAGCGTCATGTTGCTTCTGGCAACGACCTATCTTTTTAGAGAAAAAAGCATTCCTTTTTCCCGTTTAGTGTTCATGATTTTTTGGATATTTTGCACCAGCTTTAGCATTATTTCGCGCAGTATTCTTCGGGAAATATTAAGTTCGATGAGAAAGCGCGGTTTTAATTTACGTTTTGCAATTATTGTTGGTGCGGGAACTCTCGCCCAAAAAGTAATGAAAAGTATGTTGGAGCATCCGGAATTTGGGATTGAATTAATTGGTTGCTTGACCGGGAATACGCCAAATAAAACCCTGGCCAAAATCAATAATCAGGATTTCTTAAAGTATTTTCAACTTAATTCTTTGGGGATTGAAAATCAAGGAAAGCATATTGATGATTTGCGAATTATCGGTACCTATGCTGATTTACCACGATTTTTGAATTCCGGAAAAATCGATCAGGTAATTATCGCGATGCCACTTTCCGATCATGACCAGTTAGAAACTGTGATTAACTCCATCGGAGACAGTATGGTTGATGTGCGAATTGTTCCTGATGTTCATCAATTTATTAAACTTGGTTCGCAAATAGAAGATTTTGATGGTGTGCCGGTTGTTTCTCTAGCTTCCACTCCACTTGCCGGAATGAATATCTTCTTAAAAAGAACTTTGGATTTGGCTTTGAGTTTGTTTTTACTGATTATTTTTTCCCCGATCATGTTGCTAATAGCGTTATTGGTTAAAATAACTTCTCCCGGGCCACTTTGGTTTTCTCAAGAGCGCGTAGGCTTAGATGGCAAGTCTTTTCGGATTTATAAATTTCGCACCATGCATATTAATGCCGAAGCTAATGGCGCCCGTTTTGCTACAAAAAAAGATCCTCGAACAACTTTTTTTGGCAAGTTTTTAAGACGTTTCAGTTTGGATGAATTACCTCAATTATTTAATGTTCTTAGGGGGGAAATGTCCCTGGTTGGTCCCCGACCGGAACGCCCTGTTTTTATCTCAGAATTTCGCAGCTGTGTGCCGAAGTATATGTTGCGACACAAAGTTCAAGCGGGTATGACAGGTTGGGCTCAGGTCAATGGTTGGAGAGGTAATACCTCCATTGAGCGTCGAATCGAACATGATTTGTATTACATCGAACATTGGTCGTTGGCACTGGATTTAAAGATTTTAGGTTTGACGCTTTTGCATGGTTTTAGAAATAAAAACGCATATTAGATAAATGTGTTAAGCCATTTGGCTACTAAGGTGCGACTTTAATTGTAGGAGTAAATAAAATGAACGTTGGGGTAATTGGTACTGGATATGTTGGACTTGTAGCGGGTGCTTGCTTTGCCGAAAGCGGCAATGAAGTAATTTGTGCTGATATTGATGAAGGAAAAATTGCCAGATTAAACGAAGGTAAAATTCCTATTTATGAACCGGGATTGGAGGAGCTGATCGCCCGCAATGCTGTAGCCGGAAGAATTTCATTTAGCACCGATATTCCAACAACGATTCAAGGTTCAGAGGTAATTTTTATTGCCGTAGGCACACCGCAAGATTCCGATGGTTCTGCCGATTTGCGCTTTGTGTTGGATGTAGCCGCTACGATCGGCAAGCACATGAATGGACCAAAAATTATTGTTAATAAATCTACCGTGCCCGTAACAACTGCTGATTTGGTTGCGGAAGAGATTGCCAAATATACTAAACTTCCTTTTGATGTTGTTTCTAATCCAGAATTTTTAAAAGAAGGTTCGGCAATTGATGATTTTATGAATCCGGATCGTGTGGTGATCGGAACTTCCAGTGTGCAAGCGGCAGAAGTAATGCGCGAATTATATTCTCCTTTCGTTCGTACCGGAAATCCGATTTTAGTGATGGATGTGCGCAGTGCGGAAGTAACTAAATATGCAGCCAATGCCATGCTTGCCACAAAAATTAGTTTTATGAATGAAATTGCCAATCTCTGTGAAACTGTTGGCGCGGATGTGAATAATGTCAGACGTGGTGTTGGGAGTGATTCCAGAATTGGATCAAGTTTTTTATTCCCGGGAGTTGGTTACGGTGGTTCTTGTTTTCCCAAAGATGTCAGAGCTTTGATGAAAACTGCAGACCAATTTCATTCTCCTTTGGAAATTATTGCTTCGGTAGATCGTGTTAATACAAGACAAAAAGGAGTAATGACCCGGAAAATTATTAATCATTACGGTTCTCGCGAAGCAGTTAAGGGGAAAAAATTTGCTCTCTGGGGATTGGCTTTTAAACCCAAGACTGATGATATGCGAGAAGCCCCAAGTTTGACCGTGCTTAAAGAACTGACGGAACTTGGTGCGACGTTTAATGTGTTTGATCCCGAGGCCATGGAAGTAGCAAAAAAAATGTTTGCTAAAACCGGGATGAAAGTTCAATTTTCCGGCAATTGTTATGAGGCGATTGAAGGAGCTGATGCTTTGATTATTGTTACAGAATGGAATGAATTTAGAAAACCAAATTTTGTAAAAGTACAGCAGGCTTTAAAAAGTCCGGTAATTTTTGATGGCAGGAACTTATTTGAACCAGCGACAATGTTGCGTCTTGGTTTTGTTTATCATTCTATTGGAAGGACTACGGTAGGGAAATGATGAACTATGGGGGCAGGTCTTGTGCCTGCCCGGAATTCCCAAAGACTTATAGTAAAACGGGCACCCATAAAGGGTGCCCCTACATTAAATAAAAATTACACTTAGGAAGCCATTTTATGTCTAGAATTTTAGTTACCGGAGGAGCAGGATTTATTGGTTCTCATCTTTGCGAGCGTTTGTTAGCAGAGGGCCATGAAGTTGCTTGTTTGGATAATTTTTTTACCGGAAGGAAAAAAAATGTTGTTCATTTAATGGATAACAAAAATTTCGAACTAATTAGACATGATGTGATTGAACCGATGTTGTTGGAAGTGGAGCAAGTGTATCATTTGGCTTGTCCTGCCTCTCCGGTCCATTATCAATATAACCCCGTAAAAACAATAAAAACCAGTGTCCTGGGAACAATTAATATGCTGGGTTTGGCAAAGCGGGTGAAAGCAAGGATATTAATCGCTTCCACTTCCGAGGTTTATGGGGATCCCTTGGAACATCCGCAAAAAGAAACTTATTGGGGCAATGTTAATCCGATTGGAATCAGAAGTTGCTATGATGAAGGCAAGCGGGTCGCAGAAACTTTAACCATGGATTATCATCGTCAGAATAAAGTAGATTGCCGAATTGTTCGCATTTTTAACACCTATGGCCCAAGAATGCTTTTTAATGATGGCCGCGTGGTTTCTAATTTTATCGTTCAAGCTTTAAAGGGTGAGGCTTTGACGGTCTATGGTGAGGGTAAGCAAACCAGATCTTTTTGCTATGTGGATGATTTAGTGGATGGGTTTATTCGGATGATGAACGTTAATGACTTTGTTGGTCCTGTTAATTTAGGAAACCCCAATGAAATTACAGTAAAAGAATTGGCAGAAATAATTATTAAAATGACGGAATCCAAGTCGCAGCTTGTTTATAAACCACTGCCCTCCGATGATCCGATCAGAAGACAGCCGGATATTACTCTTGCTAAGACCAAGCTTTCTTGGGAACCAAAAATTTCCTTGGAAAATGGTTTGACTAAAGCAATTGCTGATTTCAAAAAACGTTTAGCGGGATAGAAATATGTTTAAGTCGGTAGTTACAGGTGGAGCAGGATTTATCGGCTCTCATCTTGCAGAGATGTTACTTTCTCAGGGCCAGGAAGTTTTAATAATTGACAATTTCTATACAGGTCTTCGAGAAAATATAACAGCACTAGAGAAAAAGTTTTCTTCAAAAATGAGTTTTTCAAACTCTGATGTGGGCAGCCTGGAGACTTTTGAAAAAATAGAAGAGTTCCAACCGGATTTTATTTTTCATCTGGCGGCACAAGGTAATGTTCGAAAAAGTGTAAATGATCCGGTTTTTGATGCTCAAGTAAATATTCTTGGAACAATTAATTTATTGCAAGCGGCGAGAAAAGTTAATCTTAAAGGTTTTATTTTTTCCTCAACCGGCGGAGCAGTTTACGGCGAGCAAGAGAATTTTCCTGCCGATGAAACACATCCCACCATGCCCGAGTGTCCTTATGGATTAAGCAAAAGATCAGTGGAACTATATCTGCAATACTATGCCCGGCAATATGGATTTAAATGCGTGGCGCTTCGTTATGCCAATGTATATGGTCCGAGACAAAATCCCAAAGGAGAAACCGGAGTATTGGCCGTTTTTGTGGAAAGACTGCTGCAGAATAAAGGTTTGATAATTAATGGCGATGGTGAGCAAACAAGAGATTTTGTTTACGTGTCCGATGTGGTTAGCGCCAATTTGGAAGTTGCTCAAGCAATTTTTAAAGACACAATCAATACCACAAACAACTTTAATGTTTTTAATGTCGGAACTGGAATAGAAACTACAGTCAATCAGATAGTTGATTCTCTAAAAGATGCCTGGAACAAATTAAATCCTGAAAAACCCTGGCCCCAAGAAGTTGATATTTCTTATGGACCAGCGGTTGCCGGAGAACAAAGAAGGAGCGTAATTACTTCTTTCAAGTTAATAAGTGAGCTAAATTGGAACTGGAAGGTTTGGTTGGATATTGGTGTTGTAAAAACTTTAGAAAGCTTTCTTGCTAAATAGTCGGAATATCTTGTGCAAAATTTAATTAGAAATTTTTCAATAATCGCGCATATTGATCATGGAAAATCTACCCTTGCCGATCGCATTTTGGATCTTACCGGTGCGGTAACAGAGCGGGAAAAAGTTGAACAACTGCTTGATAATATGGATATTGAGCGAGAAAGGGGAATTACAGTCAAATCTCGTTCGGTTTCTTTGCGATATAAAGCCAAAGATGGAAAAACTTATATCTTAAATTTAATTGATACTCCGGGGCATGTGGATTTTCACTACGAGGTTTCAAGAAGCCTTGCTGCTTGTGAAGGAGCAGTGTTGGTGGTGGATGCCGCTCAAGGTGTGCAGGCTCAAACAGTGGCCCATGTTTATACCGCCATTGATGGCGGAGCAGATATCGTCGTGGCTTTGAATAAAGTTGATTTGCCAACTGCCGATGTTGTTGGCACAAAACAAAATATTGAAGAAATAATTGGCATTGATGCTTCTTCGGCGCTGGCGATTAGTGCAAAAACAGGCGAAGGCGTGCCTGATTTGTTAGAAGCGATTGTCAGTAAAATTTCTCCTCCTAAAGGAGATAAAGATCTACCTTTAAAGGCCTTGCTTTTTGATAGTTGGTTTGATGAGTATCAAGGAGTTGTTGTTCAGGTCAGAGTTGTTGACGGTGTAATTCGTCTGGGTAGTAAAATTAAATTTATGCAAACCGGTGCGATTCATCAAGTGGATCAATTGGGAATCTATAATCCTTTTCCGCAAAAGGTCAAAGAACTGCTAACCGGAGAAGTGGGCTATGTTGTTGCCGGAATAAAAAATATTAAAGATGCAAAAGTTGGAGATACCCTTACCGATGCTTTAAAACCAACGGCAGAAGCGCTTCCCGGTTTTCAGGAAGTAAAACCTTTTGTTTTTAGTGGATTGTATCCCGCCGATGCCAGTGATTATTCCAAATTAAGAGAGGCTCTGGAAAAACTTCAACTCAATGATTCCGCTTTAACTTTTGAGCCGGAAACTTCTACCGCTTTAGGTTTCGGTTTTCGTTGCGGCTATCTGGGTCTGTTGCATATGGAAATTGTGCAAGAGCGCCTGGAACGGGAATTTCAACTTAATTTGGTCACCACCTCGCCGACTGTGGTTTATAAGGTGCAATTAGAGTCAGGAGAAATAGTGGATGTGGATAATCCGGCAAAATTTCCGGCTCCAGGAAGCATTAAAAATATTTCTGAGCCGATGATTGAAGGGATCATTCATACCCGGCAAGAATATCTGGGAGCGGTGCTTAAACTTTGCGAAGAAAAACGGGGAATTCAAAAATCTCTGGATTTTCACTCTTCCGGAAGAGTAGTGGTAAAATATTTTTTACCTTTAAATGAGGTTGTGATTGATTTTTATGATCGTCTTAAAAGTGCAACCAAAGGCTATGCTTCTTTTGACTATGATTTTGCCGAATATCAGATTAGCGATTTGGTGAAACTAGATATTAAAATTAACGGAGAAAATGTCGATGCGCTGAGCGCCATAGTGCACCGCAGTTTCTCTTTTGCTTATGGCAATAAGCTTACGGAAAAAATGAAAGAATTAATCGATCGGCATATGTTTGATATTGCCATCCAAGCAGCCATTGGCAGCAAGGTAATTGCTAGAAGTACGGTAAAGGCTCTGCGGAAAAATGTTACGGCAAAATGTTATGGCGGTGACATTACTCGCAAACGCAAGCTTTTAGAAAAGCAAAAAGAAGGAAAAAAAAGAATGAAGCAGGTTGGTTCTGTTAGAATCCCTCAAGAAGCTTTTTTAGCGGCACTTAAACTGAGTAAGGATTAATGAAATATCGTTTAATTGAACTGATATTATTGATTTTTGTCTCCGTTATTATCGTAATTACTATCAGAATTTTTCTTTTTCAAACTTTCAAAATCCCTTCCGGTTCAATGGATCCGACCTTAGAAATTGGGGATCGCTTGGTGATTAATAAAATAATTTACGGATTAAATCTCCCGGGTTTTAAAGACAGGGTTCTTGTTTTAAGAAAACCTCAAAGAGCGGATGTTGTGGTTTTTTATCGATTTTCAGAATATGAAGATATCGATTCGGAAAAACACTATGTGAAAAGAATTGTGGGAATTCCTGGTGATCAAGTGGAAGTGAAAGATTTTTTAACTTATGTCAATGGTGAGGTGGTTGATTTCAGACCGCTTGCCTTGAGCGAAGTCGAGAGGAGCAACGTTGAGGGATCTAATCAAATAAACGATCTCCGCACAGAAATTAGCAATAGCGAAGGTGCGGTGCAGGCTTTTGGACCAATCACCTTAGTGGAAGGACAGTATTTTGTGATGGGAGATAATCAAATAAATAGCAAAGATAGTAGATTTTATGGCCCAATTAATATCAGTGATATCGAAGGACGAGTGATGCTTATTTTTTGGTCTTGGGATGAAAGTTCACCTTATTTCACTGTGCGTTGGGAGAGGATCGCTAAAAAGGTACGCTAATAAAATTAAAAACAGATTATACGGATAAATAGCCCTGACGGGCTATTTATGAACAGAGAAGAATTTTATGCAAGTCTTAGAATTATTCAGAACGAATTATCAAGAAGCAAGGAGAGTGCAAGAAGAAAAAATTGAACAATTATTAAATGGCAGAGGAGAAGAAGTAATTATTTTAACAGAACATCAACCGATCTTAACTTTGGGATTTAGAGAAGAAAATGCTGATTTGGGAATTAGTCCACAGCAATGGGAAAAATTAGGCGTAGAGATTATCAAAACAGATCGTGGAGGTGCTGCTACTTATCATGGTCCGGGACAAATTGTTGTTTACCCGGTAATTTCTTTAAAAAAACGAAATTGGGGTGTAAGAAAATATATTAATGAAGGTCTGGGGGGAATTGTTGATGTCCTGAATGAATTTGGTTTGTTATCCAGAATCGATTTTGCCTTTCCGGGAGTATGGACAGAAAAGACCAATAAAAAAGTAGCTCAAGTCGGCATTAGAATGATAAAAGGTCTGACCAATCACGGTTTTTCGATTAATGTTAATTGTGATTTGCAGATCTTTAAATATTTCAAGCCCTGTAATTTATCTGCCGATTTAGTATCAAGTATAAAAGCTGAGCTTGAAAATTTCAATACAGATGTGTATGAAGTTGGAAGGCTGATCGCAAACAAAATGAGAGAAAGGTTCTAAATTTTGGCTAATTCTACAGTAACATATGGCACCGGGGAGAGAGTTTTTGTCAT
>CAYOOT010000009.1:0-59005 GCA_964405665.1 uncultured Bdellovibrionales bacterium | reverse complement strand
TACGTACGGAGCGCGGACTTTAGTCCGCTTAATACCAAACTTTTATTCTGCTATATTAAAATATTTGGAAATAAGCGGACTAAAGTCCGCCCTCAGTACGTATTATGCTTTTAATTATGTATACGGAAATTCCAATTAATTACACAGTTTAATTTACAGTCTCGAAAACGTTATATTTCTTGATTAAATATTCTTGATCTTGAAGCACTGTTAACAGATTAAGCGAAAATTACCCCTAGTTATTAATTTTTTAGGGGGATTTGTGGAAAATACAGCAAATTTTTTAGACATTTCAATATTAAAAAATGGAGATTTAGAATTAAAATGGGAGATAAAGCCCGGGCAAGAAGATAACTATTTGCTAAAGCTTAATATTCTGCTTTCAGAACTATTGAAACTTGATTTAAGAAGTCCCGCTTGCAGTTCAAATAAGGATTATTTAGAATGTAAGATATCTCGGGAAATATCTTTATGAAAACAGCTAATTGTTGGCAGAAAATAAGAGAAAATTATCACAATTCATGGTTACTCCTAGAAGCAATAGCAGCACATTCTGAAAACAATAAAAGAGTTATAGATGAAATTATAGTAGTTGAAAAATTTCTCAACTCAAATGATGCCATGAAAAAATATATTCTTTTGCATCGAAACAATCCAATAAAGGAATATTATATTGCACACACTGATAAAATAGAATTGGATATAGAAGAAAGAAAATGGTTGGGTATTCGACAATCTCTTTAATTAAAGATTTACAAACTTCTTGGCACTAAAGTAAAATATAATTGAAAAAATCTTTTTCTAAACAAAACTAGATACGTTAAGAAATAAAGTGCAATAGCGACTACAGCTTCCAGCATTAAAAACTTAGCTGAGCTGAGGGCAACTAAGTATTTTGTTTGCAAAAAGATCAAGGGAATTACAAAGATCAGACAACATATAAACGGTTGCAAAATATTTAACAAATATTTCGCCGGTTTAATTTTAAGCTCTTTAATAATTAAAACTATCTGCAAGATTGGTCCGAGGGGAGGATAAATAATCAACCAAGTATAAAAAATTCCCTCTAGCCCGAAATTTTTTCCCAAAACATAGAAAGAAAGAGGCAAAACTAAAGCACAAACTAAAGAAGTATAAAAATTATATTTCGGTTTACCAATTGCATTAAAAAGAAGAGAGACATTGGCATTGAGTGATTTAATTATTCCCAATAAAGCAAGAAATTTTAGGGGATATACCAAATCTGCCCATTTTGCCCCTAAAAAAACACTGGTAATTTCCTCGGCACAGAGGGCAATAAAAATATAAACCGGAAAAACAATACTGATTATTAATTGATTATATTTTAAAAACGTAGAAACCAGCTCAATTTTATTATCTTTAATATTGGAATAGTAGGGGGTTAATACAGGTGAGAGGAAAGAATTTAATTTTGAAAAAACAAGATCGCTGATAAAATAAGCCATTGCATAAAATCCAAGAGTTTCTATTCCAAAAAGCTTGCCGACAATAAGATTATCTGAGGTAGAAAAAATTACCCATAAAGCGGTCGCCCCTGTGGCATAAAAACCATAGGTCAATATTTTTTTGAAAATTTCCTTATCGAAACTAAGTCTCAAAAATAAGCCTTCTTTTTTAAGAAAAAATGCCGTTAATGCCACTTCAAAGAAAATTCCGCCGATCACAAGAGACCAATATTGAAATCCCAGATATGCAAGAAATAGTTGGAGCAAACCGCGACTGATTCCCAAAATTAAATTCACGATGGCAATTTCTTTAAAGCTAAATTTTATCCTCATTTTAGCTTCAGGAATAACTCTTAATGCCCGGGGAATGAAAATCAAACTGACGAGCTGCAGTGGAAGAGCTAATTCAGGATAAGAATAATATCGAGCAATTATTGGTGCAAAAAATATTCCCAAGGCAGTGCAGGAAATTGCCGTGATCACAAGTATCGTCATCGCACTGCTTAATGTTCTTTCCTCAAATTCCTCGTCATCTTTGTTCTGTAAAAGCCATTCATCAATTTTAAAAGTGCAAATCATCAACAAATAAGGGAAAAAAGCGTCGGAGATAGCCAGCAAACCATAGTCTCTGGCGCTAAGAATTCTGGCGGTTAATAATGTCAGGATCCAAGAAGTAGCTTGCCAAATAAGGGAGGTGGAAAAAAACCAAAAGATCCCTTTTTGGATCAGGCTTTGCGATTGCTTTAATTCAAGATTATTGTTTTGCACAAATAATTTGAGCTAAGTTTTAATGCTGAAAAGAACATCTTTTTCACTAAAACCAAGAGGAGCGTTATTTTGAATAATAATTTCTCCTTTTGCATTTTTGTCCATTTTAATTTTTCCAAAAGCAATTGCTTCCACTACCGCTGGCAGTAATTGATGCTCGTGTTGAAGAATTCTTGCCGACAAAAGAGCCTCATTATCTTGAGGGAGCACTGGAACAATGGCTTGGGCAATAATTGGTCCGGCATCTAACTCTTCTGTAACCATATGTACAGTACAACCGGAAAATTTAACTCCCGCAAAGAAAGCTTGCTTTTGGCCGTGTAAACCCCTAAAAGATGGTAGCAATGAAGGATGGATATTGATAATTTTTGTTGGAAAATTTTTAATAAAATCATTGGTCAACACACGCATGAAACCGGTCAGCACGATCAAGTCTGGATTTACTTTTTTTGCTTCTAGTGCAAGAAGCTCATTAAATTCTTGATTCGTAATTTCTTTGGGATTTCGTTTAACAATCAATGTAGGAATATTATTCTCTTTTGCAAATTTCACACCAGCAGCAGTTTCCTGATCGGAAAGGACTAGAGAAATTTCAATAGGTAGATTTTTTTTCTTCAGGTAATCATAAATTGCTCTAAAGTTTGAGCCTCTGCCGGAAAGCAAAATTACCAGACGAAATTTAGTATTTGTAGCCATAAATCATTCTTTTGACAGCCATAGTTTTTAAGTATAATCTAAATTCTTTATACTAATTTTTTTTATTTTCAGCAATTTTAAAGGAGATGGCAAGTTGTTTGTTTTAATACGAATATTTTTACTTTTGTTGCTAACTTTGGGAGTAGCCAAAGCGGAAACAAATGAAGATAAAAGCAGCGCCAACTACAAAAAATCTAAAGAATTTATTCCCGGCGAGGAAGTGGTTACACCTACTGGAAAAACTGTCAAAGTTTGGTCGACAAAAGGTCCTGTGGAAGTCAGTAAAGCTCCTGAACCCTTTGCGGATGAAGAAAAAACAAAATTAAAAGGGGATGCCCATATTCTTATTGATGAAGAATCACTGATAGCTAAACCAACTCCTTCGCCAGTTAGATAGATAATTAAGAAAATGCATAATTTAAAAGAAGTTATCAAAGAAGAAACTAATTCTAATGATCTGAATAATTTTAAAAATTATCCCTTACAAGCCCGTTATAAATTCGCTTTTCTTTGTTTTGATCTTTTACTGATAACACTTTTCTCCATTTTCATGTGTTTATATAAAATCGGAGATGGTTCATTTGGGGCTGGGGATCAAACCACTCATAGTCTGGTAGTTCAAGGAATGAATAAAACGGGGGACTATCTTCACCCCTATTATCATGGTCGCCTTTATTATAATAAACCACCATTTAAGATGTGGCTCGTCGCCGGCGCGGTTAAAATTCTTGGAGAATCAAATTTCTCTTATCGAGTTGTTGATGGTTTAACAGGTATTGCAATCAGTCTCTGTTTGTTTCTTTTTGCCCGAGCCTTGTTTGCTTCAAGGATTGCCGGATATTTTTCCTGTTTAGCTTTATTCAGCAGTCAATCATTTTTTTACGGACATGGAGTTCGCAATGCCGTACAAGATAGCATGATGATCTTATTATTAACTTTGGGAACGATCTGCGGTTGGTATCTGATTGAAGCAATTATTAAAAACAAAATTAAATATATCAACGCACTTTCGTTGAGCGGTGGAATATTAGTTGGTTTGGCGGCTTTGACAAAAAATGTTGCTGGTTATTTTTCTTATATCATTATTGCAATTTATTTACTTTTAACGGGCAAAGCAAAACAGGTCCTATCTAAAAATCCAATACAAATATTGTCTTCCATCTTGATCGCTTTATTGCTGCCGGCCACATATATTCTGGCACAAGGTGAAAATGCGAAAATTGCCTGGCAGGGATTATTGGTTTCTGAAGTATATAAAAGAGCGGTTCAAGGCTTTCATAACGTCAACCATCATTGGTTTTATTGGAATACGATTGTTGAGAAACGCCGATTGGTTCCGCCGGAATTACTTTTTATCGCAATACTGTTTGCTTTATATCAAATTTATAAATCCAAAGATCGACGTTATTTGTTTTTACTTTGCTGGGCAACTGTCCCAGTCCTTGTTCAAAATGCCATGAAATCAAAATTAGAATGGTATATTTTACCAGCGTTGCCAGCGATGGCAATTTTAATTGGAGCAACTATTTCTCAAGCTGTTAATTATTTAAGAACTTCTTTTAAAAACAGCTCTTTTTTAAATTCTCTAAAAAATTATAAAATAATTATTTGCTCTCTCTTTATTTTTTATAGCATTGCTATCTTAGGTTATGGCAACTTTCAAACAGCCAAATTTTTTCTGACACGTTTTAGAAAGAATGCTGCAGATAAAATTGTGGACGATATTCGCAACTATGGTTTTGCCCATAATAAAAATCCAAAAATTGCATTTTACCATGCTCCCAAACTGGCCAATCATGAAATGCTATATTTTGCGATGGCACCCTTGGAACAAATTGAAATACATGATTTTGCCAAATTAAAAACTCTTGTAGAAAATAATGAAGTAGATTTTGTATTAACCAATAAAAATAATTTTGAAGAGGTTTTAAAATTAGGCGCAAAAGCAACAATTAAATTACATAAAAGAGATCAAAGAAAAAGACTTTTGGTAATTGCAGCTTTTAACAAAGAGATTATTCCGAAAAATTTTATAAAGAATTAACTTAATAAATCTTGGGCTAAGAAGCGATCTATATCGCTATGTTCTGCAATTCTATGATCACTAGCTTGGGATTTTATTTGTCTAACTAATTCTTTGGCCAGTTCTTCCGGACTAGAGGAATTCAGATTGGAATCCAAGAGTTCAATACTGGCACTGTTTCCGACAAAAGAAAAATTACTGGCACCAACAATTTCCTTAATCATTACTCCAACATTTTTTTGATCATTTTCCAAATCTTTTTGTAATTCGAGCAATGTATTATAAGCGATTGTCGCCCCGGATCTGCTTTGCAAATCTTCTTCCAAGGGATCGCTTGATCCATTGGCTCTTCCAACTTCAATATCCCCCGATTGTGAGACTATGACAACATCTTCTTTGGCAATCGAGGAATATCCTATTTCTCCATCTACAGGGGCAAGTTCCGAGAATGCTTTTGCTAAATCGGAATTAGAAAATAAATCGATACCGGCATATTTTAACAAATCGCCAAGATCGCTTTTTGTACGCAGATCGATATCATTAACCGTAGAACTATCTAAGATCTGTCGATAATCTTGCACCAATTCTTGAAATCGAAGATTGATACTGCTCCTTTCATCGTCAGATGTATCTTCTAATGAGGCTCTTTGAGCAAGATCAATTAATTGGGAATTGATATTTTTTAATTCTGATAAAATTTGTTTTGTCCCTCCAAGAACTGCAATAGGACTAATTAATCTGGCATCAGAATTTTTAAAAGCAAGTGCAATATTTTTTAAACTTTCACTTAGATTTACGGCATCTCCGCCAAAAGAGGAATTAGCTCCTTTGCCGTTAATTTTGGAAGCTGCTGTATCTACAGAACTGCCGGAGGCGAGTTTGATCAATAGCGAAGCATTAATTTTGTCGATCAGTGACATTGCTTAAAATCCATTTTACCTTTTCATTAAGGCTACTATCGATATTTAACGGCAGAAAAATGATTAATGATTAGCTCTGTTACTTTATCGGAATTCTTTATTTTTTAAGCTTCTTGTAATAATCTAGTTCTTTATGTATTCATCTGTAAAATTATGAGAAATCAATCTGCTTTTTTATTCCAAGAAGTTCAAAATACTATTTGTTCTGAAATTGAGAATTTGGAGGAAAATAATAAATTTGCTGAAGATCTCTGGCAAAAGAAGGACAGTATCCAGGGTGGCGGCATTACTCGGGTATTAACTGCAGGCAACATTTTTGAAAAAGCAGGAGTAAATTTTAGCAGAGTTTCGGGAATACTCCCGCAAGACATGAGCCTGAAACTCACAGGAATGAATAAAGAACTTCCTTATACGGCCACAGGAATATCCCTGGTTATTCATCCTTTTTCTCCATTGATTCCCAGTACTCATGCCAACTTTAGATATTTAGAAGTTTCTGATTTTTCTTGGTTTGGCGGAGGAGCTGATTTAAGCCCTTATTATTTATTTGCAGAAGACGCTAGACATTTTCATCAAACAATTAAGGATGTTTGCGATCGCCATGATCCACTCTATTATCCTATCTTTAAAAAAGAATGTGATCAGTATTTTTACTTGCCCCATCGGCAGGAAACAAGGGGAATCGGGGGCATTTTCTTCGATTATTTAGGCAAGGACAATTCTGCAGATTTAGAAAAAATATTTTCTTTTGTTCAAGATTTGGCAAAAAATTGGTGTAATTTCTATTTGCCAATTGTCAAAAGAACCAAAGATCTGCCCTGGTCGGAAGAACAAAAAAAATTTCAACTGCAACGTCGCGGCAGATATGCAGAATTCAATTTAATCTACGATCGCGGCACATTGTTCGGACTTAAAACCGGAGGTAGAACAGAATCTATTCTGATGTCTCTGCCCCCTGTAGTTCATTGGGATTATTGCCCTCAACATAAAATTGATAGTCCAGAAGCAAAGCTTTTAGAAGTGCTACAGCACCCCAGGGAATGGATCTAATAAGACTGCACTCTAGTCCATTTTTGAACAAATCAGTACATTTCTGAACCTTTCTCCGATCCCTTTTCATCTAAAGAAAAAGCATATTTTTATGGAAGACATTTCAACAGAACAAAAAAATATATTAGTTGTCGATGACGAAGCTTCAATTCGTGATTCCTTGAAACTAATCTTAGGAAGGAACTATAACGTAACTTTAGCAGAAAATGGGGATAAAGCCTGGAACGTCATTGCTTCCAAAGAAACTCCGCTCAATATTCCTGATTTAATTATTTTAGATGTAATGATGCCTGGTATTGACGGTATTGCTTTATTGGAACAAATCAAAGATCAACATCCGGCTCTTCCGATCATCATGATTTCAGCTTCCAATACGATCAAAACAGCAGTGCAAGCAATGAAGGTGGGTGCAGTTGATTATTTGAATAAACCATATGATGTTGATGAATTATTAACGCTGATTTCTGAAACATTAGATAAAAAAGTTACAAGTTCCAGCAGCAACGCTATTGTAACTTTTAAAGAATCCCGACCGGGACTTGCTCCAATTGAAGGAGATTTTGGTTCAATTGTCGGTGAACATCCTCTAATGAAAGAGGTGTTTGCTAAAATTGATCAAGTAGCAGGTAGAGATACAACGGTTTTAATTACCGGAGAATCAGGAACGGGAAAAGAATTAATCGCCAGAGAAATTCATAAAAGAAGTCCCAGAGCAAACGGACCATTTGTCGCAATTAATTGTGCAGCAATTCCGGAAAGCCTAATTGAATCTGAACTCTTTGGACACGAGAAAGGGGCTTTTACTCATGCTGTGGAGAAACGAATTGGTTATTTTGAGCTGGCCAATAAAGGAACTTTATTTCTCGATGAAATCGGCGAATTAAGCCTGGCAGTGCAGGTTAAGATTTTGAGATTTCTGCAAGAACAAGAATTTTATCGGGTCGGTCATTCCAAACCAATCACTGTCGATGTGCGCATTTTAGTTGCCACCAATCGTAATCTGGAAATTGCAATCCAGGAAGGAAAATTTCGACAAGATTTATATTATCGCATCCATGTAGTTTCTCTAGAAATGCCGCCTCTTAGAAAGCGCCGGGAAGATGTGCCCACTTTGGTAAAATACTTTGCCAATAGATTAGCGCCAATTTATGGAGGCAGAGAAGTAAAATTTACAGATGAAGCCTTGCTTGCTTTTGAAAAATATTCCTGGCCAGGAAATGTCCGAGAACTAGAAAATGCCGTGGAAAGTATTTTAGCATTAAACAACAAAGATGAAATCGGCATCAATGATCTCCCATCCAGAATTAAGCAATTGTCCTCTTCTACTTCAGAACTAAAACTCCAAGTAATGGAAGGAAATATTCCCTTTGAAGAAGCAGAAAAAGCTTTTGAAAAAGATTTAATTCTCAAAGCCCTGAAAAAATGCAATTTCGTGCAAACCAAAGCTGCTGAAATATTGGGGATTAGTCGTCGTATTTTGAAGTATAAGATGGACAAGCTGGGGATTGGGGAACAGGAAGAGCTGTAGTTAAGTTTTAACTTCTTTCAAAGTTTAGTTAAGAACTCCACTTAATAAAAAAAGTATAATGCCGTACTCAATAAAAAAACAGATTGTGCAAGCAAAGATATAGCCTATCAAGAATAAAATTTTAGTAATTATTTCAAAAAGATCTCCTTTATCGAACATAAGAAAAGGAGTAAAATAAAGACTAAAAGTAGCGAATATACTCTCTGTCAAATCTTCTTCAGATCTAAAGAAAAATTTAAAAAAGTAAATAAATAATGGGATATTAACAAAAAACAAAAGAAATAATCCAAGTTTTGTTATTTCGCCTGAGGCAGAGATTATTTCAATATTCATAAACTTATTGTTCAATTATTACAAAGATATCGTCATTGAGATTAGTAATCTTAAATTCGTGCAACGACCAACTTTCACTGGACCGCGGACGTCCTCGTCCGCAGCATGCAGCTAGATGGAAATCTATAACTGTTATTATTCCAGATTTATTTAGAATTCGGATTAATTAAATCTTTGGATGTCAAAGCAGCTGCCTGCTGCGGACGAAGACGTCCGCGGTCCAGAGTGAAATATGATCTTCAGAAAACTAAGTTCTAGGGATTTAAAGCTTAATTATTTCTTCTCGCCTTTGCGAAATGCAGCAAAATGCACTCTTCTATTTTTAGCATAGGCTGAATCATTATCAGCTGGATCTAAAGGAATTTCCTCACCGTAACTGATTGTGCTTAATTGATCAGAGCTGGCACCAAAACTAACTAACAATGCTGCAACTGCTTTTGCTCTTTCTTCTCCAAGAGCTAAGTTATATTCGGCAGTTCCGCGTTTGTCACAATGCCCTTCTAATTCCATACTGACACTAGGGTCCGATGCTAAAAGTTTAGCATTACTTCTAACTATTTCTCGGTCTTCGTCTTTGACAACCGCAGAATCATAATCAAAGTGCACATCAGGAAATGTTGTTCCTTCTATTGCTTTTGGAATAGCACCTGAACCAAATCTATTTTGCTCTAAAGCCAGATCTTGATCACTTACTCCGCCTGAACCATCAAGTTCCGAATCTTTATTTTTTGAAGAACTGGAACAAGCGATGTTTGAAATTAAAGCTAAAATTATTAAGGTTCTGCAGATAGTCATATAATTTAAATCCCTAGAAATTACGGTTTATTAAGTAACAGAGCCAGCTTTTACCAAAGCTGGCTAAAATTAGCTACTTTAAAGTTTTAAAATATATCCAAAAAAGCCTAGAAATAATGTGACCTTTGATACTGTCCAAAAGGGGAAGTTTCTGATATAAACCTTGACCCTTTAGATTATTTTCATGAAAAAAATTATTTTAAAATTATTATTTATCCTTCAAATGGCGCAGTTTTTTGCTCTGAATACTTTTGCGGCTGCAGAATCATTTTTATGTGAAAAAAAAATGCCCGTCGGCACTTCCAATATTCTTTCTCAAGTGGAGGCTAATTATCAAAAGATAGAGAACTTCCAATCGGGGTTTGTTCAGCAATCCTATTTTATTGGAGCTGATGAATGGCAAGAAAGTAAAGGGACTCTTTGTTATCAAAAACCAGGCAAAATGAATTGGCAATATTTTGCTCCTGATGAACAAGCATTTGTTAGTACAGGTAAAGTTGTTTACTGGTATCAACCAAAAGAAAAACAAGTGACCATTAGAAATTTAAACACTTCATTTAGTTCTGAAATTCCTCTTTCTTTTTTGTTGGGCGTTGGAAAATTAGCAAAAGATTTTAAAATGCAAGAGTTATGTGAAACTACAGATGGATTTCTGTTAAAACTTAATCCCAATACTAAAAGTGACTCCTTGAGTGAATTTTATCTCTTAGTTGATAAAAATGATTATTTTCCTAAAGGTGCAAGGATCATTGACAGTGGGGGAAATGAAACTAAAGTTCAATTTTTTAAAATTGACACAAAAATCAAACTTGATGACAAAGAATTTGCCTTTGATATCCCCAAGGGAACAGACATCATTGATCAAAGAAGTGAGGAAGAAGAATAAGCTATGAGCAGAAAAACTTTAACAATCGTCGATGATCAAAAAACGAAAAGGGGAGATGCCTGTAGTTTTTCTTCTGGAAGAGTTGCCAGTGTTAAGGAAGAACCTAGTTTACTAGCAAATAAAGACTTTTCCGGAAATGTTGCCTTGGTGACATTGGGTTGTGCTAAAAATCTGGTTGATTCGGAAGTGATGCTGGGTGTTTTAAAACAGAAAGGATTTCGTTTAATCACTGATGCAGAACAGGCGGATTTAATAATTGTTAATACCTGTGCTTTTTTAGAATCAGCGGTTAAAGAAGGAATTGATAAAATTCTGGAACTTGCCAAATATAAAGAAACAGGTCGTTGCCGCAAACTGGTTGTTGCCGGATGTATGGTTGAGCGCTATCGGGCGGATCTCGCAAAATCATTGCCGGAAGTAGATCGTTTTATTTCCACAGATGAACTTTTAACAGTTGCCGATGACGAAGAAACTTCAGACAACACTTTTAATGAATCAAGAAGACCTTATTTTATTTATGACGAATCAATGCCGAGAATTCGCTCCACACTCGGACACACTTCTTATGTTAAAATTTCTGAAGGCTGCGATCGCCCCTGTGCCTTTTGTATCATCCCGAAAATTCGCGGAGCTTTTCGCTCCCGACCGGTCAGCTCAGTATTTAACGAAATAAAAGGATTAGTTGAAGATGGAGTAAAAGAAGTAAATTTAGTAGCTCAAGATTTAACGGCTTATGGCGTGGATCTTTCCAGCAATAAAAAACCCTTGCTTCTTGATCTGCTAAAACAAATAAATTCACTAGATAAAAACTTTTGGCTGCGACTGCTCTACGCTTATCCCATAGGTGTAAATGAAGAATTGCTTAAAGCAATTCTGGATTCAAAAGTGGTCTGTAATTATCTTGATTTGCCCTTGCAGCATATTAGCAATGCGGTTTTAAAACGAATGAACCGACCACTGGGAGAAAAAGGCACCAGAGGCTTAATCGAACAAATCAAAAAAGTTGCCCCCAATTTAGCCTTAAGAACTACTTTTGTACTAGGTTTTCCCGGAGAAACCGAAGCAGACGTTTCTTCTTTGGAAGGTTTTGTTAAAGAAGGATATTTTACTCATGTCGGCGCTTTTACTTATTCTAATGAAGCGGAAGCAAAAGCTTTTTCCTTTCCCGATCAAGTTCCCGAAAAAATCAAACAGGAACGCCGAGAAAAAATTATGCTCGCACAACAAGATTTAGTAGAAAAAAGAAATGTCAGCTTTCTCGGAAAAAAATTAAATGTTCTCTTAGAAAATTTTCATGAGGATAGTAAACAATTATTAACTGCTCGAGCAGCTTGGCAAGCACCGGAGACCGATGGTGAAATAATAATCAACAATCTTTCTCCAGAATTCTTGAAAAAAATAAAAGCAGGCTTAGAAATTAAGAACTTCTTGGGTAAATTTGCAGAAGTTGAAATTACAGAAGTAGCGGGTTATGATTTGGTGGGAAAATTACTGGCAGTAAAAGAATTTTAATCTAGAAAAAGGAGCGATATATGAAAAAATCTTTTTTATTATTTTTAATTGCAGTTTCTACACAAGTAGCTTGTTCTGCGGAAGAAAAACCAAAGCCCCCTGAAGGTTTTTGCCAGTCTCATGTAGATTGTCTCTATGGCAACAAATGCGTTAAAAGTCGCTGCCAAGATATTTATCACCCCCGAGCGGAAATCAAAAATTACTAATTACAATAACTTTTTACATTTCTAGAATGCTTATTCTAGAGAAATTTGTTTGCTTAGTTAAAATTTAAGGCGTAATCTTACAACTTAAAGTTAGTTGTAGTAATACTATCTCGGCTGTTCATTTGATCTTAGGTTTTTAAAGGTTTCTTAAGAATACTTTAAATGGGTAATTGGAGATAATTTTATGGCAAGCCTCAGAGAGAATACAGTCTTAAAACAAGATTTCCATGAAATGTTATTACAAGCAAAATGGGAAATCGAGCGCTTTGATAATCCTTTTATAACTGCTGTTCAAAAACCTTTACGAATGCGCTTTCGTCAATATGTACGCAATAAAGTTTCCCAGTGTAAGACTGTTTTGCCTCTACTTAATGAATCGATAATTATCAGCAGCAAAAGTAAAGATAGCGAATTTTAAAAAAATTTTAAAATGTAATGGTTGTATAATAGGGGCGGGCATACAATCTAACTATCACCCACAAGTACAAATTTCTCTGTTTTCAGTCTCAGCCTTCATCTCAGTCTTGGCCATGGCCAAGACTGAGATGAAGGCTGAGAATAGGAAATTGGTACTTGTGGGTAATAGCCAACCATAAAGGCTGCTCCTACACAAAATAAAATTTAATTTCAGCAACATTAGCGTTGCCAATCCTCGATACCTTGGCATATTTATTTGCCGAAAGATGCTCCAAAATCTTAAAAACTGTTTCTACTTCTTCGGCACAATTAATTTTATTGGCAATTCCTTCGGCACTTAACGCAGATTCT
Source organism: uncultured Bdellovibrionales bacterium (assembly GCA_964405665.1). Lineage (GTDB taxonomy): Bacteria > Bdellovibrionota_C > UBA2361 > SZUA-149 > CAZDWZ01 > CAYOOT01. Next base: position 46,054 of record CAYOOT010000009.1, on the reverse strand, counting down.
TTGGAATTGGCAAATTCTTTGCACGTTAGAATTTTCTTCTTAATATCAATTACCTGAGCTGCGGCTTTTTTACCTGCTTCCACACCGGGCTGGTGATAAGCATTGATATTTACCAAGGTCGCATAAAAACTTACGGCACGCTCATAAAGTGCAATTAATGCTCCTAAGGTTTTTGGAGTTAATTGCTCAAAAGCAATTGTTATCGAGTCCCGATTATTTTCATACAAAGCTTTCCTTGTTCCCAGGAAAAATCCTTGCAAGTAATCTCCGGAAGTTACATTAGGATCTACCTCCAGAGGTGCAGAGGCTGGTGGACAAGTATAATCAGATAATATTTGAATGAAAGTGGCAAAGAAATTATTTAAACCGTCTCTTAACTGCTGAACATAAGCATGTTGATCGGTAGAACCCTTATTGCCATAGACGGCAATTCCTTGATTGACAATTTCTCCATTCAGATCTTTTTCCTTACCAATTGATTCCATTACCAGTTGTTGAAGATACTTACTGAAAAGAACCAATCTGTCCTTATAAGGTAAAATCACCATATCTTTTTTACCTTTTCCTTCTCCGGCAAAATACCACATTAAAGCAAGAAGCATTGCCGGGTTGTCTTCCCTGGGCTTTGTTCTAGTCAATTGATCCATTTCTTTGGCGCCTGCTAAAAAGGCGTCAAGATCTAATCCCTGCAAAGCGGCAGGGAGCAATCCCACTGCAGAAAAAAGAGAGGTTCTTCCTCCCACCCAGTCCCATAAATAAAAATTTTCCAGCCAACCTTCTTTTTTTGCTTGTAAATCAAGTTTACTTCCCTCACAAGTAACGGCCACAATATGTTTTGCGAAATTAAGTCCCAGTTTTTTATAGGCGGCATGAAATTCCAGTTCACCATTTCTTGTTTCCAAAGTACCGCCGGATTTAGAAATTGCCAAAAGTAAGGTTTGCGCCAGGTTTTTTCCCAAAATTTCAATTATTCTTTGAATCCCATCAGGATCAGTATTGTCGCAAAAATAAGTTTTAATTTTATCTTTTGTCGTTCCTAAGCAATCAGAGACCAATTGCGGACCTAAGGCTGAACCACCAATGCCGATGATAACCAAATTTTCATAAAGTTCATTGCCGGGTGTTTTAATTGTTCCGGAATGGATTTTTTCAGCAAAATCTTTAATTTTTTTGATTTCTTTTTCAATGGCAACTTTTAGATCATTGCTAGGAGCAAGACTTGAGTTTCTTAGCCAATAATGTCCCACCATTCTCTGCTCATCGGGATTGGCCAAAGCACCACTTTCCAATTTCTTCATCTCGACAATTGCTTTTTCCGCAGCAACTTTAGTTTTTTCAAAAAAATTATCCGCAAAACGCATTCTGCTGATATCCAATGTAAAATTAAGTTCTGGATAAACTTTTAAATATTTACAATATCTTTGCCATAAAATGTTGCTCATAAATATCCTTATTTTTTCTCAGCTGCTTTTTTAAAGGCCTCAATTAAACTGGCCTGCGAAGGAAGCGTAGAAAGAACAATTGGTTCCTGCTGATTTGCAGACAAAATCACATATAAGGGCACACCTTCTGCTCCATAGCTTTGCAATGCTTTAGTGATTTTTTCATTACCATCAGTCCAATCAGCTTTCAGCGGAACAATATCATAAAGCGCGATGGCATCAGCAGTTTCATAAGTATCAATAATTCGATATTCATTGAATTTACAGGTGATGCACCAACTGGCAGTAAAATCAATAAAAACAGTTTTCTTATTTGCTTTGGCTTTTTGCAAAGCTTCTTCAGAATATTCTTGCCACTGAATATTGACAACACTGACAACTTCTTTTCCTTTCCGCGCCACTATTTTTGGATAATTAAAATATCCGCTAATAAGCAATAACAACAACACTAATCCTTGATAGATTTTTTTCTTAGAATCACTAATTTTTGATTCGCCAATAATTTTTGTCGCCCAAACACAAAAATATAAAACTAGTAGGATTACCAAAGACCAGAGAGCCCCAATTTGCGTTAGATCATTAAGAATAAACAAAAGCCAACAAACTGTTCCCAGTAATAAGAACCCCATAAATTGCCGAAAGTGATACATCCAATCTCCCGGAGCGGGAAGAAGCTTCATTAGTTTCGGTCTGCTTGAAAAATAAACATAAGGAAAAGCAAGTCCCAAACCTATTGCCTGAAATAATAAAACGGTAACTATTGGAGGTTGAGCAAAAGCAAAAACCAAGGCTGTTCCTAAAAATGGTGCAGTACAAGGAGTAGATAAAGCGGTAGCCAAAACTCCATCAAAGAAATTTTTGGCAAATGTCCCTCGTGCTTTTGTTGCCGCTTGATTAGCTGACTGTAAAAAAGGAAGATTGATTGTATATAAATCAAAAAAGGCCAAACTTAAAAAGAAGACTATGATCAGCAAAGCAAAAACAAATTCTGGATATTGAAACTGAAATCCCCAACCAACATTGCCCCCAGCTAATCTCAGAAAAATCACAATTAATGACAATACAAGAAAAGTGCAAAGAATCCCTGCCGCAAAACTAAAACAAGAAAACAAGACCGCTTTCTTGGAGTGATTTGCTTGCCCAATGAAAGTCATGATTTTTATAGAGATGATGGGCAACACACAAGGCATTAAGTTAAGAATCATTCCACCAAAAAACGCACAAAGTAAGGCAATAATCAAGCTGGTTTGAGATTTTTCTACCTTTAGTTTTGCAACTTCGGGTTTTTCTCCATTATCAATCACCCGATAAGTTAATTTCTCCGCAGGTGTAGCAAGGGTTTTTAAATCAAAAAAACCGCTACCAATCTTATTCAGATTCAAATTCCATTCAATTGCGGCTTCCGAATTGGAATTTAATAAGTCTCCGGAAAAACTTAAAACACCGGAAAGCTGATTGTCAGCTGAAATTTTTTCTTCCGTTTTGAAGGCAATTAAAATATCAGAATTTTGCAGTATCCGAACGTCAGCATTAATCACTTTCAATTGAGAATTGAAATAAGGAAAAACCTGGATTTTTGTTCCTAAATTCTCAACAGTTTTAAAATTATGATTTTTTATTAAAAATCCTAGCCATTGTTGATTATTATAATCTTCCTTCCAGAAAGTAATATTAATATTTTTCAAATCAGCGATATTTTCAATTTTCCTTGCTGAAAGTAAGGAAAATTTTTCAAAAAGAGAAATTTTATCCGAAGCCTCTTCGGCCAATGTTTCGGAGAAAGGGATTTCCATTTCCACTAACTGTTCGCCGGGAACACAGATATCTTTACAGACGAGCAAACGAATTCTGGTCGATAATTTAATTTTTTGCGTTTCATTGGGAATAACATCCGGAGCAAACAAATTTGCCCAAAGAAGAACTTCATGTTTATAGCCATAAGTAACTCGGCCGTCTTTTTCGATAAATTTAGTTGGCAGTGGCCAATTGAGGTTATCGACTTTCCAACCTTCGGGTATTTGCCAAGAGATTTTGGTAGCTAATGCCGCTTCTCCACTGTTTTGCCAGTAGGTATGCCAACCTTCTTCTATTTTTAACAATACTCCGATTCTAGCAACAGGGGATTCACTTTTATTTGTCGGCTGCAATACCGCACGATCTAAAAGCAATTCCGTTTGAAAATACTTATTCCCGGGAGCTAAGCCTTGAACCGGACTTTGAGCAAAGACTCTTCCGGCAATAGAAAATAAGAAAAAAACAAAGAAAGTTTTTAGCAGTAAGCTCTTTTTCATAAAATATTACTTATTCAGGGCGGTCAAAGCCAGCCCTGAAAATAAGGCGCTTTACAAGCATCGCCCAAATTTTCTGCCTACCCTTATTTTATCAGGGAACAGACATCATTATCTGCGATGTATGTAAATCGGACTGGAGAGAATTCTACATGAGAGTTTATTTTTTGACCACAAAGAAATAAGGCCGCATCAGAAGCCGCAGCAAAGGAAGTAGACATCCCAAAACCCCCAAAACCGGCCAACCAAAATAAATTAGACTGATAAGGATCGCTGCCCCAAAGAGGCAATTCATCGGCTGCATACGCTCTAAAACAATGCCAGTAATCTTTAATCAGATATTTATTATTCAACTGCGGGATATTTTTAGCAATCACCGCAACCACTTCTTCTCTCAAGGCAGGATTGCTCTGAAAGGACTCTAAATCCACAGCCAAACTTTTGTCGCAGACAGAAAATAGCCTTTGGTTTCCTTCAAAAAAACGAAAATACCACTTTTCTTCTTCATCCCAAAAAAAACCACAATTTTTTTCCGGCATAAAAAAGGGGTCTTCCAGTTCCAGTTTAAATATATGTCGGGCATATATTTTTTTTTGTGGTTGCAGAATTTTTTCCGTTGTTAGTTTAAAAGAATCAAACCAGGCGCCATTAGCAATTACCAAAACTTCTGCTTGATAAACATTTCCCGATTTAGTTTGCACTGACCAATCTTGATTTTCTTTGCAGAAATTCAAAACACTCGTATGATATTTGATTGTTACTAGCTGAGGATCCAAGAGTTCCTTTAGGGCTTTTAAATAATTTAAGGGCTTAATCAAGGCATCATTTTTAGTATAAATAAATTCAACTTTTTTATTATTTAAAATAAGAATTCTTTTTTCAAATAAATCCTTTCTTGATTCATAAGGGTCCTTACTGCGAATATAAGACCCTGTTTGTGAAGTTTGATTTCTTAGGGCAGGGGGCCAAAGCTTAACTGATTCTTCAGTCCAAGAAATTAACTGCGAATGTTTAGAAAGATGGCGAATCATCCCAGCGTTTTTGCCGGAAGCATGTGAACCGAATGTGCATTCTTTTTCTAAAATAATGACCGATTTCCCCTCTTGGGAAAGATGATAGGCCAAAGAAAGTCCTAAAACGCCGGCTCCAATAATGATGATTTCTGCTTTCTGCATACCAAGATATATGTAACATCTTTTGGAATGATGTAATAATAGTAGTACAAGTAGTTTTTTAAAGGCAGAATTTAGGTTTTATGAAAGCTTCAAGTATTCTGAGTAAAATATTGCTATTATTGGTCTTGAACTTCTTTTTGTATCCGGCAAAGAATGCTTGGGGCATTGTTCTTAAAATAAATAATAATTTTTCAGAAGAAGATTCTGGCGCTTTAATTGAAATCTCCGAAGTTGAAGGAATAGGAATCAGACCAGCATTAAAAGTCTTTATAATGCCAGGTGAAAATAAACAAATATCTCCCAAAAATCTTACTGGTTTTACTTTGTCTCGGGTATTTGGGAGCTTTAAAGAAAGATATAAAATTTCTTGTGATCCTAATGCCAGCAAGAAATTAAAGGTTACACTAAACTATGAGAATATTTTAAAAAACGATCTCCCCGTTGGTTGCTCATTAGAGAGTCAAGGAAGCTGGACTTCAGCAGAAGGCAATAAGTGGATAAAAAAACCGCTTAAAGAAGTGAATTATTTTAGATCGCAAGAAAATGATTTCATTTTTAATTAATAACTTCCGATTGTTCTATAGCTCTTTCCATCACTTATGCGACATTACTATGTTGCATAAGTGATAGAAAAGGCTATATCGTTCCGACTTGTCCTCCGATTTGTCATCTGAAGCTTTAGCGAAGGACGAAGCGGAGGAGGATCTAGTTTAAAATAGATTCCTAGGCCTTGATAATATTTTAATAGGAAAACTTTTTCAATGAAACAATTAGATGTCCTTGCTATCGGAAATGCCATTGTCGATCTGCAACTGCAAATTTCTGAAGAAGAATTTGCTATACTCTCTCTGGAAAAGGGAGGAATGAAGCTTGTTGAAACAACGGAGCAAGAAAGTTTATTAGAAAAACTTTCCAAGCATTCCATTAATCAAGCAAGTGGGGGATCTGCTGCCAATACAGTTATTGCTCTTGCTCAACTTGGAGCAAAAGCTGGATATAATTGTGTAGTCGGAAACGATTCTCTGGGCAAGTTTTATGTAAATGAAATGCAAAAATTAGGAGTTAAGGTCGAAACAAACCATGTTTCTGCTCCTACCGGAACTAGTGTAATTCTAATTACTCCCGACGCCGAAAGAACTATGAATACACATCTTGGCGCTAGTGCTGCTATTGATCAGGGTTTTATTAATGAAGAATTAATTTCCCAAGCTAACTGGCTTTATATTGAAGGCTATCTGTTTTCTTCTGAATCTGGACAAAGAGCAGTAAAAAAAGCTCTGGAATTTGCAAAAAAATATGATTTAAAAATTGCAGTAACTCTTTCCGATGGCTTTATCGTTGAATTTTTTTCAAAGCCCTTAAAAGAGGCATTGGATCAAGCTGAGCTCGTTTTTGCTAATCTTAATGAGGCCAGCAAATATACCGGGCTAACAGAGGTAAATGAAGTTTTCAGAGCCTATTCCAAACAATTTCCCATCTCCATAATGACAATGTCGGAAAAAGGAGCGAAAATTTGTTACCGTGGGAAAGAATTATTTATCGCTCCTTATTCAACAAAACCGATTGATGATACCGGTGCAGGGGATATTTTTGCTGGTGCATTTCTTTATGGACTAACATCTAATCTTGAAATTGAAGAAACTGGAAAACTAGCTTGCTATCTGGCAAGCAAAGTTGTTTCTCAATTGGGACCGCGTTTAAAAATTGATTTAAAAGAAGTTTTAAAGAAAAAAGAATATTTATTATGAATAAAAAATTCATTCATTCCTTGTTTCATCTTTCATTTTTATTTGTTGTCATATTTCTGCCGATCAGCAATGCTTTTGCCCAAGATGATTCCGAAGATCTTGATGTTCAAGAAGATCCCGATCTTAATGCTCAGCCTCGTCCTCAGCCAACAAATTTACAAGACAGCCTCAATCCACAAAAAAACAAACTCAATATTGCTGCCGAAGAAGGTAAAATCAAAATTACTCACGAAGTATTAATTCAAGAACTTCTAAGAAGGCTTGATTCGGCCGATGAGTGTCATACTGTTACCGAAGCGGGAATTGCGCTCAGAAGAGAAGCCAAACTATCCGATGTGGATTTACTTGTAAAAACTTTAAAACAAGGCAATACCAGAGAAAAACAACTTTTTATAATTGAAGCCTTATCTTTCTTGCAAGACAAAAAAGCTACTGAAGCCCTGCGCTTTGAAATAGAACACGGTGATCCAGAAACCAAAAAAGCGGCGGTCACTGCTTTGGGAAAATTTAACTTCAATCTACCAATCCCGCTTTTAACAAAAATTTTGCGAAAAGACCCAGACACTGAAATGAAAAAAAGAGCAGCTTCGGCATTGGGAGAAATTGGATCTAATCAGGCAATGTATGCTTTACGTACCAGCTTGGGCGGTTTGGAAACTTCGCCGGGAGCAAAAAGTGCCGCTTTCTGGGCCTTAGATAAAATCAAAGGAGAAGTGCCAGAAGATCGAATGGATACAACTATGCCGGCGGGACAAGTGTTAAACCTTGCCTACAAGGGATTGAGATATTATTTTTATCATCCGGCTAATCGCAAGCAAGCAATGGATTCTAAAGAAGGTTATAAGCCCTGGCTTTTAGTTTGTTTGCACGACAGTGATCTATCGGCTGAGGATTTATTTTATCTTTGTTATAAATCTGCAAGACAATTGCAAGTTGCAGTGTTGGTTCCTTATATCGATAATATTCGTTTCCCTGATTATGGGAATTTTAATTATCGCGGCCAAAGATTCGACAAATTCTTATTGGAGTTGATTGATTTTATTGGCAATCAAGTAAATATCAATACAAAAGAATTGTACATGTTCGGCTATGGCACCGGAGGGGATTTTGTTCAAAGATTTGTAATGGCTTATCCTAAAAGAATAGCCAGAGCAGTTTATGAAGGAAACTCTTTAATGATGCCCGATCAGGAAACTTGTTATCCCAAAGGCTTGAATCCTTCTCCTTTTACTCCGGACATCAATGTTGATTTATATCAATTTTTAAAAGCGGAACAAATGTTAATCATTAGAAAAAATTCCGAAGGCACCGCTAAAGCTCAAGAATATTTTGATCGGATTCAACATTATTCTCAGATCAACGGCATTCGCAACAGGATACTAATTCGCAATGTTGATATGAAATACGAAACCTGGGATCGGGCTGAGCGATTTATGTTCTCCTTTGATAATTAAAAATTACTGGAGCGCGGACGTCCTCGTCCGCAACCTGGGTCGTATTTTAGACAGAAGTCTCAAAGCTTACCGAAAAAGAAAATTATCATTTGCCTTGAGGATTTATGATTTGCTGTGTTCCAGGTTGCGGACGAGGACGAGGACGTCCGCGCTCCAGTGATTTTAGAAATTTATTAAAGCAAAATGCCTTTTAAGAACCAATTCGCCACACTAAAATAGATTACTAACCCGGTAACATCAACTAAAGTGGCGACAAAAGGTGCAGACGCGCTAGCAGCGTCAAGCCCCAGGCGTTTTAAAAACATGGGCAGCATTGAACCGGTAATTGTTCCCCAAAGCACTATCCCTACTAAAGAAAAGGATAGGGTAAAAGCTACCAGAAAATAATTTTCTGAATAAAGAATATCGGCATGTGGCCACATCACTACTCTGATAAATCCTAATACTCCTAAAATACAACCTAAGACAAATCCAGTATAAAGTTCTCTTACTAAAACTTTAAACCATTGTTGTAACTTAATTTCTCCCAGCGCCATTGCCCGAACCACTAAAGTTGAAGCTTGCGAACCGGAATTCCCGCCACTACTAATTACCAATGGAATAAAAAGAGCCAAAACTACTGCCTTGGAAATTTCTTTTTCATAATGGGACATCGCATTGGCCGTAAGCAGTTCTCCCACAAAAAGCACTGAAAGCCAGCTTGCTCTTTTTTTAATCATTTGCCAAAGGCTAGTATCCAAGTATGGTGCATCAAAAGCTTCAGAACCCCCAATTTTTTGAATATCTTCAGTTGCTTTTTCTTCAATGGACTCAACGATATCATCAATCGTAATAATCCCTTTTAAAATACCAGCTTGATCAATTACAGGGATAGCAATGAGGTTTTGTTGCTTAAAAATACGACCAACTTCTTCGTTAGGAGTATCTTCATAAACTGCAACAACATCTGTTTGCATTATTTCACTAATTAACTTCGACCCCTGTTCCAAAAAAAGATCTCTAATCCCCACAATTCCCAGAAGTAGTTGATCTTGATTTAAAACATAAAAATAAGTGATTGTTTCAATCGGTCTTCGTGCTTGCTTGCGAATATAAATAATTGCTTCATCAACGGTCATATCAGCACGTAACCGAGCAAAGCGAGTGCTCATTAATCCCCCGGCTTCGTCCTCTGAATAAGCAAGAAGTGCTACAACTTCACGGCGGGTTATTTTATCTAATAAGCTTATTAACTCTTCTCTTTCTTCTTGAGGAATTTCCTGAATTAAATCAGCTGCGTCATCAGGAGCAAGTAACCTAATCCAAGATCTTCTGTCCTTTTTTGGTAAAGCTTGTAAAATTTGTCCCTGTTCTCGGGCACCAATCGAAAGAAATAGTTCTTCAGCATCACTTCTTTCCATAGAAAGGAAAAGATCCACCCGATCTTGTGGACTTAGTCCTGACCAAAGCTCAAAGGCACGGGATACGGGATCTAGAGCTTCAATTGGATCTCCAGGAGCAACAATAGAAGCAGGCTCTTCTGTGCTGGTGTCGTTTCTATCTATGATTTCCTCTTTGGGACTCATCATAGGTATTCTGCTCTTTTTGTTTTGGATTGCTAAAATTTGCCCCGATATAGGCTATTGAGGGGCTACTGTCAAGTTTATCTTGTTTTTCTGTGATCTGAAATCTGAGATCAGAAGTCAGATATCGGATTCTGATCTCTGACTTCCGATTTCAGATATCGAACTCCCTCTTAATCGTAATCTATGCTCGATAATATAATCTTCTGCTGACAAAACTAATCAGCATTAAAAAAATTCGCTGCGGAAGCAGTCTTTTTAACCAATATCCGCCAACTGCATCAGCTCCAGAAGGTGTTCTTAATGCTGGCGAACTGGAACTTAAAAGTTTAAGAATTTTTTTACTGATATTATTTACTGAAGTGCCATCTTTATTGATCTTTTTTTCTAACATCTGGCAGTAGTTCTTCGTATAATGAAAATATGAAGACTCCTTTGCTGAATAATTTTTAGCAAGTAACATATTTTCTCTAAAATTTGTTTTATGTCCACCTGGTTCGAGCAAACATACTTTCACATTAAATGGTTTTAATTCGTGATAAAGCGCTTCGCTCAATCCTTCAAGAGCATATTTACTGGCAGAATACATTGAAGAAAGTGGAAGAGCGGTGTATCCCAGAACTGAAGAAATATTAATGATCAAGCCCTTAGCTTTTCGTAAACTGGGAAGTAGTTCTTTGCATAAGAGAGTTAATCCAAAAAAATTAACTTCCATTTGCAACCTGATTTGTTCTTCCGAAAAATCTTCTAAAGCCCCAAACACACCAAATCCGGCATTGTTAATCAAACAATCAAGTTTCCCCGAGAACTTTGAATTAATAAACTCGGCTATCTTCTTCCGATGTTCGTCATTACAAACATCTAATTCTTGAACAAAAAGTTGTTCAGGATAATTTATTAATTCATTTGAAAAAATATTTTTACGTTGCTCGGCTTGGCGCATGCTGGCTATTACAATATAGCCAGCACTTAGTAATTCAGAAACAAGGTCTTTGCCAATACCGGAAGAACAACCAGTGATTAGAATATTTTTCTTCTGTAACATCAGACCATGTTACAGAAGAAAGAAGTAATTTAAAAGGACTACATTAAGTTTTCTTCTTGCTCGAATTCTCCTTCTTCCTTTAAGTCTTTGAAAAACTTAACTGGAATAGGCCCAATGAGATTTTCTACTGAATCTCTTCTGATGCGCCAGTCAGCTCCTAACTTAAAGCCCTCGATCGCTCCATCTCTTATTAGTTCATAAACTTTTGGTCTTTGAACTCTTAAAAGTCTGGATACTTCTCTTACAGTTAGTAATAGTGGTGCTTCATTTTTATTACTCATATTTACTTCTTTAACCTTAGATAATTACCAATAATACATTAAATACTCCTTTCATGTGTATTCAATGCTTCTAATAATCATTATAATCAGGAAGAGACTGCTTTGATAATAAGTGAACACCCTAATTTCATCTAAATAACCCACCTAATTTGTTTACTAGAATCTCTTAAGAAAATACCTAGTCTTTTTAAGTAGTTATATAAAAAAGAGGTTTAAAGTACTTTTTTAAGTTGGGCACTAGAAATTGTTTATAATTAATGCTAGATTGCTGCCTCTTGTCCGTCAATTATTTAACTTATTAGAATTATTAACTTTTATGCCAAAAATTAAAACAAATAAATCTGCCTCCAAACGTTTTAAAAAAACTGGGAGTGGTAAAATTAAACGAGGGTCTGCTTTTAGACGACACTTGCTTACTGATAAAACCAAAGCGCGTAAAAGAAGATTAAGAGCTCCTGCTTATGTTTCACCAGCAAACGAAAAAGCAGTAAGCAAAATGATTCCATACTAAATTATATATACAGGGTGCTAAAATGAGAGTTAAACGTGGTGTCAAAGCTCGTAGAAGAAGGAATAGAACGTTAGAACTGGCAAAAGGATTTAGAGGTCGTTCCAAAAATACTATTCGTCAAGCAACAGCAAGAGTAGAAAAAGCTCTTTGTTATTCTTATCGGGATCGTCGAGCAAAGAAGAGAACATTTAGAGAACTATGGATTACTAGAATTAGTGCCGCTTCTCGTTTGTTGGGAATGAGTTATTCTCAATTAGTATCTGGCTTGAAAAATTCCAATATCCAACTTGATCGTAAAATTTTGGCCAATCTAGCAGTAGAAAAGCCAGAAGCTTTTAAGGCAGTTGCTGATGTTGCAAAAGCAAGTTTATAGTAAAAAACAGGCACTCACAATTTTCCGCACTCTTTGTTGCTGAAGTTTGTAAAAATGCTCAAGTATTAAATATACATTCCGCTTTTTCCAAACTTCAGCCTCTCGATTGCGGAAGGATTTTGAGCGCTTTATAATATTAAAGTCTGTGTTAACCTCTGAATTCCTAACTAATCTTAAACTACAGTCTTCAGATCTAATAAAAAAAGCAAAAAGCACGGCTGAGCTTGAGGAGTTGCGCCAAAAAATATTTGGTAAAAAAGGAAGTTTAACATTAGAAATGAAATCTCTGGGCTCTGCCACTCCTGAGCAGAGAAAAGAGCTGGGTCAATTATTAAATATCACCAAAGTCGAGCTGGAGAAAAATTTTGACCTAAGAAAGCAAGAAATCCAAAACCTAGAAAATTCAGAAAAATTAAAATCAGATTGGATCGACGTAACTCTTCCTGTTTCTGTGAATTCACAAGTAAGCACTAAAGGATCGCTGCATCCGCTAACACACGTACAAAGGGAATTGGAGCGAATTTTTGTCAGTCTGGGTTTTACCGTGGTAGATGGACCCGAGGTAGAAACTGAATATTACAATTTTGATGCCCTCAATGTTCCGTCCACTCATCCGGCACGCGATATGCAAGATACCTTTTGGACAGTAGGGGATTTACTGCTGCGTACTCAAACTTCTCCAATGCAAGTTCGAGCAATGGAAGAAATGAAAGCTCCGCTTCGCATTATCGCTCCCGGAAGATGCTTTCGCTATGAAAGAATTGATGCCACACACGAACATACCTTTTATCAAATGGAAGGAATGATGATTGATCGGGTGGTTACAGTTGGTCATTTAATTTATTTCATGAAAACATTGCTTAGAGAAATTTTTGGTTTTGAACCGAAGATTCGTTTGCGTCCAGGATTTTTCCCTTTTGTGGAACCAGGTTTTGAATTGGATATTTGGTTTAACAACCGTTGGCTGGAACTTCTTCCTTGCGGTTTAGTTCATCCCAAGGTTCTAGAATATGGAAAAATTGATCCTCAGAAATGGCAAGGTTTTGCTTTTGGATTAGGCTTAAGCAGGCTTGTAATGTCTAGATTTCAAATTGATGACATCAGACATCTGCAAGGAGCGGATTTAAGATTTTTAAGACAATTTTAAATATAAAATTGTAGGGGCAGGCTTTATGCCAGCCCGTTTAACCAGAATTTGGTATTACGGGCAGGCATAAAGCCTGCCCCTACAGTAAAAATTTTTGGAACAAACCTTTATATGAAAATTAGCAAACAATGGCTTAATGATTTCATCGAGTGTGACGACTTATCTACTGCGGAACTAGTTGAAACACTAACAACCCGCGTTGCCGAAGTTGATCATGTTTCTCTGCAGGCAGAAGCAATCACTCAAGCAAAAATTGCTTACATTAAAGAATTAAAACCACATCCGACCAAAGAAAATCTAAAAATTGTCCAAATAGCTATCGACAATGCGGAAGTAGAAGTTGTTTGCGGCGCACCAAATTGTCAGAAAAATATCTTTGCTGTTTACCTGCCCCCAGGCGCCACATATATTTCCAAACACGACAAACTAATTTCTGTTGAAAAAAAAGAAATTGCCGGAGTGATCAGTAACGGCGCCTTGGTTTCAGAGTTTGAACTAGGATTAACCGCCGATCATGATAGTGGCCTAATGCTGCTTGAGGGCATTGAAAATCCTCAGCCGGGAAAAAGTTTAAGTTCTTATATTGGCACAGCAGATACTGTAATTGAAATTGATAATAAATCTCTGACCCATCGTCCAGACCTCTGGGGGCATTTTGGTTTTGCACGAGAATTATCCGCTATTTTAAAGCGACCATTAAAACTTGATTTTGATCGCTATTCAGATTTTACAGAAGAAGGCGAAAAGCTTTTTAAGGAATTAGGAAAGGGAAAATCTAATTATCAAGTAACAATTAGTCCTGAAACTAAATGTCGAAGATTTTGCTGCCTAGAAATCAATAACGTTCAAACAAATAAATCTCCTTTTTGGTTAAGAAGAAGGCTTTATGCGGTTGGCGCAAATTCAAGAAATGTTTTAGTAGATTTAAGTAACTATGTGATGCTGGATATTGGACAGCCCAACCACACCTTTGATGCTGATTTAATAACTGCTAAAAAAATCCATGTCCGTCTGGCAAAAGTCGGAGAAAAATTAATCACTTTGGATGGAATGGAACATGCTTTAGATTCTCAAGACATAGTTGTAGCTGATGAAAGGCAATCTTTGGCGCTTGCCGGAATCATTGGCGGAGAATCATCTGCTATTTCCGAAAAAACTTCTCGTGTATTATTAGAAAGTGCTAATTTCGATCCGGTACTTTTGCGTTTTAGCACCAAGCGCCAACAAATTAGAACAGATGCTTCCAATCGTTTTGAAAAAAACAGGAGCCCTTATACTCCGCCTTTAGCGATCCATCGTTTTGTTCAATTAATTAAACAAATTCAAACAAAAGCATCTATTGTTGGCTCAGTAGAAGATTGTTTTCCCGTAAGGCCAAAAAAAGTAATTATCCCTATTAGATTTTCTTATATCCGAGAAAGACTCGGGGAAAATATTAGCAACGAAAAGATTTCAGAAATCCTTCAGTCTCTAAAATTTAGATCTCTTCCCAGCAAAGCAAAAGACTTGGATCAAGTAGAACTGGAAGTTCCCTACGAACGAGCGAGCAGGGATGTTACAATCGAAGATGACATTGTGGAAGAAGTAGGAAGAATTTTTGGCTACGAAAATGTCAGCGAAAGCGCCCCGGCAATCGTTTCCACCGCACACAAAAGCAATCCTTTACTTGATTTGGAAAATAAAATCAGAGATCTGTTGGCAGGAAACGGTTTTTCTGAACTTTATAATTATTCTTTTATGTCGGCAGAAGTTGGCTCTAGATTGGGCTATCCTTTAAATGAAATTATTAGAATGCATAATCCTATTGATTCTACTTGTGATTGCATGCGAACAACTTTGGTTCCGGGTTTACTTGAAGTCTTAGAAAAAAATTCTAGATTTTTTAAAGAAATTGCGATGTTTGAAATAGGCCGGGCTTATCAAAATGTAAAACCTACTTTTCACTCTCTGCAAACGCCGACGACAAAAGATCTAACCTCGTATGAAAAACGCCTTTTAGGATTGATTTATAAAAGCAATCAATCTGAAGAAAATATTGCTCAAGTAATGACTCCGGCAATGAAAAAAGGGGGTTCCTTTTATTCTTTAGCGATTTTAGCCCAAAGAATTGTTAATCTTCTTTCTAAAGATCAAGTTAGTCTGTCTCCAGTTCGGGCAGGCACGGCTCGACTGAGCTCGCCGAAGTCAAGACCTGCCCCTACGGATGATTACACGGCACTACGTTCTTGGATGCATCCTTATCGCGCTGCATATTTGCTTTGTGGTGAGCTGATTGTCGGATTAATTGCCGAAGTTGGTCCTAATTCCGGTTTTGATTTACCGGAGAGATCTATTATTGCGGAAATTGATTTGCAAGGTTTATTAAAAATAAAGGATCGAGATAATAAATTTAAACATATTGCTAAATTCCCTGATTGCTATTTTGAAATGTCTATTGTCTTACCAAAGAATACTTATTATCAGGAGTTAAAAGAGTTTTTAGTTTCTAAAGTTGAAAAAAATTTATTAAAAAATTTAGAAGTTATTGCTGTCTATCAAGGTCAGCCTCTTAAGGAAGATGAAAAGAGCATCTCCGTTAAATTCTCCTTTGGGGCAGAAGATAAAACTTTATCTAATGAAGAACTATCCTCGATACAAGAGAAGTTAATTAAAGAAGTTAATCAGAGTAAATATTCGCTTAGAGTATAATTTTGTGCAGGCAAAACTGATCGATATAGATCAATCCTATTTTGAAGAAATTTGCCAACTAGAAGCACTGTGTCATCTTAATCCCTGGTCCAGTAAACAAATTTTTGCAGAATTTAAAAAAGAAATTTCTGTTCGTTTGGGACTTTTAGTGGATCATACTTTAATTGCTTATTCCTTTAGTTACTTAGTGGCAGAAGAATTCCATTTATTGAATATTGCTGTAAAAAAAGAATTTCAAGCAAAAGGATATGGAAAATTTTTGCTCCAAGAAATTATTAATTACTGTAAGAAGATAAAGGTCAAAGAAATAATTTTGGAAGTAAGAGAAAGTAATAAAGTAGCACAAAATTTATATAAAAATTTCGGATTTAGGGAGATTGCGTTTCGAAAGAATTATTATCAAAATAATAATGAATCTGCATTAGTAATGGAGCTTTACCTAGAAGCTGCTTTGAAAAAATAGCTTATTTTTAACTACAGCTATTTCCGTTTTATCTAGTTATAATAAGATGTTATCTTATATATAGCTTAACTCCCCAATTTGACTATAATTTTAATAAAGTGTATACTGCCAAGCTTCTATGATGGGTATAATTTAAAGGAGCATACATAGTGAGTGCACTTGAATTTAAGATTGGGGATAAAGTTGTTTATCCACCACATGGTGTTGGGGTGATAGAAGCAATTGAAGCAAGGACTGTAGCAGGAGCAGATCATAAGTTTTACAAAGTAGTAGTTTCCGAGACAGGAATGAAAATTTCTGTAGCGGTAGGTCAAGTAAAAAACGTCGGTTTAAGAAAAGTTGTAGACATCAAAACTGTAGACTTAGTCTATGATATCTTGAAAGAGAGAGACGTTGCTGTTGACACTCAAACTTGGAATAGACGATTTAGAGATTATTCTCAAAAAATCAAAACTGGCTCAGTGCTAGAAATTGCTAAAGTAATTCGAGATCTCTCTGTTTTGAAATCAGATAAAGAATTATCTTTTTCTGAAAGAAGAATGTTGGATACAGCACAGGGTCTTCTGATCAAAGAAATCTCTATTGCCAAGGCAAAGAGTGAGGAAACTGTTAAGGCTGAATTAGATACAATTTGTCAATTCTAATTTATTATTAGCACCGTGTTTAGCAGTAGTTATTTCTATGCCCTAATTCCAGCTGCTGGAAATGGTACGCGTATGGGCGATGCTATTTCAGCTGAAGAATCAAAAGTGTTAATCGATCTTCATAGCGGAAACAGCATCCTGGAAAAAGTCATCCAATCTGTTGTTGATTCACAAGTCTGCAAGGGAATTATTATTGCCTGTCGCAAAAGTGATAAAAAAAATATTGAACTTATTCTTTCTAAAACTGCTCCGGGATTAGACAATGCCGTGATCATTGGTGGAGATAGTCGACAAGAATCCGTATATTTAGCATTAACTGCCTTGGAACATCGGGCAGATTTTGTTTTAATTCATGATGGAGCAAGACCATTTTGCCCGCCTCATAAAATCAGAGAAGTGGCAGTAACTGCTTTGGAGACAGGAGCAGCCACTTTGGGACTGCCGATAAAATTTTCCATCAAAGAAATCGATCAAAACAACTCCGTTAAACGAACAGTACCTAGACAAAATATTTGGGAAGTCCAAACCCCGCAAGTTTTTAAATACGATTTGATCCTTTCCGCTCACCAGCAAGCTGATGCTGAAAATTTTCAAGCAACAGACGATTGTGAATTAGTAGAAAGACAAGGAATTAACGTTACAATGATTCCCGGAGATGAAAAAAATATTAAAATTACAACTGCTTTTGATTTAGAATTGGCAAAATTTGTTTCAATGAAATAAATCTGTTGTAGGGGCACCTTTTATGGGTGCCCGGTTGACCAATATATTTTGGAATTCCGGGCACCCATAAAGGGTGCCCCTACATGGTTTTAATTGCCTTAGAATTACTTTTAAGTTAATTAGCACTAATGACAATTTCAGCAATACTTCCTGTATACGACCGGGCACAAATTACCTTTACTCATGGGGAAGGCGCATATTTATTTTCAGATAAAGGAGAACGTTATCTGGATTTTCTCTCAGGGATTGCCGTTACTGCTTTGGGCCATGCTCATCCTCATTTGGTAAAAACCTTACAAGAGCAAAGCAGTAAACTCTGGCATATTTCCAATCTGTTTTACAGCGAGGGAATTAAAAAACTTTCTCAAAGACTTGTTGATGCCACCTTTGCCGATAGTGTTTTTTTTAGTAATTCTGGCACAGAAGCGATAGAAGGTGGGATCAAAGCAATTCGAAAATATTTTGATGAAGCAGGAAAACCAGATAAATATCGGATCATCACTTTTAACGGCGCTTTTCACGGTCGCACTTTTGGGGCAATGGCCGCAACAGGAACAGAAAAAATCTTAGAAGGCTTTGAACCAAAATTAGAAGGCTTTGATAAAGTTGCTCTCAACCTTGAAGCTGTTAAAAAAGCAATAACTACTCAGACAGCTGCAATTTTAGTTGAACCGGTTCAAGGCGAAGGTGGTATTCTTCCCTTATCTGCAGACTTCCTTAAATCTTTACGTAAAATTTGTGATGAGAATGAGCTGCTCTTATTTTTCGATGAAATTCAATGTGGAGTGGGAAGAACTGGAAAATTATTTGCTTATGAACATTTTGCTGTAGAACCGGACATCATGGCAATCGCTAAAGGAATTGGTGCCGGTTTCCCTATGGGGGCCATTTTATTCAAGGAACATGTGGCCAAAGCATTAAAAACAGGTTCGCATGGAACAACTTTTGGAGGGAACCCTCTGGCGATGGCGGTGGGCAATGCTGTTTTAGATATTGTTCTGGAAGAAAAATTTTTAAAAAATGTAACTGCAGTCGGAAATTTTTTAAAAGAAAAACTATTGGAATTACAGAAACGCTATCCTGATATAATAGAAGAAGTAAGAGGCTTAGGATTAATGTTGGGCCTGAAGTTTACAGAAAATTGCAAGAATACTGATTTCAAAAATAAATTGCTGGAACATAAAATGCTTACTTATATTGCAGGGGATAATGTTGTGCGACTTCTTCCACCGTTGATTATTGGCAAGGAGCATGTGGATGAGGCTGTTGGGATAATTGAGAAGGCCTTAAAAGAAATTAGTTAGTGTAGGGGCACCCTTTATGGGTGCCCCTACAGGTTCACATATCTAAACTATTTTTTTTGCTCTAAAGCATAAGCCACAACTTGCGACTGAAACCCACACTTCGAATGTGTCCCATCACAAAAAGGAATCTTACTACTCTGTCCACAACGACAAAGAGAAATTACATCGCGACCGGCTAAATCAAATTTATTCCCTTGCGGGTCAAAAATTTCGAAATCACCTTCTATCCGCAGTGAGCCATTATCTTTAACAGTAATTTTTGCAGTCATTTTATTCCTCCTCAGGATCTTGAATATTATTATTTTCGTTTGTAGATTCTTTTGTCTTATATGCACTATAATTACAAATACTTTGTACATCACAACTTTTACATTTATAAAAAGCGGGAAGTGGTACTGCCGGCACTCCTGTTTGAATGGAACGCATCTCCGCAATAAGGCTTTGTAACCATTTTTGTTTTTCTTCTGTGTTTTTAAGTTTTACTTCTCTTTTTTCTTTTCCCAGAATGATCACACCATACTCTGGCTTAATATTCATATTTTCTTCAATTAAATACAAATGGATTAAAATCTGGGCAACATGACGGTCCTTAACCTTTTTAGCAAAGGGGTGGTAATCAACCGGGATCAGCATATTTTTTTCTTTAATTATGGCATCAGGTTTACTACGCAGTTTTAATTTTTCACTAAATAATTCTTGAGTTGGAGAATCTTCACTTCCTTTGATTGAAATAGTATTGTGAGTTTTTTGTAATCCCACCTCTTTTGCTGCTTTATTTTTTCTTCTCTCGAAAAGATCCCACATAAAAATAATCAGTCCTAAAATTAGGATAATTGCCATTATTTCAGAAGGAATTTCATACTGAGTTCGATATTTACTTGTTAAATTGTAAAGAAATTTATTTCTACTTACTTCTAAAAGAAAAACTACAAAAGTTAAAATAAACAATAAAACTAATGAAACCTTTGTATGGCTTCTAAGGCTCTGATATAATTGGGTCTTTAAACCCCATTGCTTTCTTTTTTCTTGAGCAAGTAGGCGACGATCTTCTAATTGTTCACCTTGAGTGTTCTTAAAATACTTTAATCTCCAAGCCTCAGGACAAACCACATAATTGGCCACATCACTTGCGGTAATATAATTTTGTCCATGATTCATGAATTTATCAGCAACAATTCGTTAGAAGTTTACATCTTATATTTATTGCACATTTTATAAAACAACTTTTTAAGAAAGTATTATGAGCACTAATTATCAGTCGAACAAAGGAAAAATAGGATTATTAACATCCTTCGATCCTAAATATTCGAAGCTTTCCAAGCATAGTTCTCAATTATTAAACTGTCTTGATATCAATCAAGTAGTAGTACTTGCCGATGAGCAATCAAAGTTTAGACCTGAACAATTTAAGCATAATAATGTAATTAATTGCTGGAGTTCAAAACAAAACGATTTTAGTGAATTATTTAAGGTACTAAATAAAGAACAAATTAAATTATTGTATCTAAATTGCTTTCAACCTTTTTTTTCAGCTGAAAATTTTATCCCTTTTATTAATCTCTGCCACTTGCAAGGCATCGAAGTCATAGCAGAAATCAATAATTCTTCATTGCTTGATGCAAATCTTACTGAAATTGTAGAAAGACTTAATAGCGTAATTATCAATGATGCGTTGATATTTCCGCAATGCACACAAGCAGATAATCCAGAAAATACTGAAAATTGGATTAAACCAAATTCGATTAAACCTCGAGGCACACGACTTCCTAGAATCTTAATGCAAAGTAGGCCTAATGCTTATAGTCAGCCGGGTGGGGACACTGTAGTAATGGACAGAGTCAGCGAAGGTTTAAGAGCCAGAGGGATTACCGTAGATATTGATCTGAAAAATGAAAAGAATGTTAAAGATTATGATTTAGTAAATCTTTTTAACTTTGCAATAAAAGATCACACAGAAAGTTTGGCCAAAAACTGTAAAGCACAAGGAACGCCCTATGTTGTAACCACACTTTACGAAGATTGGCCTTTGTTTTTTAATCAAATGCAAGCTCATTATGTTGCCTTAGATGGATATATTAAGTCCAATCAATCTAGAAGCACTTGGCAAGAACTAACTGCCAGAGCAAAAATGGTAAAACCAACTCCTATTTGGGACAATAGTTTTGCCGCCAATAATGCCGCAGCTTTGCTCTCTACCGGAGAATATGAATCATTTTGCTTAAAACGTGATTATCCTAATGTAAAAAGAATAGAAACATTTCATTGCGGCGGAGAAATTTCCGATCTGCAAGACAATGGAGAATTATTCTATCAACAAACAGGACTGAAAGATTTTATTCTTTGCGTTGGCAGATTTGAACTTAGAAAAAATCAATTAATGCTACTTAAAGCGCTGGAAGACAGTGATTTAACATTAGTTTTTGCCGGAGGCGGTTTCTCCTATCAACCGGAATATTTAGAAGCCTGCAAAAAATTCAAACGAAAAGGTAAAACAGTATTCTTGGATCGCTTAGAAGCAAAAATGCTCAATAGCGCTTTCCAAGCCGCTAAAATACATGCTCTACCGAGCTGGTTTGAGCTTCCAGGAATTGTTTCTCTAGAAGCAGCCCGTTTAGGAAGAAATGTGGTAGCCACCACCAATGGAACTTCCAGAGATTATTTGGCAAATTATGCATTTTATTGCACTCCAGATCAACCAGAAACAATTTATAATGCAATAATGGCCGCATATTATGCTCCAGTTAATCCTGAATTGCAAAAAAGAGTAGAGAATTACACTTGGGACGCGGCTGCGGTAAGAAATGGAGAAATCTATCAACTAGCTTTGGGCGAGAGAGAAGATTTGGATTGGAGTTTTCTTGCAGAAAGCAGAACAACACCAATTTCCAACACTGAAAGAATTGAAAAGAACTTAGAAAATCTAGGGAACAACACTCAAGCTGCAATGTATAAGGTAAAACAAATTCCTTTAGCCTTATCTCAAGCACAAGCTCCAATAAGTAATGTTTCAATTACCATTAATGAGAATTTAGAAGATCAAATTAAAGAGATTGAGCTTTTAAAGAAAAAGAAAAAACATGATTTAGCATTAAGCAAAACGGAAAGCCTTTTAAGCGCTAGCAGATCTTTAAATAAAGATGAATTAGACAAATTATTAATTATTAAAGCTGAAATCATTGCCTGCAAAGGAGAATTAGAAAAGGCAAAAATAATTTTTAATTCCATTAAAAGTCCGCAATTTAATGCGCGTGTCCTTGCCGGCAAAGGCGTGATTGCCGCCGCAGAAAGCAACTGGGATACAGCAATAACTTTTTTCATTGAAGCCAACCAAGATACTCCGCAAAATGATGTTCCACTTGCCGGCCTGGCGCTTTGCTTTGCCAATCAGGGGAAAATTGAAAAAGCCTGGGAATTTTACCAAAAAGCTTTATCTTTAAATCCGGAAAATTTAACTGCAATTTTGGGAATAATTGAACTGGCTTATAAATTAAATAGAGTATCGGTCTTGGAAGTAGTCCTCCAAAAATATTTAAATTTATATCCTCATGATGAAAACATTATTTATTCTCTTGCCGGAGCCTTTTACTCACAGGGAAAATTCAAAGAGGCCCTGGAGCAAATTGAAAAAATTCTTGCTACCCAACCGAAACATGAATTGGGCTTGGAGCTGAAAGCAAAGATACAAGAAAATCCTTTAAAGATGGTCGGAAGCAAGTAGTCTCAGATCAAACAATGCCTATAGCATTTTCTAAAAAGAATAACCTAAATAATATAGATTCTCTCTAATCTTTAATTGTGTTACATTCTTTTCTTTTTGATTAGCGGCATTAATTTAGCATGCAGCCTATAAATCAACAGCACTGGAAACTAAAGGGATTAACAAATATTGAAGTTTGCACACTTCAGCAAAACTCCTCTGGACCAACGATATTCTGCGTGCACGGAATACAAGGAAATAAAAAGTCTTACCAGACTTTTTTTGAAAATACAAAAACGGCTGACTTTCAGGTAATTGCAATTGACTTAATTGGCTTTGGTGACAGTTCAAAACCAGAAGATTTTTCTTATGAACTAAAAGATCAGGCTCAAATTTTATTAGATCTAGCTGATCTCTTAAATATTAAAAAATTCCATATTATTGGCCATAGCATTGGCGGGATGGTGGCAACACTGGCACTTAGCCTGGCAGCAGATAGAATTCTTAGTATTGTAAGTTTAGAGGGGAACTTACGCCTGGAAGACGGCAGTGAAACAAGACGGGTTGCCGCAATGACCTTCGAGGAATTTTGCATAAAACGCTATCCTTTTTTAAAACAAAAATGCCTTGAAGTAGGGGATCAATTCCGTTATGAATCTTTACAAAAAGTTCCTCCAGAAGTTTTTTATAAAACTTCGAACTCCGTAGTGCAGTTGTCAAATACGAATCAACTTTACGAAATTTTTTGTAATACTCCTCAACCAAAACTATTTGTCAAGGGAGCTAAATCACATTTTATGACCCGACCAAGTAGCTCGGCCATTACATATATAGAAATTCCCAACGTCGATCATTTAGGATTACTACCAAATGATCAAGTGTTCCAAGCAGCTATTGATTTTATCGAAAGTTTAAAGTGTTAAAATATAATTTTGATTATTTTACACTTTACTTGTATTCATAGAAAGTTTATTTTTAATTCTAAAGCCTATAGGGAGAAATCAATTTGTTTCCAATTCTTAATCCCCAAGATACTGCCTTACTTGTTATCGATATGCAATACGACTACTGTTCTGCAGAAGGGAAATTAGCCCTGCATATGAATTACAGCATGAATGACATCGGCACTATGATTTCACAATTGTCAGCATTCATTTCCTTTATACGCGATCAAGGAATATTAGTAATTTTTATACGAATGATCGAAGATCCCGAATATATGTTAAAAAATGCAGCAGCAAAAATTACATCTTTTGCTAATCCTTCCATACTCTGCGTACCTCAAACGAAAGGCTTCGAATATTTTGGCGTTGCACCTCAGACCGAGGATGTTCAAATCATCAAAAATTCTTATGATGCCTTTGTTACAAAAGAAAGTTATGAGATTTTGAAAAATAAAGGAATAGAAACCCCTTTACTAGAAAATGTTCTGAAAGCACATCAAATTAAATCTCTTATATTTTCTGGAGTTCTCACCTCACGCTGTGTCGATTCTACATTGAGGAGTGCTTACCATCGCGGATATACCTGTATCGTGCCAGAGGATCTTGTGGCAGTTCCTGATCAACTGATGTTTGAGCATGAAGCTGCATTAAATGTTTGGCGGATATTATTTGCTTACAACACCACATCTTCTGAAATTAGATTGTAATTAGTTCCTTACAGAAAAGTCATAAAGAACAGCTATTGATTTTATTTATGATATTTAACAAGTCTTGGTAATAAGCAGACTGAAGGGTGACGTACCCTTTAGTCCGCTTAATCTCCAATTCAGATTTAACTCCTAGACAAAGAAAATAGCTGATTACTGATCACTAAAAGCATGGCCACAGTAATTTCCTGGCTGACTAATTCTTCATAAACGGCGTTGAAATGCTGTACACTTTCTTTTTGTGTTTCCAGATATTTTTCAATCGCTTCTACCTTCGTGCTGTTAGATTTTTGAATAATTACCATTGCCAATTTAGCCATGGAAATTCTTAAATTTGCCATTAATGTTCTGGTGGCATTTAATTCCCAACGATCTTTGGGCTCAAAGGTCTTAACTTTATCAATTAAAGTTCTAATATTAAAAGCCTCATAAAGATTGGAAAATAAATCCGAAATTTCTAAAACATCTTTTTTAGTGACGTTAGAGACTTCAATGATATCAAGTAAAACACTGCCATACTCCAAGGAAGAAACCATATTGGCCAAGTCTCTGGGGAAACCATTCATAATTAATTTAGTTACTTGCTCCCGAACAATTCCTTTTTCTACTTGCTTAAGGAAACTCTCAATTGAAGCAATCAATTGCTGAAACGATACCTGGTATCTTTTAATTATTTCTTCCAAGGACAAATAAACTTTATGCGTATCCAAAAGCCAGCGCACCATATTATCCATCGCCGAAGACAAATTAAGCAAAATAGTCAGATGCAATCTGGTAGTGATGGGATTATCAAAAGCATCAAGTTGCTCCACTATTTTTTCTTCATTAAGAATTGCCGAAACTGCCAGATAAGCTTTAATCACTTCGGACTTAGGCATTCCAGTTTCAATAGAAGTTCTCATCACAAAAGTTGAACCGACACGCTCCACAAGGGAATTAGCAATTTCGGTGGCAATTATTTCCCGACGCAGTGGGTGATTGAGAATATCTTGATAATATTTTTTTCTTAATTCTTTAGGGAAATATCCGACTAGGACATCTTCCAAATAATTATCGTCGGGGATAGTCGATTCAACAATCGTCTCAAACAAATTCATCTTGGTATAACCAATGATCACAGCTAATTCCGGTCTGGTTAAACCCGCTTTTAACTCCCGGCGATGGGTGATTTCTTCATCGCTAGGTAAAGCTTCCTTGTCGCGATCGATAAAACCTGTTTTGGCATAAAAAGCGATAAGCGCTTTTATATAACTCATTCTTTTTCTGCTGACCTTTACTCCCAAACTAAGTGCTAAACTCTGAGTGCGATTTCTTTTGACAACTTTCAGACAAATATCTTCCGCTAAGCTAGCTAATAATTTATTTCTATCTTCAAAACTTAACTCACCACGAGAGCAGGGAAGACTAAGCAAAATCTTAATGTTCACTTCTAAATCTGAAAGATTCACACCTCCGGAATTATCCACGGCATCAGTATTTATTCTTCCGCCCATTTTGGAATATTCAATTCTTGCTTTTTGAGTGAAACCGAGATTTCCGCCTTCCCCGACCATTTTGGCTCGCAGTTCATTGGCATCTACTCGCACATCATCATTAGTGCGATCTCCTACATTTAAATGATCTTCGTCGGATGATTTAACATAAGTCCCGATACCGCCGTTCCATATTAAATCAACTGGTGCTTTTAAAATTGAACGAATCAGTTCTTGTCCTGATAATAAAGTTTCTTCCACAACTAAAGCTTTTTTCAATTCCGGACTAAGGGAAATTTCTTTGGCATTTCTATCGAATATCCCTCCACCTTTACTGATTAAAGCTTGATTATAATCTTTCCAAGAGGATTGAGGTAAGTCAAAGAGTCTTTTTCTTTCATTAAAGGAAATTTCCGGATTAGGATTAGGATCGATAAAAATATGTCGATGATCAAAAGCAGCAAGAAGTTTAGCTTTCCTGCTTCTGAGCAACCCATTGCCAAAAACATCTCCGGACATATCCCCAATTCCCACAAGAGTAAACTCTTGCAGTTCAGGATCAACACCGATTTCTCTAAAATGGCGGCATACCACTTCCCAAACGCCTCTGGAAGTAATCGCCAGTTTTTTATGGTCATAACCATTGCTTCCGCCCGAGGCAAAAGCATCGCCTAACCAAAAATCAAATTCATTAATCGCAATAGAATTGGCTGTATCACTGAAAGTAGCAGTTCCACGATCTGCCGCCACTACAAAATAAGGATCAGGCTGATCATAAAGAACACAATTATGCGGATGAATAATTACATTATTTTTCTTATTATCTGCAACTTCCAATAAAGATCGGACAAATCTAATATAACAAGCTTTAACTGCATTTTGTAATTCAGGATTACTATTAGGGCGTTGCTTTAGAACAAAGCCACCTTTGGCACCCACAGGAATAATCACAGAATTTTTGATCATTTGAGTTTTCATTAAACCCAAAACCTCCGTCCTAAAATCATCCACCCGATCGCTCCAACGCAATCCCCCGCGAGCGACTTTACCTCCTCTTAAATGCACCCCTGAAAAATCAGGAGCATTAACAAAAATTTCAAAATATGGCCGCGGATGAGGCATGCTTTCAATCTGCTTACAATCTATTTTCAGAGCCAATCTGGTTTCATTGCGGATTCTGAAATAATTGGTGCGCACAGTCGATTCAACAACATTAAAAAGCCGGCGTAAGGCGCGATCGAAAGTCAGTTGGGAAACGGATTTTAGAGATTCCTCAAATTGTATTTTTATTTTCTGTAATTCAATTTTGCGTTGATCCAGGCTTATTTTCAGATCCGGATCAAATTTATAAACAAAATAATGAGCAATCATTCCAGCAATTTTCGGATTTTCAATTAAGGCATTTGCCGCAAGTTCTCCCGAGGAAATGGCTTTAATTTGCCAAAGATAAATAGAAATTGTTCGCAGTAAGGATATTTCCAGATGATTAAGCGCCGGATTGATTAGTAATCGGTTGAGTCGATCACTTTCCACTCGATTGATGAAAATTAATTTTAACGCTTGGATTAAAACTTTTTTAATTTTTTCAAATTGTTCTTGTTCCAAAGGAGCTGAACCAACTCGAAATTTATGAATCGTTGTAACAATTTCTTTTGAGTTATTAATTTGAGTTAAAGTTTCATCGATTACTTGAAAACCAATATTTTCCAAATAGGGAACAACGGCACTTAAAGTAAGACCTTCGCCATATTTGTAAATTTTCAAATCATATGCTTCCAAACCATTTTCTAAAATTGGTTTTTCAAAAGTAATTTCTAGATTATTATCGGGATTAATTGTTTCCAAAACCTCAATGTCTTTAGCGGCTTCAGTGGGAGTAACTACCGCTTTATATGATTGGGGGAAATTTTTAGAGTAAGTGTGTGCCAGCGCGGGATCATTAATTAAAAATGAAGATAAAATATCATCCCAGGTAATAATAAATTCTTTGATCTTATTTAATATTTTCTTTTCTTCAAGTTTTAAGGGCTTCCGGGAAAAATTTGGTAAAATCACATGCAAAACGGCAAGCGGATAGCCATCAGCCGTAATTTGATATTCCGAAAAAGAATTTTTACTCTTGAAAACATCTTCCAAGTAGTCTTGAACCTTTTTTCTAATTCCTCCTGTGAAGCGATCTCGGGGCATTACAATCAGGGCAGAAATAAAATGACCAAATGTGTCTAAATAGAAGCGGCAACGGACTTCCGGATTGGAAGTGACATCGGTAATTAAATTCAAATCACTTTTCAAGTTTTGCAAAGGAAAATGCAAAAGATCACTTTTGGGAATGCAACCCGCAATAGAAACCCATTCTTTATAGTCATGAGTATTCGGTCTTAATCCTTCATCCTGAAGAATGGTCTGTAACTTTTGTCTGATAAAAGGAATAGTCCCGGCTTCCTGAGAAAGAGCTTTGGAAGTTAAAAGTCCGATAATTGAAACAACGATCTGTTCTTTATCGGAAATTTTTAATTTTATCGTGATTAGGTCTAGAAAAGCTAAGCGGTGAATTGTACTGAGAATTGGTATTTTTGAAAAATTAAAAATGTTTTCTTTTTGAGAAAGTTCCAGGGTACAATGAGCTACGATTTCCAACTCTTCCTGCAAAAGAGGGGTGCTTGTTTTAAATAGTCCTAGTTTAAATTTTTCACCTTCCAAAGGAGTTTTGCCAAATTCGTCAGTCAATCCAAAAAAAACAAAACCTCCATCACCCAACCATTTGAGGAAACTGATTGTTTCTTTGGCTTCAGCAGTATTCTGATCTTTTTTCTCTACTTGATGTCTCAGTTTCAAGAGCAACTGATCTATTTTTTGCAGATTGGCCTGATAATCGTTGGTCACCAGAGTCAAATCGGAAAAACGCTGTTCTATTTCCGTTTTGATATTTGCAGCTTTTTTTGGATCAAGTTTCTCAATTTCAAAAAAAGTCAAAGAAATATGCTCATTTTCAAAAGTAGAAATAATCGGATGTAATAAATTAAACTGCTTTACTTTGAATAATTTTAAAGTTTCAATCAATGTATCCACAATAAACGGACGATCAGAAAATGCCGTAAACATAATTTGAGTTTTATGTTTTGTATCCTCTTGACTGATTTGTTTGATCTCAACCAGATATTCACTTTTACCTTCTTTGAAATTTTCAAAAAAAATGAATGCCTCTTTCACTATTTTAATCAGGCCGGGAACTGTGGTTTTTTCCAAATAATCAATGGAGGCGCGATGATAAAATTCTTTGGCAAAATTAACGAACTGTTGATCCCCGAGTTGTTGATAAACTTCAGTCAGCTTTTGATTGATTAAATTTGTTGTTTGGGTTTCTTGTAAATCCATAATATCTTTTTAAAAATTACAGTGGTCTTTAAAATAATGTGTCTAAAGCTGAACCCAGCCCGGGAGCAACTTTATCTAAAGCTTTACCGACAGCTTTTGTCGCAGCTTCTTTTGCGGTATTATTCAGAGCTCTTTTTCCTAAATCGGCCAAATCGGGCAAAACAATAAAAGAGCTTCCTTCTTTTTTGATTAAAAGAGGAATTACAATATTATTGTTCTTATCGGTTAATAATTTAAGCTTTGGTTCTTTGGCCAATAGTTTTCCCATCAACAATTCTGATAAGATTAACTTAGCATTTAAGTTCATATTGCCATTGGCTAATATTTTTCCTTCGGCAGTAAGGCTATAAAGAAAATGTTTTAAAAACAGGTTGCGAACATTGATATTATTGGCAATAAAATTAGCTTCTAATTTTATTTCATCAAAAGCAGTAGAATTTTTTTGGATAATTGGAAGATACTCCTGAGGGATCATTGTCGTTAAGGCTGCTCCTAGAAGCGGAAGTTCAAATAATTTCTTCAGCGAATCTCCCAGAACATTAAATCCTAAAATCTCGCCGGAATTAAATAGGGCTGAAATATCCCCTGAATTGCTTGTGGCAAAATTGTTGCTATCACCTTGAATATTTAAATCAAGATTACTAAGCTTCCCTTGCATATTGAGGGAATTCTTTGCCCCGAAAGCTGCAATTGCTTGGCCGATATTGATATTTTGCGCTTTTACTTTAGCAGAAAGTTTATTCTTGGCAAATTTCCCATCTGCGGAAATGGTTCCTTCAAAAATATTTGCTGCCGGAAAAATGAATTCTTCATTTTTCAATTGGACTTTGAGATTTAGATCTTTGAGATTTATTGCAGAACCATTTTTGTTAATTGATGTACCAAAATTATTTAAGGAGATTACTACTTGATATTCCGGCTTCATCAAATCTTGTAACACAGTTTTTTTACTCTCAGCTTCAATTATCAAATCACCTTTCAAATTGTAGGCAGCAAGTTCCGGTACTATCTCACTTAATTTTACTAAATTAAGTGATGTTAAGTTTAGTTTTACCTGAAAAGAAAAGGGAAATTGATAATTTTCGACGCTTCCGGTTAATTTAAGATTATCTTTGGTATCCAAGAATGATGCGGAAAATGCTAAATCATTGATACTTGTTGAGGAAACATCATTTAAATTTAAATTAATATTTTTTAAAGAAATTTGTTGTGGAGGAGTTTTTGTTTGATCGAGAAAATTAAAAGTCGCATTTTTGACATTGGCGTTTTTAATTTTAAAACTCAAAGAACTAGTTGTCGGGGAGGTCTCTGTTTTAACTTTTTGTTCGGAAGAATCTTGGTTCTTTGCTAAATTCAGACCTTCCACAATAATCGTTCCCTCAACATTTTTTACAATGCTGATATTTGGTTCAATGATACTTACTTCAGTAACCTCCAGCTTCTTTTCCAAAAGCGAGGAAAGATTAGTTTTTAAGAGAAGTTTTCCTAATTGCGCCTTTTCGCCACCGGCAAGTCTTACTTCCGCTACTTCAACAACTGTTTCGGGAAAGAGATTAAGGGATAATTTACCTAGATTAACTTGCTGATTAATATTTTTGGAGATGGCATTTTCAATTTCAGGCTTTACTAACTCCAGAATGGGGTTAATATAAAAAAGCAGTGCTCCGATCAAGATTATTCCTAAAACGATTAAACTAAGGAAAATTTTAAGAATTTTTTTCATTGTAATATACTAATATTATTAGTTAATTTTATAAACAGAGTAAATAACAGCATTTTTGTTCTGCTTAATTCCCAAAAGCCAAAAACTGGAGTATAATCCGGCCTCCAAACCTACGAGGGCTCAATAACATAATCCGGGATGAGATTAAATATAAATACTGATAGCCTCTGAATTAAATTATCTTATGACTCAAAATATTAAAGCAGCAGTAATCGGAGTAGGGCATTTGGGAAGTTTTCACGCCGAGAAATATGCCCGCTGTAAAAAAGCTGATTTAGTGGCAGTAGTTGATAATAGAGCAGAAGCGGCCAATGCTGCAGCTAAAAAAAACAAAACTCAAATGTGCGCTGATTATAAGGAACTTCCCGCAATGGGCGTACAATGCGCTAGTGTGGCGACAGATACAATTTATCATTATGAAATCGCTTCTTGGTTACTAGAAAACGGTATTGATGTCTTAATTGAAAAACCAATTACAGTTTCCATTGAAGAAGCTAAAAAATTAATTGCTTTGGCTGAAAAAAATAAAAGAATTATTCAGGTGGGTCATATTGAACGTTTTAATCCCTCTTTCCGAGCAATGGAAAAACTACTTAGCTCCCCTTGGTTTTTTGAAGTAAGAAGGCTTTCTCCTTTTACCGGCCGAGGAAAAGATATTGATGTGGTTTTAGATTTGATGATTCATGATATTGATATCATTGCCCATCTGGTGGGCAAACCTTTGGAAAAAGTAGATGCCGTGGGAATTCCCGTTATTACAAAAAATGTCGATATTGCCAATGCCCGTTTAACTTTTCAAGGTGGTGCTGTGGCCAATGTTACAGCAAGCAGAGTTTCTTTTAAATCAGAACGCAGTTTAAGAATATTTCAACCTGATGTTTATATTAATTTGGACTACGGTAATAAAAAATTGAAGATGTATAGTAAAAAAAATAACTTTTTATCCAATTATCTGCCGCAAATTGCCACGGAAGAATACGATATTGAAGATCGTGATGCCCTAGAAGATCAAATTAATTCTTTTATTGATTGCGTTATTAATAGAAGTCGGCCGATTGTTTCCGGGGTTGATGGTTTAGTAGCATTAGAACTTGTACAAAAAATCCGCGCAGCATTCGCCGACAGTCTGGACCGGTTTAGCGATCCCAATATTCGCTCAATGTTAGCAGCAACATTAAGTTAAAAACATGGAAGCAGCAATTAATTTAAAACCGGAAATGACTTTGAGTGCTGATGCTCTAAGAGCAAATCAAATCATGATTGTCACCGGAGAAGCCTCTGGGGATCATCATGGAGCGGAGCTTGTTAAAAGCTTATTAAAAAGTCAAAATAATTTGAAAATTTTTGGCATGGGCGGAACTTTCCTTCGCGAAGCAGGGATGGAAATTATTGTTGATTCCGAGAAAGCAGCCTCGGTAATGGGTTTTACAGAATTATTTGGAAATATTAAAAGTATTTTTTCCGCCCTGAAGGTTCTTAAATCTGCTGTAAAACAAAGAAAACCCGATGTGGTTATTTTAATAGATTTTCCAGATTTCAATTTACATTTGGCAAAATTTATTTCTAAACTAAAAATTCCTATTATTTATTATGTTCCACCACAAATCTGGGCCTGGAGAACATCGCGAATTAATCAAATAAAAAAACATATTACCAAGGTATTAAGTATTTTTCCCTTTGAAGAAGAATTTTATAAAAAGCATGCAGTAGATGTGGAGTTTGTAGGCCATCCTTTTTTAGATAAAACTATTATTGAACATAGTAAAAAAACTTTTTTTCTTAATTATGGGTTAAATCCTAATTGTCCGACTTTAGCGCTCCTTCCTGGAAGTAGAAAAGCCGAGGTAGAAAAATTATTAAAGCCAATGCTTGAAGCATATAAAAAACTAAAAACTGCTCGTCCCGGATTACAAGCAGTAATTCCCGTTGCCCAAAATCTTCCTTTGCAATGGCTGGAAAAACTGACAAAAAATTATAAAGATGTTTACTTGGTTCCTGCTCGAGCCCGAGAAGTTTTGACTTTCTCTGATTGTGCAGTTGTTGCTTCCGGAACCGCCACGGTAGAAGCTGCTTTAACGAATATTCCCTTTATCGTAATTTACAAACTTTCCAGATTCTCTCATTTTCTCGCCAGAAGACTGGTTAAAGGGGTAAAAAATTTTGCAATGGCAAATCTAATCACCGGACAACAACTAGTGACGGAACTACTTCAAGAACAAGTGAATGCCGATCGCATTGCTCAAGAAGTTGAAAAAATATTGGGAGACCCTCGCCATTCCTTGCAATTAAGACAAAATCTTAAATTAGTCGGTGATACTTTGAAAATAAAAGATAACCAAGAC
Organism: uncultured Bdellovibrionales bacterium; assembly: GCA_964405665.1. Lineage (GTDB taxonomy): Bacteria > Bdellovibrionota_C > UBA2361 > SZUA-149 > CAZDWZ01 > CAYOOT01. The sequence continues at coordinate 12,946 of CAYOOT010000009.1, read as the reverse complement.
ACCGCTTCAGAAAAAGCAGCAAAACTTACTTTAGATATTGTGCATAAGGTTAACAATGAAAATTAACAGTCAAGACAGTTCATTGAAAACATACCGCCGATTGTTTCCTTATTTAAAACCATATTTGGGACAATTTATTTTGGCACTTTTTGCCATGGGCGTTTATGGAGCAACTGATGGTGCAGTTCCTTATATTTTAAAAAGAGTTCTCGATGATATTTTCGGCGCCAGAAATGAAACCTTACTTTGGCAGCTGGTGTCTATTATTCTGATCTTTGCTGTCTTGCGGGGTGCTTTTGGTTTCTTGGAACGATATTTGATTGCCAGTGTCGGCTTAAGAATTGTTCGCGATATCAGAAACGATATTTGCCGCCATCTTTTGCGATTAAGCCCGGAATTTTTTGGAAAAAATAGTTCGGGAACTTTGGTTTCACGAATGACCAATGATACTTTACAAGTAAAAGCTGCTCTCACAGATGCCGCCGGTACTATTCTCAGAGATGGCATTAGAATTATTGCTTTATTAATAGCAGCTCTTTATTTGGATCCGGTTTTAGGTTGTATTGCTTTTATTGGTTTTCCTTTGGCTTTACTGCCGATCATAAAATTTGGGAAAAAAGTAAGAAATTTAAGTCGCATCGGTCAAAATAACTTTGGCAATTTAACTTCATTGTTGCAAGAAATCATCTTAGGCTCCAAAGTGATCCAATCATTTACCAATGAATCCTCTGAACAAAAACGTTTTGAAAAGGAAAATGAGAATTTAACCAACGTTTTTAGAAAAGCGGAAAAATATGGCGCACTTTCCGGTCCCAGCAATGAAGTGATCGCTAGTTTAGCGATCGCTGGAATTATTCTTTATGGAGGTTTTAGTGTAATCTCCGGTGTTCGAACACAAGGAGAATTTATTGCTTTTATTACTGCTTTGTTTTTACTCTACGATCCACTAAAAAAAATTGGCAGAGTAAATACAATTGTGCAAACAGGACTGGCCGCTTCGGAAAGAGTTTTTGAAATCATCGACACCAAGTCAGAAATTGAAGAAATCAATCAGCCGCTTGAATTGAAAACTAAAACCCCACATATTGTTTATCAAAATGTCGCTTTTTCCTACAATAATAAAGACTACGCTTTGAAAAATGTTAACTTAAAAATCAAGGCTGGTGAAACTATTGCCTTAGTCGGCATGTCCGGAGGAGGAAAATCTTCGCTGGTTAATTTGTTGGCCAGATTTTATGATCCCAACCAAGGAGAAATCCTTATCGATTCTGAAAACATTAAAAATTATTCTTTAAAATCGCTGCGCCAAACAATTGCGATAGTTTCTCAACATACTTTTCTTTTTAATGAAAGTATCTTTTACAACATCGCTTATGGAAAAGAAAACGCCAGCAAGGAAGAAGTCATTGCTGCAGCAAAAGCAGCATATGCGCATGATTTTATTTTAAGACTCCCTAAAGGCTATGATACAAATATTGGTGAACAAGGCTTTAGTTTATCCGGAGGAGAAAGGGCGAGAATCGCTATTGCCCGAGCGTTACTGAAAAATGCTCCCATTCTTATACTTGATGAAGCCACGGCCAGCTTGGACACTGAAGCAGAGTTGCTTGTCCAAGAAGCAATTGATAATTTAATGAAAAACAGAACTGTATTAGTGATTGCTCATCGACTATCCACAATTAGACAAGCAGACAGAATTTTAGTTTTAAAGCATGGAGAGATTGTGGAAGAAGGCACACATAATCAACTCTTGAACTTTGGACACGAATATAATAAATTGTACCGTTTGCAGTTTCAGCAACCAATTGCCGTAGGAGAATAACTGATGATGTCAGAAGCAGTATTGAAAATGTTAAGTAGTTTGGCTGCAAGAATTGCTATTGTGGTGGTCTTCTTCAAAGGAATTTTTAATGAACGTTGGAGAAAAACATTAGATGAACGCTGCGGATATGGCGCTTGGCTCGATGAAGTTTGGCATGAGAAAGATGTAATCTGGTTTCATGGTGCATCTGTCGGAGAAACTGTCGGTTTGCAACCGTTAATTAAAGAAGTCAAAAAGAAACATCCGGAATCATTTATCCTTGTCACAACAACTTCTACTTCCGGACAAGCTGAAGCAAAAAAAAGAGAAATCGGGGACAAAGCAATCTTATTTCCCCTGGATCATCCGCGCTATATTGAAAGAGTTTTAGAAGTTGTAAAACCGCGCTTGGTTGTAATCACTGAAACTGAACTTTGGCCAAATTTTCTGTTTATTACCAAAGAAAAAAATATTCCAACCGTGTTAGTCAATGGCCGGATATCCGATTATACTTTTCCCCGTTATTATGCGTTAAGATTTTTATTTAAACCGCTGATTAGAAGTTTTCAAAAAATTCTTGTTCAAAGTCAAAAAGATGCCGAACGCTTTATCGCAATTGGAGCAGAACCAGAAAAAGTTTTAGTGGTAGGCTCAACTAAATATTCTCAACAAGTTCAAGCGATGCCTTTTAATGAAAGAGCAAAATATGCAGAATCTTTGGGAATTGATGTCAATCGTCCTTGTTTTGTTGCCGGCAGTGTGCGTACCGAAGAAGATGAACTGGTAATAAAAGCTTATTTAAAAGCAAAAAAAGAAGTTCCGGAATTACAAATGCTCATCGCTCCGAGACATGCCCAACGTTTTATGCGGGTGGCAAGATTGCTTACCAATCATAAAATAAAATTTAATTCCCGCAGCAAAGGTGCTGCTCGAGAAAAGCGTGATGTGGTGCTTTTAGACACAATCGGAGAACTCTCCTATTCATATGCTCTTGGTTCTTTTGCCTTTGTCGGAGGTTCCTTGGTAGATATCGGCGGACACAATCCTTTTGAACCAGCAGCTCAAAGAGTGATGGTGTTATTTGGCCCGCATACGGGAAATGTCAGAACCGTGGTGGAAGATTTGGAAGCAAAAGGTGGTTTGTTTGTAGTAAAAAATGAAAATGATTTAGCTAAGGCTTTGATTAGGTTGGCAAAAAATCCTGATGAATGTTTAGCAAGAGGGACCAGAGCTTATGATGTTTGGAAAGTAAGCTCCAGTGCTGTTAGTAAAGTCTTGCCGGTAGTAGAAAGTTTTATTAAGGAAGATTTTTCGGGCTCTTTTAGCAAAAGTGTTCAGAGCTAAATATGCATGTAGGGGCAGGTCTTCATAAAAACTAACTTATGTTAGTTTTTATACTGCCCGTTTTGCCACATATTTGGCGATCCCGGGCAGGTATAAAACCTGCCCCTACACTTCATTTTCCTTGAAGTAAAATCTCTAAGTTTTTCTAGTTAAAACTTCAATCTTAAGGTAAAATATACAATTAGGTTTTTTTGCTTTTAACTTGGCAATATGCATGCTTTTTAACTATAAAATAAATTTATTTCTGGCGATGATCATGCTTCCGCTTCTTTGTTCTTGTGGAATCAGTGGCTACGGTGCACAGCACAGTGAAATAAGAAAACCAATTTATCATTATGTAAAAAACGGGGATTCTGTTTATACAATAAGTAAAAAATACAACATTCAGCCTGACTCTATTTTATTAATTAACGATATTGAAAATAACAAAGAGCTTTTACCGGGCCAAAAACTACTTGTTGGATACCGCTATTCAGACAGTTCCCAGAGTGATGTCACATCAGAAAAAATCTTAACTTCGAAAAGAACTTCTCCGGCAAAAATCGTTGTTAATCCCAGAGCTGAAGACAAAGGGAACGGAGAATTAAGTTGGCCCGTAAGCGTTGGAGAAATAGTTTCTGATTTTGGACCAAGAAATGGAAATTTTCATGACGGCATAGACATTAGTTGTGCTAGCGGCACTCCGGTATATGCTTCTCATAGCGGAGTAGTAGTTTATGCAGGAGATAGATTAAGCGGATATGGAAATCTTGTTGTCTTAAGACATAAAACTGGATTTACAACTGTCTATGCCCATAACAGTAGAATTTTTGTCAGCGATGGCGAGACAGTGAAAAAAGGGCAATACATCGCTCAAGTAGGTTCTACCGGACATGCTTCAGGACCACATTTACATTTTGAAATAAGAGTAAAAGATAATTTTGGCAGATACGTGGCAGTAGATCCTTACCCCATTCTTAATGGGCAAAGCCAACCCAAAGTTAAATACCGCGTAAATGAAAGTTTAACTGGCCTAATTGCTAGAATCTTCAATTAAATTGAATGGTTAGCCACAATCAAAGCAGCTTTTAGAGATTATTTCTACTTCTTTAATCATCTTTTAAAGAGCTAACTTTATGTAATTAAATAAAATTTTGAAGATTTTTTCGCTGACATGAATCTATAAAGTGTGAGATGGTTTTAAGAGAAAGCTATCTAAGTGCTTGCAATAATGGTAATTTCCTTTTAAAGGAAATACTATAACTTAAGCACTAAGATTGCCCCTGTAGCTCAGTTGGATAGAGCACAGGTTTCCTAAACCTGGTGTCGTAGGTTCGATTCCTATCGGGGGCATACGAACTAGGTAAGATGTAAAGAAGATTGGGCTGAGGTATTTAAAAAAAATTATTGCTAGGTGATAAATGAATAAGTCAGAATTAATCGAACGTCTTGCTCAAAAAAGTGAGCTTGGTCATTTACAAGCTGAAGATATCGTAAATTTGATTTTTGATAAAATGAAAGCCTATCTTGCCGCAGGAAACAGAATTGAAATCCGAGGCTTTGGCAGTTTCATGGTAAAAGAATATGAAGGCTATATGGGACGTAATCCCAAAACTGGAGAGCAAAAATGGGTTGCTCCTAAAAAAATGAGTGCCTTTAAATTAGGAAAAGAACTAAGAGAAAGATTAAATGGCGGAGTTGATACTGGGGAGTAGTAACAAAATCTTATGTCGACAAATAAATTGCCTCGAAGAATTAAAATTAGCAAAGTTACGAAATCAAGATATGAACCGGGAAAAAGGCCACTTAGTTGGGATAATCGCCAAGAAGGAATCGAAAAAGTAATCAGCACTTCTGGTGAAGAATTAACATTATACAGTAATGGTGGACAATCTTCTCCGGCCGCGGGTTGGGAATTATTACTGACAGAAGAAAAGCCTCACGATGGAATTCCTGCTTTAACTTGGACTCTTTACGGAATAGCTAAAAATTAAATCCCATAAATTATCCATAGAGCTATTTAAACAGGGGAATCAATTTTCACTTTTTCCGGCTTCTGAGATCGCTTAACCGGCTGTTCCAGAAAATCCATGATTATTTTTAAAGCTTCCAGATTGATACTTCCTGTTTCAGTATAGAAGGGAAATTTCAGCTTAAATGTTTTTCCATTGGGGACTTTGAGCAGATATTTTTTCAAATTTTCTTCTTTGTTCGGGGAATTTAAAAACAATGTGGGACAACGAAGTCTGATTAAGTTATTGAGCAAAACTGCTTCCTTCCTCGGAAGATAAAAGGGAAGACCAAAGGGAACGATTTTTTCTATTAAATTAATTAGCTTATTTTTGAAATTCATTTTTTTATTATAAATAGGATCAACGAAAATCGCTCGGCGAAATAAGGTCGGTGCTAAGAGAATCAGTTCAACCGCCTTAGAAAAAGATTCCCCAGTAACAAACAAAGTTATTTTTTTGATATTAGATTGTTCTATTTTTTCTAGAATCTCAGCAACACTTCTAATTTCAGAAGTCCTGTATAAGGCAAAAATATTATATTCTTTATTAAATATTCCCAGTTGGTTTTTCAGCTGTTCTGTTGAAAGCTCTTGATCAAACAGAGCAAGAAAAGATGTTGAAACCTTTTCTGGGCTTTCTAATTTAGAGAATAGAAGATTATCCAAATTGTCCTGACGATCCTCATTTCTTAAAACAGTATTATTATTCATTGATACTTATTCTGCTCGACTTAGATATGCCCCTTCATGGGTATCCACTGTAATCCGATCTCCGATTTTTAAAAATGCCGGCACATTTAAAGTTAAACCCGTATCTGTCAGAGCGGGCTTTGGAGAGTTATTGGCTGTAGCGCCTTTTAAATCTGGTTGAGTATCAACAATAGTAAGCACTACAGTTTTAGGAAGATTAATTGAAATCGGTAAATCATTAAAAGTATTTACTTGAACAGTCATGTTCTCGCGGAGATAATAAACACTATCTTTCAGTACCTCTTTGGCTAAAGAAATCTGTTCATAATTTTCTGTATTCATAAAATGAAATCCCAGATCATCATGATACAAATAAGTAGCATCAAAATTACTGACATCCGCTAAATCTATAGAATCATCAGAGCTAAATTTAAACTCCGTCTGAATTCCTGTTAAAAGGTTTCTCATCTTAACCTGCACAAATCCTCGCTTATTTCCCGGAGTTCTGTGCTGATAATCCATTACTGTATGTGGAGCATCCTTGAAAATAATTATCTTACCTTTACTGATATCTGAAGCTTTCATTGTTTTCCAATCATTGAATTTATTTAGGAAAACCTCTATACCACAAATTAAATCCTTAGCAAATACTTGCTTAATTCAATAGTATTTACTTAGCCTATCTTAGGATTGAAATTACCAATTGATTATTTTATTGACATAAGAAAAAACTATGCTAACTATTAATAGTTATGAGCAATGGTATAAATATCTATTCTTACTCAGCAATCAAATTATTTAATACTCTCAATTTTAAAATTTGCTTAAGTCAATTGTCGATCAGAAAATCAATATCGAGACTTAAACCAAGCGCCTAATTTATAATCTCTAATTTTTGTTTTTTAATAAAGTTCATAAGGAGCTAAGGGAATTGTCTACTCAAAAATCTACTCGCAGCATGTACGTTCCGGAGACAGAAAGCGATGCTTGCGGTGTGGGTTTTATTGTTAATATTTCCGGTAAAGCTGAACACCGCGTTGTTAACCAAGCTTTGGAATTATTGAGCAACTTAGAACATCGGGGAGGAAGTTGTGGAGTGGGAATGCCGGGAGATGGAGCAGGCATACTTTTGCAAATTCCTGACTTATATTTAAGAAAAGAATTTAAAAGAAAGAACATCACTTTACCTGCTCCAACTTATTATGGCTGTGGTCTGGTCTTTCTTCCTAAGGATGATAATTTAATTGCAGAAATCAAAAAAATCATCAGCATTGTAATTTCCAAAGAAGCTCAGATATTGATTGGATTTAGAAATGTGCCAGTGGATAGCGGTATTCTTTGTGATATTTCCAAAGAAACTGAGCCGACGATAGAACAAATTTTTATTGCAAGAAATAATTATCTAAAAACTCAAGCTGATTTTGAAAGAAAACTGTATATCATCAGATCGCTAATTGAAGCGGAAGTGGCAAAGAAATTTCCTGAATTAAAAGACTTTTATATCTTATCCCTTTCTTCAAAAACCATTGTCTATAAAGGACTACTCTTAGCGCCACAAATTTCTAAATACTATTTGGACTTAGCTGATAAAAATTTCGAAACAGCTTTAGCCTTAGTTCATCAACGCTATAGCACCAATACTTTTCCTTCCTGGAAATTGGCCCATCCTTTTCGTTTCATTTGTCATAACGGAGAAATTAATACTTTAAAAGCTAATGTTAATTCACTGCGAGCCAAAGAATCATTATTGAAATCTGAATTATACGCTAAGGATCTAAAGAAAATTTTGCCTTTAAATTTAAATGGCTTAAGTGATTCGGCAACTTTCGACAAAGTGCTCGAGCTTTTACACCATGGTGGAAGAAGTTTAGCGCAAGTAATTAGCATGATGGTTCCCGAGGCTTGGGAAAAAAATTATGAAATGAATTCTCGGCGCCGATCCTATTATGAATATCATTCTTGTTTGATGGAAGCCTGGGATGGACCGGCATTAATCGCTTTTACTGATGGTGATATCGTTGCCGCCACTTTAGATCGCAATGGCTTTCGTCCGGCCAGATACACCGTAACCAAAGATGGTCAATTAATTCTTGCTTCGGAAAGCGGAGCAACGGAAATTGAAGCAGAAAATATTTTATATCGAGCTAGAATTGAACCTGGAAAAATGCTGCTCATTGATACCAGAGAAGGAAGGATTATTCCCGATCAAGAAATTAAACAACAATTATCGGAAAAAAATGATTACGAATCGTGGTTGGACGAAAATTTAATTCCTCTTAAATCTATTGAGAAAGAACAGGTAAAATCGAAAAATACTTTTTTCAAACCTGTTTTGGAATTAAATACCCTTCTAAAAATATTCGGCTATTGTCAGGACGATATTCAATACCTCTTAGTTCCAATGGCGCTAAATGCCGAAGAACCTGTCGGTTCAATGGGCTCAGACATTCCTCTGGCCGTATTAAGCGATAAACATGTTTTATTATATGATTATTTTAAGCAACTTTTTGCCCAAGTTACCAATCCTCCTTTAGATGCCATTCGCGAAGAAATAGTAACTTCCAGTTATTCTTTGCTGGGTAAACAAATCAATCTTTTTGAAGAATCAAAAGAACAGACTAAAAAGATCAGATTGGATTATCCCGTTATTAGTAATGCTGACCTTGATATATTGAAAAACCTCAATTCAAAAGATTTTCAAACTACCGAACTTGATCTGGTGTTTAATCTAATAGAAGAAGATCTTGCTACTGCCTTAGAACGGCTTTGCAAAAATTCTGAAGAAGCAGTTAAAAATGGAACTTCTATTATTATTCTCAGTGATCGCCAAGCAGATCAGACTTTTGCTCCAATCCCGGCATTATTAGCCTGTTCCACGGCCTGGCAACATTTAACTAAAAAAGGCTTAAAGGGTTCATGCTCTTTGGTTGTGGATACCGCCGAGGCCAGAGAAGTACATCATGTTGCCGCTTTACTTGCCTATGGAGCTGCCGCAGTTTGTCCTTATCTCGCTTTGGAAGTAGTAAGAATTTATTCTGCTTCAGAGAATAATACAAAAAATATTTCTCCTGCTGTTGCCACAGAAAATTACCTTAAAGCATTAGTCAAAGGAGTGATTAAAGTAATGTCCAAAATGGGCATTTCCACTGTTCAAAGTTATATTGGTTCGCAACTTTTTGAAATCATCGGACTAAATGACTCGCTGACAGAAAAATACTTTCCGGGAACAATTTCTCGAATTGCCGGGATTGATTTAAACGGCATTGCTGCAGAAACCTCAAAAAGAATGCAAGCTGCTTTTTCCAATGTTCTTGAACTTGATGTTTCCGGACATTATTTTTGGAGAAGAAATGGAGAAAGGCATTTGAATAATCCTCAAACTATAGCCAAACTCCAACATGCAGTTCGCACTAAAGATCCTAAAACCTATCAAGAGTACTCTCAATTAATTAACGATCAAGATAAAAAACTATATACCTTGCGCGGACTTTTTGAGTTCCGGGCAAACGGACAAAGTGTTGATTTAAAGGAAGTGGAACCCGCCAAGGAAATTGTTAAAAGATTTAAAACAGGGGCGATGTCTTTTGGATCAATTTCTTTTGAAGCACATGCCAATCTTGCTATTGCCATGAATAGAATCGGCGGCAAAAGCAATTCCGGCGAAGGAGGAGAAGATCAAAGAAGATATCAGGAGCAAGGCATAGAGCATGATAATTTAATGAAACTTTCTCCTTGGCTCCAAGAAAATTTTAAAAAAGGAGATTCTTTAAGCAGTGGGATTAAGCAAGTCGCCTCAGGAAGATTTGGAGTAACCTCGCATTATTTAGTCAATGCCCATGAAATTCAAATAAAAATCGCTCAAGGCGCAAAACCCGGAGAAGGTGGTCAATTGCCAGGACATAAAATTGATAGTTGGATTGCTACCGTAAGACACTCTACTCCGGGAGTAGGTTTAATTTCTCCTCCCCCGCATCACGACATTTATTCCATTGAAGATTTATCCCAATTAATTTTTGATTTAAAAAACGCCAGTCCCAATGCCCGAATAAGTGTAAAATTAGTTTCAGAAGTGGGTGTGGGAACAATAGCGGCAGGTGTGGCCAAAGCAAAAGCTGATGTAATTTTAATCAGTGGATCAGATGGCGGAACGGGCGCTTCCCCTTTATCTTCATTAAAATATGCCGGACTTCCGTGGGAACTTGGTTTAAGCGAGGCCCATCAAGTTTTGGTAATGAATAATTTGCGAGATCGAGTAATTCTGGAAACTGATGGACAATTAAAAACAGGTCGAGACGTTGCTATTGCTTCTCTGCTCGGAGCCGAAGAATTCGGATTTTCCACTGCCCCCTTAATTGCTTCAGGCTGTGTGATGATGAGGAAATGCCACTTAAACACTTGTCCCGTAGGAATCGCCACGCAAGACCCGGAACTTAGAAAAAAGTTTGTCGGTAAACCGGAACATGTAATTGACTTCATGTTTTTTGTCGCGGAAGAAGTAAGACAAATTATGGCACTCTTGGGATTTAGAAGCCTGGCAGAGATGTGCGGAAGAGTAGATAAAGTGGACTACCGCCCGGCACTGGCTCATTGGAAAGCCAGCGGTTTGGATTTTAGCCGTATCTTATATCAACATCCGACTACGGAATTTTCTGCAAAAAATAAAATTAAGCAAATTCATCACTTAGAAAATACTTTGGATAATCAAGTACTTCTGGGACTGGCAAGACCGGCTTTAGAAGAAGGAAAGAAAGTATTTGAAGAATTAAAAATAAAAAATACCGATCGCACTGCAGGAGCAATTCTTGGAGCAAAAATTTCTCAAACTTATGGTGCAGCAGGGCTAGCGGAAGATAGTATTCACTTTAAATTCCATGGTTCGGCGGGACAAAGTTTTGCCGCTTTTATTCCTTCGGGAATGACAATGGAAGTAGAAGGGGATGCCAATGATTATTTTGGCAAAGGTTTGTCTGGTGGAAAGCTAATTATTTATCCTTCAAAAAAAGCCAGCTTTAAAGCAGAAGAAAATGTCATAATTGGCAATGTCGCTTTCTATGGAGCTACTTCCGGACGAGGTTTTATCAGAGGAACTGCCGGAGAAAGATTTTGTGTAAGAAACAGTGGTGCCGAAGTTGTAGTTGAAGGAATAGGCGATCACGGTTGTGAATATATGACTGGCGGAAAAGTGATTATTCTAGGATCTACTGGAAGGAATTTTGCTGCCGGAATGAGTGGAGGACAAGCCTTGCTCTATCATCCTTTAAATAATTCCATGGTCTATAAATTACAGAGTGATTCTTTGGAAGTCAGCGCTATTTCCGACGCACCAGACATTGAATATCTAAAAGAGATGTTAAAAACTCATTTAATTTACACCGGAAGCACTTTAGCCCAGAAATTATTGGCCAATTGGGAAATAGCAATAAAACATTTTTATTCAGTAGTTCCTTATGAATATAAAAGGGCAATTCAAAAATTACATTTTAAAGAAGAATCATCAATTGAACAGCGAGCATAAGAAGAATGGGTAAGATTACAGGATTTAAAGAATTCGAAAGAACAGATCCCTTTGAATATCCGCCGGAAGAAAGAATAAAACATTTTAAAGAATTTTTAGTCCAACTTCCTCCTGCCAAATTAAGAGAACAAGGGGCCAGATGCATGGATTGTGGAATACCTTTTTGCCACTCGGCTTGTCCTTTGGGTAATTATATTCCCGAATGGAACAACAATGTTTATTTGGATAACTGGTATCAAGCTTTCGAAAAATTGCAAGAAACAAATAATTTTCCTGAAATTACCGGCAGGATTTGTCCGGCACCTTGCGAAAAATCTTGTGTACTGGCGATTAATGATTCAGCAGTAACAATTAAAAATATCGAACAATCCATTGCCGATCGCGCTTTTAATGAAAATTGGATTAAAGCTAAAAAACCTTTGTTCAGAAACGATCTGCAGATAGCGATTGTCGGTTCAGGGCCAGCGGGTTTAGCCTGTGCTCAACAATTAAATAGCGTTGGTTATGAAGTGAGCGTTTATGAACGCACTGATAAAATCGGCGGAATGTTAAGATATGGAATTCCGGATTTCAAACTGGATCGAACTGTTTTGGATTATCGGATCAATGTTTTAAAAGAAGAAGGAATTAAATTTTTTACCGAAGTAAATGTGGGAAAAGATCTCTCTCTTGAAGAATTACAGAAGAAATCAGCCGCCGTTGTTCTGGCAATCGGAGCCTACCAAGCCCGAGATTTGAAAATTCCTGGAAGAGAGCTGCAGGGAATACATTTTGCGATGGAATTTCTCGCTCAACAAAATAGCAGAGTGGCCGAAAGTAAAAGTTGGTGCTCGGATAAACATTGGTGGTTCGGAGAAAAAAATAAAGAATTATTGGCGACAAACAAAGATGTAATAGTAATCGGCGGAGGGGATTCCGGCTCGGACTGCATCGGAACAGCTAATCGCCAAGGGGCTAAAAGCGTAACGCAATTTGAATGGAAAACGATGCCTTCTGACAACAAGGCAGAAAGTGATAATTGGCCATATTGGCCAATGGTATTAAGAACAAGCAGTTCTCATAAAGAAGGATGTGACCGACAGTGGGGTTTATCCACTGCAGATTTTGTAGGCAAAGAGGGAAAAGTTATTGGATTAAATACTGTAGATATTAAATGGAAATATTTTCCTGACGGCAGCAGAGAAATGGAGAAGAAAATTGATAGCGAAAAGTTTTGGAAGGCAGATCTGGTTTTAATTGCCTCCGGTTTTTCTGGGGTGGAGGAAGAATGCTTGATTGAAAAAGGAAATATTCAATTAAATGAGAAAAAAACCATCCAAACTGATCATCGTTATATGACAAGTACTCCAGGAATTTTTTCTTGTGGGGATGCGCGGCGTGGTCAGTCCTTAGTAGTTTGGGCAATTAGCGAAGGTCGGGAAACTGCTCGGGAAGTGGATATTTTTCTAAGCGGTAAAAGTAAACTGCCAGCTAAGGGGGAAGGGGATTTGTAGTAGAACCAGTTTTACCCCTTTGATGAAATTTATCTATAGTATTATGGGCTACAAATTTCTCTGTTCTCAGTCTCCGCCTCAGCCTTCATCTCAGCCTCTGTCTTGGTCGGTAT